>DASSOE010000164.1:0-21168 GCA_035700945.1 Sphingomicrobium sp. | reverse complement strand
GCTGCGGCGTCGGCCGATCTCGATTCGCTCGATCAGGCGGTGGCGCGGTGCGATCGCGCGGCGGTGAACCCGATGTTCGCGGGCGAGGCACAGCGGCGGAGCGAGTTCCTGCTCGGTGCCTATCGCGAGCAGGCGGCGATCGTCACTGACCGGCTGTCGCTGTCGGACCAGCGCCGCACGCTGCGCGAGGCGGCCGATCTGAAGACGGCGGAGCGGAAGGACAGCGAGAAGCAGCTCGACCTGCTCCAGGCCGCGCTCGACGACCGCCAGAAGGCGCTCAACGACAAGCGCATGCTCGAAGGCATCCGCGAGGACGCGATGGATTCACTGCGCCACTATTTCCTGCTCAATTGTCCGGCCGGAAGCGGCCACGAAAAGGCCCGCTGATGCTCGACATTTCCAAACTCCACGCGACCGTCGCCGGCAAGGCGATCCTCAACGGCGTCACGCTCTCCGTGCCGGCCGGCGAGGTGCACGCGATCATGGGGCCCAACGGCTCTGGCAAGTCGACGCTGGCGTACGTGCTGGCGGGACGGCCCGGGTATGAGGTGACGGAGGGGTCGGCGACGTTCACACCAACGCGTCACCCCGGCCTTGAGCCGGGGCCTGCCTTTTCTTCGGGCGAGGCAGAAGGCAGGCGGGTCCCGGGTCAAGCCCGGGATGACGATGGGGCGCTGGACCTGCTCGCCCTCGACCCGCATGAACGTGCTGCAGCCGGCCTGTTCCTCGGCTTCCAGTACCCCGTCGAGATTCCGGGCGTGTCGATGCTGCAATTCCTGCGCGAAGCGCTCAATTCACAGCGCCGCGCGCGCGACGAGTCCGAGCTAAGCGGCGCCGAGTTCATCAAGCTCGCGCGTGAGCAGGCGAAGCTGCTCGGAATGGACGCCGAAATGCTCAAGCGCCCGGTCAATGTCGGCTTTTCGGGCGGCGAGAAGAAGCGCGCCGAGATGGTCCAGATGGGCATCATGAACCCCAGCTTCGCGATCCTCGACGAGACCGACAGCGGGCTCGACATCGATGCACTGAAAGCCGTCGGCGCGGGGATCAACCGGATCATGCGCGCGCCCGACAAGGGCGTGCTGCTGATCACCCATTACCAGCGACTGCTCGATTACGTGGAACCGGACAAGGTGCACGTGCTCTCGCATGGCAAGATCGTCCGCTCCGGCGGGCCGGAACTCGCGCACGAGCTCGAGCGCGAAGGCTATGCGGAGGCGGCGGCGTGAGGCGCGATCCTCAAATCCTCCCCGAAACGGGGAGGTGGCAGGCCGCAGGCCTGACGGAGGGGGCCCGCCTCTCTGCGCGCGCCAGGCTCGCTTCGCTCGCCCCCCTCCACCGTCCGGCTGCGCCGGCCGGTCCCCCTCCCCGTACCGGGGAGGAATTGCTATGACCGCGCCCTTCCCGACCCGCCGCCAGGAGGACTGGCGCTACGCCGACCTCGACGCGCTCAGGCCCGTCTGGGAGCAGTTCGCCGAACCGGTTACGCTGACCGTCGGCGCGGGCGAAAGCCTCGAGGAAATCTGGCTTCCCGTCGCCGATGACGTGCAGCTGCGCCGCGTCCAGCTCGCGCTCGGCGCAGGCGCGAAAGCGCGCATCTTCGCGCTCAACGCTGCGCCGGTATACGGGCGCATCGAGCTCGACGTCAGCCTCGAGGAGGGCGCCGATTTCGATCTCTACGCCGCCAACATCGGCACCGGCCTCTCGACCAACGAGATCGTCACCAACGTGAAGCATCTCCAGCCCAACGGCCGCTCGCGACAGACGGTGCGCTCGGTTCTGAACCGCAAGGCCGTCGGGTCGTACCTCGGCAAGGTCGAGGTCGCGCGCGGCGCGCAGCACACCGACGGTGAGCAATCGGTAAAGGCCATGCTGCTCGACCGCGGCGCGACCGCGAACTGCAAGCCTGAGCTCGAAATCTACGCCGACGACGTGAAATGCGCCCACGGCGCTACCGTCGGCGAGCTCGATCCGATGCAGCTGTTCTACGCCGAGAGCCGCGGCATGGACCCGGCGACCGCCCGCGCGCTGTTGCTCGAAGGCTTCGTCATGGGCCTGTGGGACGGCGCCGCGGAGCCGGACGCGATCTGCGAGGCGGCGCGGGAAGCGCTGCGGAGGGTCGTGTGATGGAAAACCCAACCGTCACCCCGGCCTTGAGCCGGGGCCTGCCTTCCCTTGCCGCGGACGAAGAAGGCGGATCCCGGGTCAAGCCCGGGATGACGAAATTGGACGTCCGCGATCAGTTCCCGGCGCTGGGCGACTGGCGCTATCTCGACAGCGCCGCGACGGCGCAGAAGCCGCAGGCCGTCATCGACGCGATCACGCAAGCCTATGCGCGCGATTATGCCACCGTGCACCGCGGCGTGTACGAGCGCTCCGCGACGATGACGGACGCTTACGAAGCTTCGCGCGTGGCGGCTTCGAAGCTGATCGGCGGAGAGCCCGGCGAGCTGGTCTTTACCCGCGGCGCCACCGAGGCGATCAACCTCGTCGCACGCACGCTTCCGAAGGGGGGCCGCAACCGCGTCCTGCTCTCCCAGCTCGAGCACCACAGCAACATCGTGCCGTGGCAGCTCGCCGGATACGAAATCGACGCAGTGCCGCTGACCCCCGACGCGGGGATCGACCTCGACGCGGCCGAAGCGATGCTCAGCGAACAGCACCGGGTCGTCGCCTTCGCGCATATTTCGAACGTGCTCGGCTCGATTCTCGATGCGAAGCGAGCGGCAGCAATCGCGCATTCGAAAGGCGTGCTGCTGCTGCTCGACGGCTGCCAGGCGGTGCCGCGTCTGCCGGTGGACGTCGCCGCGATCGGCGCCGATTTCTATGCCTTCTCGGCGCACAAGCTTTACGGCTCGACCGGCATCGGTTGCCTGTGGGGCCGATCGGAGCTGCTCGCCTCCATGCCCCCGTGCCAGGGCGGCGGGGCGATGATCGATACGGTCGCGTTCGAGAACAGCACGTTTCTCGACCCGCCCGCCAGGTTCGAAGCCGGCACGCCGCACATCGTGGGCGCGGTCGGGCTGCATGCCGCGGTCAAGTGGGTCGAGCAGCTGTCGCTCGAGGCCATCCACGCCCACGAATGCGCGCTCGTCGCGGAAACGCGCGATGCGCTTCGGAGCATCGCCGGAGTCACCCTTTATGGCCCCGAGGACAGCGCCGGGATCGTCAGCTTCAACGTCGACGGGGTGCATCCGCACGACACCGCCACCATATTGGACGATGCGGGCATCGCGGTCCGCGCCGGGCATCATTGCGCCCAGCCCTTGATGCGCTGGCTCGGAGTCGAGGCGACCGCGCGGGCGAGCTTCGCGGCGCACAGCGACAGCTCGGACATCGCGGCGCTGGTCAAGGGCATCGGACAGGTCAAACGGATTTTCGCCAAGTGAGCTTTTGAGGATGAACGAGGAGCGCAAGATCGAGACGCATGAAGTCGACGCGGTGACGCCGCCGCCGCGCGCGCGCGTGCCGGAGAGCGTCGCTCGAAAGCGCGACTATCTCACCGGCTTCCTTTCCGGCGAAGCCGCGGAAGAGCCACAAGGCGGCGCCGGGAGCGACCTGCAGGCCGCGGTCGTCGACGTATTGAAGTCGATCTATGACCCGGAAATCCCGGTCGACATCTACGAACTCGGGCTGATCTACGACGTGACGATTACCGAGGATGGCGATGCCCACATCAAGATGACCCTGACGACGCCGCACTGCCCGGTCGCCGAGTCGATGCCCGGCGAAGTCGAGATGCGGGTGTTGTCGGTCCCAGGCATTCGCGACGCCATCGTGGACCTCGTGTGGGATCCGCCATGGGATCCGTCGAAGATGAGCGACGAGGCGCGGCTCGAGCTGGGAATGCTATGAACAAGGAAACGAAACTTCGTGCCCGCCCGGCGGCAATCACGCTGACGCCGGCCGCCGAGGCGCGCATCATCGGGCTGATGAGCCGCGCGCCCGAGAGCGCAATCGGCGTCAAGCTGTCGACCCCCCGGCGCGGCTGCTCGGGCCTGGCCTATTCGGTCGATTATGTGACCGAGGAGCAGCCGTTCGACGAGAAGATCGAGACGCCCGGCGGCGCCTTCTACGTCGACGGCGCCTCGGTGCTGTACCTGATCGGCTCGGTCATGGATTGGCGCGAGGACGATTTCGCCGCCGGCTTCGTGTTCGAAAATCCCAACGCGAAGGGCGCCTGCGGCTGCGGCGAAAGCTTCACGGTCTAGCTCTCATTTGCTAAAGGCAAGGCTCGAAAGGGGATTTTCGATGCTCCTTCCAGTCCTGCTGTTTGCCGCTTCGGCAGCCGCCCAGCCAGCACGTGACATGCCGGTGATCAATCCGGCGCCGGAAGCGAGATTCTGTCCGGAAACGCCGATGTCGTTCGCGCGCAAGATGGGCAAGCGTCCGCCGCACGCGATCCCGCTGTCCAAGCTCCCGCCGGCGCAAACGTTCATGGCCGTCGATCGCCGCATTGCCGGCTGTCCGGCCCCGCTGACGATGAGCGACTATCGCACTCCCCGCCGGAGATAGCCGCTGCTCCAGCCCGAGTGCTGAGCCCTAGAAGTCGAGGCTGAAGCGGACTGCCGCGCCGACATCTTCGGGCGAGTTGGCGATGTGGCCCGGATCGCGCCGGAAGAAGAGATTTCCGCCGAGCCACGCGTTGCCATCCAGCCAGGTGCGGCCGTAGCTGATCTCGCTGTCGATCTCTCGCCCGCTCGGGCGGAGCGACATGCGGCTCAGCGAACTGGTCGCGGTACCCGTCGCATAATCGTAAGACGTCGGCAGCATCAGCGAGAAGCCGCCATGTTCGACGCGCAGGGGCTGGGCGATCCTGAAGCCGAATCGGTCGTTGCTTCCGAGCACCCCCGCCTTCGCCAGGTCGAAGCCATAAGCGCCCGTCTGGAACCTGCCGCCGTTGAAGTCGGTCCAGCCGCGCCGCGCGCTCAACGTGGCGCTCCAGCCATCGCCGAAGTCCCGCCGCGCCTCGGTGTCGAGGAACAGCGAGCTCGCGCCGCCGCCGCCGAGCACGTTGCTCATGCGGCCGCCGAGCAGGCTGTGCTTCTCGTCGAGACGGCTCAGGCCGACCTGGAACCGCGTCGGACCGACGCGGCGATCGACCGCAATGCTCGACCAGCGGTAGGGCGAACCCGTCGCGTCGGTCTTGATCTCCTGCCACACCTTGCCGCTTTCGCCGGACACGGTCACGCCGGTTCCACTGAACTCGTGGCGGACCGCGACACTGCCCTTGCGCTCGGCGAGGAAGCCGGGATTGCCGCTGATGTCGTTAGCGACGAGGAATGCGCCCTGCGACGAGCCGGTGAGCCGGCGTTCCATCGCCTTGGCGCCCTCAGCGAAACCGAAGGCGACCGCGGTCTGGTTGTCGAGCCTGGCCACCGCCGAGCCGGCGATCAGCCGCGACTTGCGCTGATCCTCCGGTCCAATGTTCATGCGCTCGAGCGCGAAGCCCTGCGCGAGGTCGTGCCGCTCGCGCACGGTCATCGCGATGTTGAGCGGCCCCGCCCGACCGCCGCCGACCTTCACGTCGTTTTGGAGCGACCGCGACAGCGGATGGTCGAGCTCCGCGCGGCGAAGTGTCTTGGCGAGGTTGAGCACATAGGCGCGATCGTATCCGTCGAGGATGATAGCGCCGAGCGACTCGCCGCTCGCCGCATCGCCCGCGACCGGCGGCAAGTCGCCGTTGCTCCCGGAGACGGGAGTCTGGCTGTCGGCCATTGCGGTCTGGCCCTGCGGCTGGAACGCGCGGTCGAGATTGAGCGAGCCGTGCCCGTAAATGTTGTCGACGCCCGGCGTTCCGAGATCGGTCGCGCTGCTGAACAGGATTTCGACGATCTGCTTCCCGGTGAGGTTCGGGAAGGCCTGGGCCATCAGCGCGACCGCGCCGCTGATGGTCGGCGCGGAGAAGCTGGTGCCTGACCATCGGAACAGGGTGCCGGTCTGGTCGGGAGCGCGATTTTCGACGCCGACCGCAACCAGGTACGAATCGGCGCCGCTGCCCGCCCTGTCGGAGAAGTCGGCAATCATGCTCCTGCTGTCGATTGCGCCGGCGATGATCACAGAGCCCGGAAATTCCTGCGACGGGGTCAGCGCGAACGGGTCGGGGTTGGGGGTTCCGTCGTTGCCCGCGGAAATGACGATGACGATGCCCGCGTTCACTGCCCGCTGCATTGCCGACAACAGGGTAAAGCTCGGATCCGAGCCGCCGAGCGACAGATTGATGACCTTGGCGCCCGCGAGTCGCGCCGCGTCGATCCCGTCGGCGATCGCCGGATCGAAGAAGCTGCAGCCATCCTCGCTGGCGCAGCTGCCCGGCTCGTCGGCGCGCTGGCTGACGATCGTCGCATCGAATGCAATGCCAAGCGTGTCCCGGTTATTGCGGGCTGCAGCGGCAACCGCGGCGACGGCGGTGCCGTGCCCGCCTTCGTCGCTCACGCCGCGGCGCCCCGCGACGTCGCCGCTGGCGGGATCGATCCTGCCCGTGAACTCGTCGAGGTTCGGATTGATGCCGCTGTCGACGATCCCGATCTTCACGCCCTTGCCGGTCGCGCCGGCGTTGTAGGCGGCGATCGCATTTGCGGTGACTGCATAGTTCGAGTTCCGATATTCGGCCGTGTCGTAGTTGATTGGCGTCGGTGTCGGAGTCGGCGTGGGCGTCGGAGTCGGGGTGGGAGTCGGCGTTGGAGTCGGAGTCGGCGTGGGGGTCGGAGTCGGACTCTTGGGCGCCGGGGCGATCGGCATCACGCCTCCGCCGCCCCCGCCGCAAGCCGAGACGCTGAATGCGAGCACCACCGCGCACGCGGTCGAGCCGAATAGCCTCTTCGTCATCTTAGTCCTCCGCTCAAGCCGTTGAAAACGCACGGCTTCCCGCATGAGCTTATGGTTTAGAAATCCTTTCGATTTGCTTAAGGCCTTGAATTCACTACGGCTCTCAACGGCATGGACCCGCGCTTCGCCCACGTCCGAGAGTGGATTTTCGACCTCGACAATTGCCTCTACCCGGCCTCGAGCGCGCTGTTCGAGCTGATCGACGAGCGCATGGGCGCCTATATCCAGCGCCTGCTCGACTGCGGCCCCGATGAGGCCCGACGGGTCCAGAAGGCCCATTTCCACGAGCACGGCACGACTCTCGCCGGGCTGATGAAGGAGCATGGCGTCGACCCCCACGATTTTCTCGCTGACGTGCACGACGTCGCGCTCGACCGGGTCGAGTGCGACAAGCGCCTCGCGCGGCTGCTCCCGCGGCTGCCGGGCCGCCGCTTCATCTTCACCAACGGCGATGCACCCTACGCCCGACGGGTGCTCGACGCCATCGGAGTCGCGCAACACTTCGACGATCTCCACGACATCCACGCCAGCAGCTACCGCCCCAAGCCCGACCCGCACGGCTACGCCTTGCTGTGCGAGCGGTTCGGCATCGATCCGGCGCGCGCGCTGCTCGTCGATGACATGGCGCAGAACCTCGCACCGGCTAAAGCGCTCGGGATGACGACGATATGGGTCGACAATGGCTCCGAACGAGGCAACCACGCCTATGACGAGCGCATGGTCGATCAGCGCATCGGCAATGTCGACGAGTGGCTCGAATCGATTCTGGGGGACTAGACAATGGACGACCGGCTTCAGGCGGTCATCGATCGCGCCTGGGAGGAGCGCGAGCAGCTCGGCGCCGCCACAAAAGGCGAGGTGCGGCAGGCCGTCGATGCATCACTCGCGGCGCTGGACGCGGGTCACGCTCGAGTCGCCGAGAAGCGCGGCGACGAATGGGTCGTCAACCAGTGGCTCAAGAAAGCCGTGCTGCTGTCCTTCCGGCTCAATCCGATGGAAGCGGTCTCTGGCGGACCGGGCGGCGCGCACTGGTGGGACAAGGTGCCGTCGAAATTCGCTGGCTGGGGCGAAAAGGAATTCGCCGCGGCAGCCTTCAGGGCCGTGCCCGGCGCGATCGTCCGTCGCGGCGCTTACATCGCACCCGGCGCGGTGCTGATGCCGAGCTTCGTCAACATCGGTGCCTGTGTCGGTGAAGGCACGATGGTCGACACCTGGGCGACGGTTGGAAGCTGCGCGCAGATCGGCAGCAACGTGCACATTTCTGGCGGCGCCGGGATCGGCGGCGTGCTCGAGCCGCTCCAGGCGGCGCCCGTGATCATCGAGGACGATTGCTTCGTCGGCGCGCGCTCGGAAGTGGCGGAAGGCGTGATCGTCGAGCGCGGCTCCGTCCTGTCGATGGGCGTGTTCCTCGGCGCCTCCACCAAGATCGTCGACCGCGCTTCGGGCGAGGTGCATTACGGACGCGTGCCGCCCTATTCGGTCGTCGTCCCCGGCGTGTTGCCCGGAAAGGACGGCGGCCCGGCGCTCGCCTGCGCGGTGATTGTCAAGCGCGTCGACGAGCGCACCCGCTCCAAGACGAGCATCAACGAGCTGCTCCGCGACTGAGCAATTGTGGGAAGTGATCAGCCTCCCCCCTTGTGGGGGAGGTTGGAGGGGGGCCGGCCGCGTCTGCGGCCGAGAAGAATCTTTTGCTGGCGTCATCTGCTGACGCAGCTGACGCGCCCCCACCCAACCCTCCCCACAAGGGGGAGGGCTTCAGCTCGATAAGGCCAACTTATCAACGACACCCTCGCATTTGTTGGCGGGCGGGCGGCGCACACCCTAGCTCGTCACGATGAGGCCGGTCGACCCCAGGACGTTTGAGCGCAACGTGGCGGAAGCGGTGGACGCCCCCACAGGCGATGCTGCGCCGATGATCCGCAGCCTCATGAACCGCAGCGACTGGCTCATCCTGCTCGTCCTCGCACTGATCTGGGGCGGCGCGTTCTTCTTCATCGGAGTCGCCGTCCGGCACGTCCAGCCGCTCACCTACGTGTGGCTGCGGCTGACGATCGGCGCCGCCGCTTTGTGGGCGTGGCTCGCGTTCAAGGGCGAGCGCATCAGCCTGCCTCGTGAGGTGTGGGGCTCGATCCTCCTCCTCGCGCTGCTCAACAATGCGATCCCGTTCACCTTGTTCGGCTGGGGCCAGACGCACATCGCCAGCGGCCTCGCCTCCATCCTCAACGCGACCACGCCGATCTGGGGCGTCGTCGTAGCCCATTTCCTCACCCGCGACGAGCGGATGAGCCCGCGCAAGCTCGCCGGGGTTCTGCTCGGCTTCGGCGGAGTCGCGGTGATGATCGGCCCGTCGCTCCTCTCCAGCCTCGGCACCAGCGGCCTGGCCCAGCTTGCCTGCGTGGTCGCGTCGCTCAGCTATGCGCTCGCCGCCGTGTGGGCGCGGCGTTTCAAGAAGCTCGGCGTCTCGCCGTTCAGCGTGACCACGGGCCAGCTGACCGCGGGCGCCGTGGTGATGCTGCCGATGTCGATGATCGTCGACCAGCCATGGACGCAGGCCTTGCCGCCGCTCAGCGCGTGGATGGCGATCGCCGCGCTGGCGCTGCTGTGCACCGCGTTCGGTTACGTCCTTTATTTCCGCCTGATCGACCGCGCCGGCGCGACCAACGCCCTGCTCGTGACCCTGCTGGTCCCGCCGGTGGCGATCCTGCTCGGCGCACTGTTCCTCGGCGAGAGCCTCGCGCCGCAAGATTTCGCCGGGCTGGCGCTGATCGCGTTCGGCCTCGCAGCAATCGACGGGCGGGTGCTTACGAGCCGTTCGCGACGCCGGCTTCGGCCAGCAGCTTAGCCGCCTCCGGCCCGGTCCAGTCGAGGTCGCCGACGTAACGCCAGACTTCCTTGCCGTTCGCGTCGAACAGGATCGAGGTCGGCATCACCGGTGCGCCGAGCGCGGTCGAGAGCGCCATCTTCGGGTCCTGGTTCGAATCGAGCGTCGCGATCTTCTGATGCTTCAGGAACGCCTCGACAGACGCGTGCGGCCCCATGTCCTGGCTGACCGCGACGATGTTGAGCTTGCCCTCCTCCGCGCGCGCGAGGGCGTCGAGCGTCGGAAGCTCCTTGACGCAGGGCGCGCACCAGGTTGCCCACAGGTTCACCAGCGTCGGCGTGCCCGCGAACGCGGCCAGCGTGGTCGGGTTGCCCTCGGGATCGTTGAAGCTGGTGTCCGGCGCGGCGGTGCCCTTGTGCGTCCGGTCGGCGCCCTTGACGGGCCCTGGCTCGGCAGGAGCACTCGCTTCGTTCGATGTGAGCTGGGAAGGCTTCTGGCAGGCGGCGAGCGCGACGACGGCACAGCAAATTAGGAACAGACGCATGATGCCCGCCCGCTAGCCTAAGCGCCGGCGAACGGCTAGTCGGCAGGGCATGAAGCCGCCGCGTCTCCCGCTGCTCGCCGCCGTGCTCCTGCTCGGCGGTTGCGGGCGGGTCGTGGACCTCGAGTCGGCGCCCGGGCAGCCGCTGCCGGTCAAGCCGCTGATGGCGCGGACGACGCCGACGCCCGAAGAGCTGCTGAAAATCCCGTCCTACGCCAAGCCCGATCGCGTCGACGAGCTGATGAAGCGCTCCGAGCCGCGCGCCCAAGACCCGTTCAACCTGCCGCCGCCCACGGGCGGCGCCGCGCCTTCGCTGCCGCCGGGCCAGGCACCGGGTCCGACCCAGGACGAGGCGGAGCCCGCGCCGGGCATGCCCGTCACGCCGACGCCCACACCCGGAGACTGAGCCCGCTTATGCCCACCCGCGTCCGCAAGGCGGTGTTTCCGGTCGCCGGCCTCGGCACCCGCCTATTGCCCGCCACCAAGAGCATCCCGAAGGAGATGGTCACGATCGTCGACCGACCCCTGATCCAGTACGCGGTCGATGAGGCGCGCGAGGCGGGGATCGAGGAGCTGATCTTCGTCACCGGCCGCGGCAAGTCGGCGATCGTCGACTATTTCGACCAGGCGTTCGAACTCGAGGCGACGCTCAAAAGCAAGGGCAAGACCCTCGACATCCTCGAGCCGTCGAACGCCAAGTTCGGCGAGGTCGTCACCGTCCGCCAGCAGCAGCCGCTCGGCCTCGGCCACGCCGTCTGGTGCGCGCGGCACATCGTCGGCGACGAGCCGTTCGCGGTGCTGCTACCCGACGAGCTGATGCTCGGCAGCCCCAACTGCCTCGCCCAGATGGTGGAGGCATATGAGCGCGTCGGCGGCAATCTCGTCGCCGCGCTGGAGGTGCCTGCGAGCGAGACTCACAAATATGGCGTCATCGAGCCGGGCGCGACCGACGGCCGCCTGACCGAAATCCGCGGCATGGTCGAAAAACCCGCGCCCGGAACCGCCCCCTCGAACCTGATGCTCCCGGGCCGCTACATCCTCCAGCCCGGCGTCATGCGCGCGCTCGACGCGCAGGAGAAGGGCGCGGGCGGCGAGATCCAGTTGACCGATGCGATGGCGAAGCTGATCGGCGACCAGCCGTTCCACGCCTTCCTGTTCGACGGCGAGCGCTACGACTGCGGAAGCGCCGCCGGCTTCGTGATCGCCAACTTAGCGGTCGCAATGCAGCGTGAGGATGTCGGGCCGGCAGTTACGGATTTCATGTCGTCATTGCGAGGAGCGTAGCGACGCGGCAATCCAAAGCGCGGCTGGATTGCTTCGCTGCGCTCGCAATGACGAAGCCTCAGGGCTCCAGCTCGACGTCCCAATAAAGGTAATCCCGCCAGCTATCGTGCAAATAGTTGGGCGGGAACGCGCGGCCGTGCTCCTGCAGCTGCCAGGTCGTCGGACGGATCGGCTCGCGATGGAAATGCATGTGCGCTTCGGCCGGCGTCCGCCCGCCCTTGCGCAAATTGCATGGCGCGCAGGCGGTCGCGACATTCTCCCAGGTGGTGCGCCCGCCCTGCGCGCGCGGGATCACGTGGTCGAACGTCAGCTCCTTCCTCGTCCCGCAATAGACGCACTGGAATTTGTCGCGAAGGAACAGGTTGAACCGCGTGAACGCCGGATATTCGTTCGGCCGCACATAATCGCGAAGCGCGATCACGCTCGGCAGCTTGAGCGCCATGCTCGGGCTGTGCACCTCGCGGTCGTAGTGGGCGACGACGTCGACGCGTTCGAGGAACATCGCCTTGACCGCGGTCTGCCACGGCCACAGCGAGAGCGGATAATAAGACAGCGGCGTGTAGTCGGCGTTGAGGACCAGCGCCGGGCAGCTTTCGGGATGTCGGATCAGCTCGGGATGATACATGCGCGCGCGACAAGCCTTTCGTCCGGTTCGAACCGAACTCCAGCTCCCCGGCCTCGTCGCACTCAAGGAGGAGAGGGCGGTGCGGCCCGTCTTCCCTTGTTGCCCGCCGGATGCCAACCCGGCCTGACATGCCTAAAAGAGCATCTCCGGTGACTCAGCGTCAAGAGTCGTTTCGGTCACACCCGCAATGATTGTTACGCGCTTCGCACCGTCGCCGACCGGAAGGCTGCATCTGGGGCACGCGTACAGCGCCGTGCTCGGACACCTGCGGGCGCGCGAGAGCGGCGGCAAATTCCTGCTTCGGATCGAGGATCTCGACGGGGCGCGCAGTCGGCCCGAGTTCGTCGATGGGATCATGGAGGATCTGCACTGGCTCGGCGTGACTTGGGATGAGCCCCTCCTCGTTCAATCGCAGAGGGCGCCGGCCTACGAAGCCGCGCTCCAGCGCTTGCGCGATCAGGGGCTGGTCTATCCCTGCTTCTGCACCCGCAGCGACATCGCCGCCGCACTCGAAGCGCCTCACGGCTCGGTCGTGCGTTACCCCGGCATCTGCCGCGATCTGCAGGACGATCCGGAGCGCCGTGCGTCGACGCCGCACAGCTGGCGGCTCGATGCCGAGCAGGCGCTGACGCTCGCGGGATTGCCCTCGTGGGAGGAGGCGAGCGGGCTGCAGTTCCATTCCTCGCGCGACGATTTCGACGACGCGATCCTCTCCCGCAAGGACGCGCCCGCCGCCTATCACCTCGCCTGCGTCGTCGACGATGCCGCAAGCGGCGTCACCTTGGTGACGCGGGCCGCGGACCTGCGCAGCTCGACTCCGATCCAGCGCCTCTTGGAAATGCTACTCGGCCTGCCGGAACCGACCTACCTGCACCATCCGCTCGTCGCCCATGCCGACCGGCGCCGCCTCGCCAAGCGCGATCGCGCGCCGACGCTTGCCGCCATGCGCGCGGCGGGTATCGACGGCCGGACGACCGCCGCCGACCTGCTCGCGGGCAAGCTTCCCCTTGGTTTCGCCTTCGTGCAAGCCTAAGGCCAGGCCATGCGGATCGTCCTGCTCATCCTCCTTTTGATCGCCATGGCGGGGGTCGTTTACGTGCTGGTGCGAGGGGTGATGGCCATGGCTTCCGGCAGCGACGTCACCGGCGAGCAGTCGCAGAAGTGGATGCAGCGGCGCGTGCTGTTCCAAGCGGTCGCGATCGTCCTGGTGATCCTTATCCTGTTCATCGCTGGCGCCTCGTCGAGCCAGTAGCGCGGACGCGTTGGTCAAGCTCAACAAGATCTACACGCGCACCGGCGACCGCGGCAGCGCCGTCCTCGTCGACGGCAGCCGTGTCAGCAAATCGAGCCTCCGGATGACGGCGATCGGCGAGGTCGACGAGGCCAATGCCGCGATCGGCGTTGCGATTGCCGCTCTCGAGCACGGCGAAGTCGGCGATCGGCTGCGGCGCATCCAGAACGATTTGTTCGATCTCGGCGCCGATATCGCGACCCCGGGCAAAGTCGACGGGGCGCTCCGCGTCGTCGCCAACCAGGTCGGGAGGCTCGAGCGCGAGATCGACGACATGAACGCATCGCTCGGTCCGCTCACCAGCTTCATCCTGCCGAGCGGATCGGCGGCGGTTTCCACGCTTCACCTGGCGCGCACCGTCGCCCGCCGCGCCGAGCGCGCCGCCGTCGCGCTGCACGAGAGCGATCCGCTGAATCCGCAGCTGCTCGCTTACCTCAACCGCCTGTCGGACCATTTGTTCGTCGCCGCCCGCTTCGTGGCGGCGCGGGAGGGGGGCGACGTGTTGTGGCAGCCGGGCGCTACCCGAGGATAGCCGCACCGGCGACATTGCCGCGCTCGTGCGCTAAAGCGCGGATATGGCAACCATCGCGCGTGCCGAGCCCGCCGCCGGCCTTGCTTCGCGCCTGTTCGCGACGAGGAAGCTGACGTTCGATCTTGCGGCGCCGCTGTCCGACGCCGACGCCACGATCCAGCCGTTCCCCGACGCTTCGCCGGCAAAATGGCATCTCGCGCACACGAGCTGGTTCTTCGAAACCTTCGTTCTGCGCGATCATGTGCCGGGCTACGAGCCGTTCGACGCCCGCTACGCATTCCTGTTCAACAGTTATTACGAGGCGGAAGGCCCGCGCCATGCCCGGCCACGCAGAGGGATGCTGAGCCGCCCATCGCTCGACGAGGTCCGCGCCTATCGCGGTCATATCGACGAAGCACTGGAGCGGGTGCTGCCGCGGCTGCCGGCCGATGCGTTCGAGCTGGTCGAGCTCGGCATCAACCACGAGCAGCAGCACCAGGAGCTGTTGCTTGCCGACATTCTCGCGACCTTCGCCGAGAACCCGCTTGAGCCCGCGTACAGCGAGCTTGCGCCGCCGGCGTGCTTCGCCGTCGAGCCGCTGTCGTGGCATCGCGGCCGGGAAGGAATCGTCGAGATCGGCGCGCGGGGCGAGGCATTCGCGTTCGATTGCGAGCGGCCGCGCCACCGCGTCTTCCTGACCGCGCACGAGCTCGCCGATCGCCGCGTCACCAACAAGGAATGGCGCGCGTTTATCGAAACGGGCGGCTATCGAACGCCGGCGCTGTGGCTGTCGGACGGCTGGGATTGGGTGCGGCGCGAGGGCATCGCCGCGCCGCTCTACTGGCGCGACGAGGGGACTCAGTTCACGCTGGGCGGTCGCCGCGAAATCGACTGGGCCGCACCCGTCGCGCACGTCAGCTACTATGAGGCGGACGCCTTCGCCCGTTGGGCAGGCGCGCGCCTTCCGACCGAGGCGGAGTGGGAGGATTTCGCCGCTTCGGCCGAGCCGATGATCGGAAACCAGCTCGACGAGGCCGCTGCCGTTGTGCCGGGGCCCCGCGGGGGAATGTTCGGCGACGTATGGGAATGGACGCAGAGCGCCTTCTCTGCCTACCCCGGGTTCGAGCCCGCCGGCGGCGCGGTCGGCGAGTACAACGGAAAATTCATGTGCGGGCAGTTCGTGCTGAAGGGCGCGAGCTGCGCAACGCCGCGCGGGCACAGCCGCGCCTCCTACCGCAACTTCTTCCCGCCGCATGCGCGCTGGCAGTTCACGGGACTGCGCCTTGCTCGGGACGCTTGACCGCCAGACCGACGCGTTCCGGAGGGACGTGCTCGCAGGCCTCTCGGCGCCTATCCCCGCGATCCCCGCGCGCTGGCTCTACGACCGCCGCGGGTCCGAGCTGTTCGACGCCATCACCCGCCTCGAATCCTACTATCCGACGGCAACCGAGACTGCGCTCCTGCGCGCCATCATGCCCGAGGTCGCCGCGCGCGTTCCCGAGGGCCGGGCCGTAGTCGAGTTTGGCGCCGGCTCGGCGACCAAGACCCCGGTCCTGCTCGAGGCCGTCGCCCCCGCCGCCTACGTGCCGATCGACATCTCCGGGGAGTATCTGGAGCAGAGCGCGAGCGAGGTGCAGCACCGCTTCCCGTCGCTCGAGGTGATTCCGGTCACTGCCGATTTCGCGTGCCCGCTCACGCTCCCCGAGCACATCGCGCCGATGCCGAAGCTCGGCTTCTTCCCCGGCTCGACCATCGGCAATTTCGTGCCGTGGAGCGCCACCGATCTGCTGCGCCACTTCCGCGCGCTGCTCGGCCCCTGCTCCCAGCTGCTGATCGGCATGGACCGGGTGAAGCCGGTCGAACGGCTGATGGCCGCCTATGACGAGCCGGAGGGCGTCACCGCCGAGTTCGACCTGAACCTGCTCAGGCGCATCAACCGCGAGCTGGGAGGCGATGTCCCGGTCGACGCCTTCCGCCACGAGGCACGCTGGAACGACATAATGTCGCGCATCGAAATGCACCTGGTCGCGACGAGCGATGTCGACTTCGCCATCAGCGGCCAGCGCTTTCGCTTCGCCGCGGGCTCGTCGATCCACACCGAGAACAGCCACAAGTATGGACCGCGCGGCAGCCGGGTCCTGTTGCTCGCCGGCGGCTGGACACCGGTCGCGGAGTGGACCGACGCGAACGGCGACTTCGCCGAGATCCTCTGCGTCGCCGAGCCGGAGAGGTTTGCGCCGTAACAATGGCGCGGCTAAGCCCGCGCGATGCTCATCGCACTCGTCGGCATCGTCAATCTGCTTCTCACCATCCTCACCTGGGTGATCATCATTCAGGTAGTCCTGAGCTGGCTCCTCGCTTTCAACGTGCTCAACACCAATTCGAACGGCGTGCGCGCCTTCGCCATGGCGATCGACCGCCTCACCGCGCCGCTCTACCGGCCGATCCGGCGCATGCTTCCCGACTTCGGCGGCATTGATTTCTCGCCCTTGGTGATCCTCATTCTAATCCAGGTCATCAAGAAGCTGCTCGCCGGCGTCGTCACCCAATATTATTACGGCTGATGACCGCGAAGCTCATCGACGGAAAGGCCGCCGCTGCCGCGCTTCGCGAGCGGGTCGCCGGCGAGGTTGCGCGCTTTCGTGAGACAACCGGACGCGCGCCGGGCCTGGCCGTGGTCCTGATCGGCGAGCATCCCCCGTCGGCCGCTTACGTCCGCTCCAAGGTGAAGGCGACGCGCGAAGCAGGCATGGAAAGCTTCGAGCACCGCCTTCCCGATTCGATCGAACAAGGCGAGCTGCTGGCGCTGATCGACCGGCTCAACGCCGATCCCGCCGTCGACGGCATCCTCGTCCAGCTCCCGCTGCCGCCGCACATCGACGAGCGGGTGATCATCACCCGGCTCTCGCCCGACAAGGACGTGGACGGGTTCCATCCGGTCAATGCCGGCCGCCTCGCGATCGGCCTCCCCGGATTCGTGCCGTGCACGCCGCTCGGCTGCCTGATGCTGCTCCAGCAAGAGCTCGGCGACCTCACCGGCCTCGACGCGATTGTTGTCGGCCGATCGAACATCGTCGGCAAGCCGATGGCGCAGTTGCTGCTTCGCGAAAATTGCACCGTCACCGTCGCTCATTCGCGCACGCGCGACCTGCCGGCCGCCGTGCGGCGTTCGGACATCGTCGTCGCCGCCGTCGGCAGGCCGGAGCTTATCCGCGGCGACTGGCTCAAGACAGGAGCGACGGTGATCGACGTCGGCCAGGAACGGGTCGAGCAGCCCGACGGCACCCGCAAGCTCCTCGGCGATGTCGCGTTCGACGAAGCGGCCGAGGTTGCCGGGGCTCTTACCCCCGTGCCCGGGGGCGTCGGTCCGATGACCATCGCATGCCTGATCCGCAACACGTTCGTGTCGGCTGCCCGACGCGAACGCTTCGCTTATGAGAGAAGCCTATGATTGCCGCTCTTCTCCTCGCTGCCGCCGCGCCGAGCGCCGTCGACGCCGAGCTCGCCTTCGCCCGCGACGCGCAGCGGCTGGGCCAGTGGACGGCGTTTCGCAAATGGGCCGACCACGATGCCGTCGTCTTCACGCCGCAGGCGGCGTGGGCCCATCAGGTATTGCCCAAGATAGACCCGCCGAGGGCGATCAGCTGGCGTCCGGCGCACAGCTTCGTCTCGTGCGACGGACGAACGGCCGTGAACACCGGCCCGTGGTTTGGGCTCGACGGCAAGATGGGCGGCTATTTCACGACGGTGTGGCAGCGAACGCGCGCCGGCTGGCGCTGGGCCTATGACGGCGGCGGACCGCTGGCCAGGGGTGCGCCGGTGCCGCCCGCGAAGGCGCAGGCGCACCGCGCCTCGTGTCGTGCGAAGGCACCCGGCGCACCCGTCATCCCGCCTCCCCCGCTGACGCCCAGACAGGCCCGGATGACTCCGGACGACAATGGCCGCGGCGAATCCGCCGACAAGACGCTAGGCTGGGACTGGAAGGTCGAGAAGGACGGCGCTCGGCACTTCCGCGTGTTTCAGTGGAACGGCGCGCGGTACGAGCAGGTGCTCTACAACGACGTTCCGCCACCGCCGCCTCCACCACCGAAGAAGCAATGATCGAGTTGTTCGGCTCGGCTTTGGTCACCTTCCTGGTGATCATCGACCCGCCCGGCTGCGCGCCGATCTTCGCCAGCCTCACCCGCGGCACCCCGGCCGCGCACCGCCGCGCGATGGCGATCCGATCGTCCCTCATCGCGTGGGGCATCCTGCTGTTCTTCGCTTTGCTCGGCCGGCCGATGCTTCACTGGCTCGGGATCAGCCTTGCGAGCTTCCGCATCGCGGGCGGAATCATGCTCTTCTTCATCGCCATCGACATGGTGTTCGAGCGCCGCACCGAACGGCGCGAGAAACGGGCCGAGTCGATCGAAGGCAAGCCCGAAGCCGAAGACATCAGCGTCTTCCCCATGGCGATGCCGATGATCAGCGGCCCAGGCTCCATCGCCAGCGTGATGCTGTGGGTGTCGCGCGCGGAAACGCCGCTCCACGTCGCGGTCGTGCTCGCCGCGATGACCGTTGTGGTGCTGATGACCATGGTGACATTGCTCGCCGCCGGTCCGCTGATGCGGCTGATCGGCGACAAGGTCGAAGCGGCGATCACCCGGATCCTCGGAGTGATCCTCGCGGCGCTCGCCGCCCAGTTCGTCATCGATGGTCTGAAGGAGAGTTTCCCGAACGTGCTGGCCTAGCCCACAACCCGCCACATCTTGAACGGCGAGTCGCTCGGCAGCTGGACCGGCTCGAGCCATTTGGGGACCTTGCCTCTCGCGAGCTGCCCGTAAAAGCCCTTCGGCGCTTCGGACATGAAGATCGTGGTCGTCGAACTGTTGGGGCAGCTCAGCACGTAATTCGAGCGGTATTTGCCGACAATGATGCGGTGGGCCTGCTCCTCGGTCCCGCGCCAGGCGCGCATCACGTCGACGATCTGCCGGTAGTTGCGGTGATAGGGCCCGGTGATCGTGTCGTGATGGGTGAGGGTGATCAGCCGGGGCCCGAGATCGACGAAGGTGAACACCAGCCCCTTGGGCTGCAGCGCGACGGCGTGGAGCCCCCATAGCGAGGAGCACAGGTTGTTGGCGCGCCCGATCGCCGCGGTGCGCACCGGCGCTGCTTTCTTTTCCGGGATGAGTCCGATCAACAGCGGCACGGCCGCGCCGACCCCGACGACGATGGCGACCACGGCGCCGCCGACCCGCACCCCCCAATATTTCGAACGCCAGAATGGTGGGAGAAGGAACCACACGATCGCGGACGCGCCGACCACGGCCATCATCTGTGCTGCCGGGCCCGTGCGGGTCTGCCACAGCAGGAGCAGCGACGCGACGACGCCCGGCACGGCGACGCCGATGATGCGGCGCATGAGGTCGGGATCGCGGCGCCGCATCCATGCTAGCAGGGCCCAGCCGATCGCGCCGGTGATCGGCAGCGCGACGATCATCGAGGCGGTGCGCCAGCCGTGGAGGAAGACGGGCCGCGCCTCCTTGACGTAGGACATCCACAGCCGCTGCGCCTCCGGCGAGATGTGCTCAGGCTTCTCGAGGCATTGCGGCCAGAAGGAAGCGTGGAAGCCGGCGATGATCAGGCCGGCGATCAGCGCGAGCCAGAAGCGCTTGGTCCAGCCGCCGCGCGGCGAGAGCCAGGTCAGCGCATACATGAGCCCGCCGGCGAGAAGCGCGTCCGACAGATAGACCGGCGAGAGCGCGTCGCACACCGGGTTGCGGTTGTCGTTGGAGGCGAAGATCAGGAACGCCAGCGCGATTCCGGCGCTCAGCGACAGCGCATAGGCACGCAGCCGCGCTGCTTCCTTCGCGTCGGCAACCCAGAACAGCACCATCGCCGCGCCTGCGAGCGCGAGATAGATGATCATCTCGAGCCCGATGGCGAACGACAAGGCGCTCGTGGTGCCGAGCACGAGACCGCCGCGCACCCGCTTTGGATCGGCGACCCCCGCGAGGCTGGCGGCAAGCAGCGCCAGCTGCCAGCCGTGATGGTCGATCCGCTCGGGCATGAACATGCCGTTCGTCGACCCAGCGAACACGATCGCGAGCAGGGCGATCGGGTAGGCGCGCGGGTCGATAAGCCGGCGCGCCGTCAGCGCGAGCGAGAAAAGAAGCAGGAGGTAGGGCAGGAGCGGTGCGATCGCCACGGCCCAGCGTTCAGCCGCGGGGCCGCCGAGGAACGGCCGCAAGCCCAGGATCAGCCCGGCGATCGGAAGGTCGACCAGCCGCGACCAGTGGATGTTGGCGCCCCACGGGGGGTTCATCCGGTACTGGCGCAGGTCGAACCAGCCCTGCCCGTGGAGCAGGCCGCGGACCTGCATCATCCGCATGTTGTCGTCGGTATCGGGCAGGAAGAAGAGGCGGATGCTGCTCCACTTCTCGATCATGAACCAGGCGCAGGCGACCAGCCACGCGGTCAGGACGATCCACTTCCAGTGTCGTCCGACGAACTCGACTGCGCGGCGCTCCCACGCCTCGACATTGATTTGCAGCGCCTTGCCTTGCAGCATTTTTCCGGCTGTAGCCGGCAAACTCTAAACGGCAAGCAGCCGGGCATGGCGACGGGATTAAACGTCAGTAACGAAACCTTCGGGCAATTGGTCAGGTTCGCGCTGGTCGGGTTCTTTCTCGCCGGCATCTATTCGGCCATCTACTGGTACCTCGCGACCTATGTGATGCCGCCGGTGCTGGCGGTCGTCTTCGCCTTCCTTGTCGCGGTCAGCATCGGCTTCGTGCTCCACAGCCGCTGGAGCTTCCGCGGGCACGGCAAAAGCGAGGACCGGCGGATGAAGATCAAGTTCCTGGCAGTTCAAGGCTCGGGCTTCCTGCTCAACGAGATCTTCACCTGGGTGCTGACCGGCCCGATGCATGGACCTACCTGGTGGCCGCTGATCCCGGCGATCTGCGTCACGCCGCTCGCCACGTACGCGCTCAACCGTCAGTGGGTGTTCGGCTGATGGAGCGCGTCGTCTACCGGCAGATGGCCGAGCTCGACCAGCGCCACTGGTGGTATCGAGCGCGCCGGGAGATCCTCGCGGACCTGATTCGGCGCGAGGCGATGCCGCCGTCGGGCGCGCAGATTCTAGAGATCGGGTGCGGTACCGGCCACAACCTCGCGATGCTCGGCCAGTTCGGCACGGTCGATGGCATCGAGCTCGACGACGAGGCCCGGGGCGTCGCCGAGCAGCGGCTCGGGCGCAAGGTGATGAATGCGCCACTGCCCGAGCTGG
>DASSOE010000163.1:0-6144 GCA_035700945.1 Sphingomicrobium sp. | reverse complement strand
GCGATCGGCGAGGATGTCGCGGTCGCGGCGCTCGCGCTCGCCGACTTGGGCGGGCTCAAGGGCCGCGGTGAGCGGCACACGATCGAGCTCGACGGCGGCGAGTTGGTGTTGATCGACGAGAGCTACAACGCCAACCCGGCGTCCATGGCGGCGACGCTCAAGAGCCTCGGCGCCGAACGCGATGCGAAGCGCCGCATCGCCGTGCTCGGGCCGATGCGCGAGCTCGGCGAGCATAGCGGCGAGCTCCACGCCGGGCTCGCCCCCGCAATCGTCGACGCGCACGTCGACCGCCTGATCCTGATCGGTGACGAAATGCGACCGCTCGCCGAAAAGGTGGTCGGAACGATCTCGTTCGATCTTGTGTCGAGCGTCGACGAAGCGACCGACGCGTTGATCCAGACGGCGCACGCCGGCGATGCGGTGCTGGTCAAGGCGTCCAACTCGGTGGGGCTTGCGCGCCTGGTGGAGCGCATGGTGAAGGGGTCGCCATGCTCTACGTGATCGCCGACCAGCTCGGCTTCCCCGGTGTCCTCAACCTCATTCGCTACATCAGCTTCCGCGCCGGCGCGGCGGCGGGCACCGCGCTGCTCATCGGTCTGCTCCTCGGCCCATGGTTCATCAGCTGGCTTCGCAAGACCCAGGGCAAGGGCCAGCCGATCCGCGAGGACGGCCCGCAGAGCCACCTCGCCAAGCGCGGCACCCCGACCATGGGCGGCCTGCTGATCCTGATATCGGTGTCGATCTCGGTCCTGCTGTGGATGGACCTGACCAACCCCTATGTGTGGGCGTGCCTGCTGGTGACCGGCGGCTTCGGGCTGATCGGCTGGCTCGATGATTACGACAAGGTCAAGAAGGCGCACCACGCCGGCCTGTCGGGCAAGATGCGGCTGTTCCTCGAATTCCTGATCGCCGGCATCGCGACCTGGCTGATCATCCGCACCGGTGGCACCGGGCTGCACTTGCCGTTCGTCAAGGACAGCGTCGCCGACCTCGGCTGGTTCTACATCGCCTTCGGCGCGTTCGTGATCGTGGCGTTCGGCAATGCCGTGAACCTGACCGACGGGCTCGACGGGCTCGCCACCATGCCGGTGATCATCGCCAGCCTCGCCTTCCTCCTGATCTCCTATCTCGTCGGAAACGTGAAGTTCGCCGCTTATCTCGGAATCCCGCACGTGCCCGGCGCGGGCGACCTCACCGTGCTGCTGATGGCGATCATCGGCGCAGGGCTAGCCTTCCTGTGGTTCAACGCGCCCCCGGCCGCGGTCTTCATGGGCGACACGGGCAGCCTCGCGCTTGGCGGCGCGCTGGGCGCAGTCGCGGTCGCGACGCACCATGAATTCGTGCTGGCAATCATCGGCGGGCTGTTCGTGGTCGAAGCGCTGAGCGTGGTCATCCAGGTCGCGGTTTACAAGCGGACCGGCAAGCGGGTCTTCCTGATGGCGCCGATCCACCACCATTTCGAGCATCTCGGCTGGTCCGAGCCGACGGTCGTGATCCGCTTCTGGATCATCAGTTTCGTGCTCGCGCTGGCCGGGCTGGCCACGCTCAAGCTGCGGTGATCACGGCACGCGCCTTCGCGGGGCATCATTATGCGGTCTACGGGCTGGCGCGGTCGGGGATCGCGACGGTCGAGGCGCTGCTCGCGAGCGGCGCGAGGGTGACGGCATGGGATGCGAAGGAGGAAGCGCGCGGTAAGGGACAGTCCCTCAATGAGGGACTGTCCCTCGCCGATCTCGACACCGCCGACCTCGCCCAGTTCGACAGCTTCGTCGTCACCCCCGGGCTCCCGCTCAACCGCCACCCGATCGCGCAGCGCGCGCGAGACGCCGGCGTCGAGATCATCGGCGACATCGAGCTCTTCGCGCGCGCCCGGCCCGAGCTTCCGCCGCACAAGGTGGTCGGGATCACCGGCACCAACGGCAAGTCGACGACGACCGCGCTCGTCCACCACGTCCTCAAGACCGCGGGCGTGCCGACGACGATGGGCGGCAACATCGGCCTGCCGATCCTCTTCCAGGACCCGCTGCCGGAGGGCGGCGTCTATGTGCTCGAGCTATCCAGCTACCAGATCGACCTGACGCAAAGCCTCGACTGCGACGTCGCCGTGCTGCTCAACATCACGCCCGACCATCTCGACCGGTACGAGAATTTCGAGGCCTATGCGGCGTCGAAGGCACGGTTGTTCGCGATGCAGTCTGATGGTCACGATTCGATTGTCGCAATCGACGATCCGCACGGTCGAATGCTTCATGGAGAGTTGCTGCGGTCCGGACAGCGAAGAGCACACAGCATTGCCGCGCGCGATATTCGCGATCTAGCGATCTGGGCAAGCGGCGAACTGTCGTCCCAGCGTGACTGGCCTGCATTGCAGGGGCCGCATAACGCGCAGAATGCCGCGGCAGCTCTTGCTGTTTGCGGGACGCTCGGCCTTGATGACCAAGCGATCGACGAGGGACTACGCACCTACGCAGGCCTACCCCATCGTATGGAGCGCGTTCGCGAGAAGAACGGCATCCTCTTCGTCAATGACAGCAAGGCGACCAACCCCACCGCCACCGCGCCGGCGCTCGCCGCGTTCGAGCGCATCCGCTGGATTCTCGGCGGGCAGGCGAAGACCGACAATCTCGACGAATGCGCGCCGCACTTCGGGCACGTGCGCTCGGCCTACACGATCGGCGAGGCGGCGGAGCTGTTCGAACGGCTGTTAAGTCCTCACATCCCCGTGAAAAACTGTGGAAAACTGGACGTTGCCGTGCGGGAGGCGGCTGCGGATGCGGAGGGGGGTGATACGGTGCTCCTGTCTCCGGCCTGTGCGAGCTTCGACCAGTTTCGCGATTTCGAGGGCCGGGGGGACCAGTTCCGGGCACTGGTGGAGGGGTTATGATCAAGGGCATCTCGGGGCAGATCAAGGCCAAGGCCGCGCTGATGGACCCGAACCATTACGGCCGTTCGGACACCAGCGCGATCGGCCGCTGGTTCTGGGAGATCGACAAGGTCCTGCTGCTGCTCGTCACCGTCCTGATCGCGATCGGGCTGATCGCGGTCGCCGCCGCCTCGCCCGCCGCCGCGCACCGTTACTCGGGCGGCGACGTCCGCTTCTCCGAACTCTATTATTTCTGGCGCCAGCTCGCCTGGATCATGATCGGCGTGCCGGTGATGATCGCCGTCTCGATGTTGCCGCGAGAGCGGGCGCGGCGGCTCTCCCTGCTCGGCGCGGCGATTTTCTTCGCTTTGCTGATCCTGGTGCCGATCATCGGACCCGAGCGTAACGGCGCCCGGCGCTGGATCGAGTTCGGGCTCGGCCAGGTGCAGCCCTCGGAGTTCCTGAAGCCGTTCTTCGTGGTGTCGATGGCGTGGCTACTGAGCCTCAGGGAAGCCGACAAGTCGCTTCCCGTCTATCCGATCTCGGCGGTGGTGGTCGGCGGCGTCGCCTTCCTGCTGATGAAGCAACCCGACTTCGGGAGCACGATCATCTTCTGCGCGGTGTGGGTCGCGATGCTCGCGCTGGCCGGCGTCAACATGCGCATCCTCATCGGCCTTGCCGTTGCCGGCGTGGTCGGGATCGTCCTCGCTTATTTCTTCTACGATGTGGCGACCGCGCGCATCGACGAATTCCTGTTCGGCACCGGCGACCGCTTCCAGGTCGAGAACGCGATGCGCACGCTGACGGCGGGCGGGCTGTTCGGGATGGGTCCCGGCGGCGGCACGCGCAAGTTCGGTCTGCCCGAACCGCACACCGACTATATCTTCTCGGTCGTCGGCGAGGAATTCGGCCTCATCGCCTGCCTCGCCATCGCCGCGCTCTACCTCGGCATCGTCGCGCGCGTGCTGATCAAGCTGCTCGACGAAGAATCGCCGTTCGCGATTCTCGCCGCCGCCGGGCTCGCGATCGAGTTCGGCCTCCAGGCGCTGATCAACATGATGGTCAATGTCCAGCTCGCACCGTCCAAGGGCATGACGCTGCCGTTCATCAGCTATGGCGGAAGCTCGATGCTGGCGCTGTCGATCGGCATGGGCCTGCTGCTCGCCTTCACGCGCCGGAACCCCTATCTCACGCGTTCACCCTACGTCGTGAAATGGAGCGGGGAGCAGCTGACTACATGAACTTCGTGCTGGCCGCCGGTGGAACAGGCGGGCACATGATCCCGGCGCACGCGCTCGCCGCCGAGCTTCGCGCTCGCGGCCACGGCGTGCTGCTGATCACCGACGAACGCGGCGCGCGCTTTCCCGGCCTGTTCGAGGGCGTGCCGGTGCACATCCTGCCCGCCGGACGGCTCGGCGGCGGGCCGATCGGGCTGCTCAAGGCACTTGGCGCGGTGGTGAAGGGCAGGGGACAGGCGAAACGCCTTTACCGCGAGCACCGGCCCGACGCGGTGGTCGGCTTCGGCGGCTATCCCGCGTTCCCGTCGCTGCTCGCCGCCAGCTCGATGAACATCCCGACCGTGCTCCACGAGCAGAATGCCGTGCTCGGACGGGTCAACCGGCTGCTCGCCGGCGATGCGGAAGCGATCGGCACCGCCTTCAGCCGAATCGACCGGCTCAAGCCGAAATATCAAAGCAAGGCCGTGCTGATCGGCAACCCCGTACGCGCGGAGATCGCCAAGCTCGGCGAGCTGCCGTTCCCGCCGTTCGACGAAGTCGCGCCGCTGAAGATCCTTGTCACCGGCGGAAGCCAGGGTGCGAGTATTTTGAGCAAGGTCGTGCCGGCGGGCCTCGGCCTGCTCGCCCCGCAGCTGCGCCGCCGGCTGCAGGTGGTCCAGCAATGCCGGCCCGAGGACATCGAGCGGGTGCGCGGCCAGTATGCCGATCTCGGAATCCCCGCCGAGCTCATGACCTATATCGAGGACATGCCGGAAAAATTCGCCGACG
The DNA here is from genome assembly GCA_035700945.1 of Sphingomicrobium sp. Classification (GTDB taxonomy): domain Bacteria; phylum Pseudomonadota; class Alphaproteobacteria; order Sphingomonadales; family Sphingomonadaceae; genus Sphingomicrobium. The sequence goes on along the minus strand of DASSOE010000163.1, from coordinate 1,275 downwards.
CGCATCTCGTGATCGGGCGCGCCGGGGCATCGACGGTCGCCGAGCTCAGCGTCGCAGGCCGGCCCGCGATCCTGGTGCCGTTCGCTGCCGCCACCGACGACCACCAGACCGCCAACGCGCGCGAGATGGTGCAGGCCGGCGGCGCGCGCGCGATCCAGGAAGCGAGCTTCACGCCCGAGGTGCTCGCGCGGCAGATCGAGGCGCTCGCGCTGGACCCGGTCGCGCTCGCCAATGCCGCGGCGCGCGCGCTGTCGGTCGGCCGCCCGCACGCCGCCCGCGACCTCGCCGACCTCGTCGAGCGGATCGCCAACAAGCCATCGCCGCTCGCCGTCGGGCCCGCGCTCGGCCCGCGCCGCCGCGCCGTCGCTCCCGCGGGGGGCGTGCCGGCATGATGAAGGCGAGTCTCTGTTTAGGACGCCTTCAATGATGAAGGCTTTGGGCGCGGACATCGGGACGATTCATTTCGTCGGCATCGGCGGTATCGGCATGTCGGGCATTGCTGAAGTGATGCACCAGCTCGGCTACAAGGTGCAGGGCTCCGACGCCTCCGATTCCTATGTCGTCGAGAAGCTTCGCAAGAGCGGCATCCCCGTCAGCATCGGCCATTCGCCCGACAATCTCGGCGATGCCGCGGTGGTCGTCTGCTCGACCGCGATCAAGGACAACAACCCCGAAGTGCAGGCCGCTGCCGAGCGCCGGCTTCCGCGCGTCCGCCGCGCCGAGATGCTCGCCGAGCTGATGCGGCTGCAGAAGACGGTGGCGGTCGCCGGCACGCACGGCAAGACCACGACCACGTCGATGATCGCGGCGCTGCTCGACAGCGGCGGGCTCGACCCGACGGTGATCAACGGCGGCATCATCAACCGCTACGGCTCCAACGCGCGGCTCGGCAAAAGCGAGTGGTGGGTGATCGAGGCCGACGAGAGCGACGGCAGCTTCCTCCGCCTCGACGGAACCATCGCGGTCGTCACCAACATCGATCCCGAGCATCTCGACCATTACGGCGACTTCGACGGCGTCAAGGACGCCTATGTCGAGTTCGTCGAGAACGTGCCTTTTTACGGGCTCGCGGTGCTGTGCGTCGACCATCCCGAGGTGCAGAACATCATCGGTCGGATTCGCGACCGCCGCATCGTCACCTACGGCTTCTCCGCGCTCGCCGACGTGCGCGCCGACAATGTCACGCCGGTTCCCGGCGGCAGCCGATTCGACGCGCTCATCCTCGGCCGCGACGGCGAGCGCCGGACGATCGAGGGCATGCATGTCCCGATCCCC
>DASSOE010000162.1:0-40791 GCA_035700945.1 Sphingomicrobium sp. | reverse complement strand
CGCCGGAGTCTACAACACTGGCGCGATGCAAATCGCTGCGCTGGCGACAGCCAACGCGACTGCTGGCTACGCGACGGCGAATGCGCACATCGAATCGGCGATTTTGCAGGGCGCCTTCGCTTCGCACGGGGCGGCAACCGCCCAGGTGACCAACAGCGCAACAATGGGCATCACCGCGGCCGCGAGCGCGAATGGAACCTCTTTCGCCAGCGCGAACGCCGATGTTGACGGCATCCAGCAGAATGCGAATTCGCCGGAAGGTGCGGCGACGGCGTCTGTCGACAACAGCGGAACGCTCAACATCCACGCGACGGCGCTTGCCAACGCGTCGGACGGCCCAGCCCTCGCCGGCGCAACCGTTTCCTACGGCATCTCGCAGAACGCGAGCGGCCTGACGGCCACCGCCAGCGTGAACAACGCGGCAGGCGGGACCATCGACATCGGCGCCATCGCGCATGCGACGGGCACGCAGGCGAACGCCGACGCTCACGTGAACGCAGGGATTGTCCAGAACGCGACAGCCGGCACGTACGCGTCGATCGTCGGGGCGAACACCGTCATCGTGGCCGGGGACGCTAACGCGAACCTGACCAACAACGGCACGCTCAACATCCACGCGACTGCCTCGGCGAGTGCGGGCAACGCCTACGACACGGGTAACGCGGTCGCGTTCGCGACCATTGGCGCGGGCATCGACCAGAGCGCGAACGCGGATGGCGGAAACGCCGGCGCGAGCATTGACAATGGTGGCACGATCAACATCAACGCGGTCGCCAACGCTGACGGCGACAGCGTGACTCCGATGGCGAATTTCGCGTCCCTCAATGTCGGTATCAACCAGGCTGCGCACGCAGACCCGGTCGTGACCGGCACGGCGGTGCTCGGCGCCGGTCCGACGACCTACGCCACTGCAGCGCTGATTGGCGACGCCTCGGTTTCGCTGGTCAATGACGGCGCGATCAACATCGGTGCTACCGCCAACGCCACTGGATACAGCACGGGCTTCGCCTTCGCCGGGGTCAACACCGGAATCCACCAGCTGGCGACCAACGGCTCCACGACGTTGGAGACCGGCGTCTATGCGACGGTGGTGGGCGGCAATGCCACGGCAGCGCTGACCAACGGCGCCTATGGCACGATCGCGATTGGCGCGAGCGCCAACGCAAGCGCGCCGAACGCATTCGCAGGTGCGTTCTTGAATGTGGGCATCGCCCAGACGGCCGTCGCCGAAGCCGGCGATTCGCTCGCCACGATCAGCAACGATGGCGCAATCAGCGTCGGCGCCGTTGCTCACGCGACCGGCGACGCCGCCGCCAACGCGCGGGTCGGCACGGGCATAGCGCAGGTTGCTGGCCAGTTCGGCTATGTGACCGAAGGCGGTCCGGGGCCGTTTGCGGTAGTGCCGCTCGCGCTTTCGGTTGGGCCTGATGCGTCCGTCGTGATGACCAACAACGGCACCATTGCGGTGAATGCCAGTGCCTTCGCGCATGAGACCGGCACGGTCGGCGAAGACCTCGGTGCCTTGGCGGAAGCAGGGGCGTCCGTCGGTAACGGGATCGTCCAGCATGCATTCGCTACGGACGGCAATGCGAACGTCAGCCTCACCGGCACCGGCTCACTCGACGTCGGCGCGCTCGCCAACGCGGTCGCCGACACCGGCGTCGCGCGGGCCTATGCGACCGTCAACCAGGGCGTCGACCAGCTGGCCGTCGCCGATGGCGGGTCCGCCTCGGTCGTCCTGTCGCAGGCCGCCGTCGACGTCCATGCCACGGCTTATGCCAGCGGCCTGACGGGCGCAGCGGCTTACGCTTCGGTCAACCAGGGCGTTCAGCAGGTGGCGGTCGCCGGCGCGACGGATTACGCGACGGCAGGCGTCGCGCTGACCAATGCCGGCGCGCTCAGCGTCGTCGCGCTCGCGACGGCGGTCGCTCCGAAAGTGACCGTGGTTTCCACGGGCGACTTCTCGAGCACCGGGGAAGTTTTCCCGGTCGCCATCGCCACGGCGCATGTCGGTACCGGCGTGCGTCAGTCGGCTTTCGCGCACGGCACCGACGGCGTCGTTCCCGACACGGACGTCGGCGCCTATGATACCGTCATCACGTACGCCTATGGCGGGACGGCGGACGCCTCCGCGTCGCTGGCCAACAGCGGCACGATCAACATCGCGGCCGGCGCGGTTGCGACGGGCGCGAACGCCATCGCGCATGCCGAGATCGATGACTACGGCTTGTTCCAGAACGTCTATGCGACCGGCGGAACGGCTGCGAACGCGGCTGCCTCGATCACGAACTCGGCTTACGGGACGATCACGGTTGCGGCGGTTGCGAATGCGAACGGCTCGGGGAATGCCGATGCCAACGCGTCGATCGAGACCGGAATCGAACAGGATGCGAACGCACGTGCCGACGACGGCACGGCCGTCGCCAACGTCACGCTGACGAACGACGGGCTGATCACGATCGCCGCGAGCGCCGGTGTGAACGCAACCGGCACAACGATCCACGGCGATCCGATGTTCGGCGACGCCGATGCGCGCGCCGACATCGACAGCGGCATCGAGCAGCACGCCGACGCGTCGGGCTACGCGCTGGTGACGCGGACCATAACGCCGACCGACGAGGGCTTCACGACCGTCGACACCTTCGCCGGTGCGGCTACGGCGGCGGCAACGCTCGACAACACGGGCGCGATCAACATCACGGCGGACGCCATGGCGAACGGCGGCGACGCCAGCGCTGTTGCGGTCATTGACCAGGGCATCGACCAGGGGGCCAACGCTTTCGCGGCGACCGTCGCCTATGCGACCGGCGCGATCATGAACGCCGCCTACGGGACGATCAACATCGCGGCGAACGCGAATGCGACCGCGACCGACTATGCCCGCGCCTTTGCCGGAATCGAAACCGGCATCAGCCAGACCGCGGATGCCTCGGCGACGGCCGGCGGCGGCCACGCAGCGGTTAACCTGACCAACGACGGCACGATCTCCATCGGCGTCTCGGCGGCTGCGGCCGGCGCATCCGCCGCTGCAACCGCGTCGATCGAAGAGCAGGGCATCTTCCAGAGCGCCGAGGCTGACGGCACGGCCGGCACGGCTTCGGCGGTGCTGGACAACACCGGCAGCATCGCCATCACCGCCGACGCGGCGGCGACAGCCACGTCGAGCGAGGCTTATGCCTGGGCCGGGATCGGGACGGGCATCTGGCAGAACGCTTTCGGCGTCGACAATGCCGTCGCCTCGATCGGCAACGCGGCCTACGGCACGATCGCGGTCGGCGCGAACGCCAACGCTTCGGGCCTGACCGGCGCTTCGGCGTACGCGTTCATCGGTACCGGCATCGGGCAGAACGCGGTTGCGACCGCGACGGGCGGGGCGGCGACGGCCAGCCTGGCGAACGACGGCACCATCTCGGTGACCGCGAATGCCACGGCGTTCGCCGGCCGCGATGGCGAGGCCTGGGCCTCGGCGACGATCTCCCAGCCGATTTACCAGCACGCGGTCGCCTACAGCTCCGCAAACGTGGCAATCACCAACAACGGCACCCTCAACCTGACCGCCAATGCGGACGCTTCGGGGGATGAGGACGTTGGGGCGGTTGCCGGGGTCGGCACGATCACCCAGTCCGCGCACGCCACTGGTTCGGAGGGCGATGCCTCGGTCTCGTTCGACAACACCGGCACGATCAACATCGCGGCGGCAGCGAATGCGCTTGGCGGCGGCGATGTGTTCGCGAGCGCCTTCGCCAGCGGCATCTACCAGGAGGCAGTCGGCGGAACGGCCGGTTACGGCACGGCGTCGTTCGTCAACACCGGCCCGCTGACCGTCAACGCGGCGGCTACCGCGCTTGGCGGCGGCGACGGCACCGCGCTGGCCTTTGCTTCGGGCATCGACCAGTTCGCTGCCGGCGGTGCCGGGGCGACGGCGAGCGTCTACAACAGCGCGGCGATCACGGTCGCGGCGTCTGCCGATGTCGAGGTCGGAAACGCGGCGCACCGCGGCTCCTACGCGCTGGCCAGCGCCAACGCCGTGGGTGTCCAGCAAACGGCCGTCGCGCGGACGGTCCCGGACACGACGCAGGTAATCGCGTTCACGGAAGGGTTCACGGCCAACGCCTACGTTTCCGACACGATCGACGGCGTCGCGTTCACGCGCACCGTCACCGGTCCGCGGTCTCCGAACTCGCCCACCGGTCCGGCACTCGCGACGCTGACCAACACCGGCTCGATCCTGGTGACGGCAAGCGCGAGCGCAATCGGTGAGCCCGGCGCGCTGGCCTATGCCGGCGCCACCGCGGTCGAGCAGTTCGCGGGGGGCAGCTCGGCGACGGCGAACGTCGACAACAGCGGCTCGATCGCGGCCTATGCGACGGCGATTGCGTCCGGCCAGAACGGCGGGTCGGCAACCGCTCACGCGGCGGGCGTCCTTCAGAGCGCGACCGCGGTCGAAGGCAGCTTCCAGACCGTGTTCAACGGGACGGCGACGATCCACCTCAACTCCGACTATGAGACTGTCGCCTTCAACGGACTGAACACGACGGCGGCGACGCGCACGCGGACCGACCTGCCGGTGGGTGTCGCCAACGTGACGCTGACCAACAGCGGGTCGATCAATGTCGGCGCGTTCGCGAGCGCCATCAACGCGCAGGGCGGACCGGCGATCGGTGCGACCACGACCACTCCGGCGTTCGCCTCGGCCAACGCCATCGGCGTCCACCAGACCGGACGCGGCGAGGAGGTGAACCTCACGGCCACCAACAGCGGCGCGATCAACGTCGCGGCGACGGCGGTGGCTTCGGGCGGCGCGACCTCGGCGGTTGCCGCGGCCGGTGCCCAGGGCATCGTCCAGGACGGCGACGCGGTCATGGTCCACAGCACCACCTTCGCCACGCTGACTTACGTGACGAACTCGAACGGTCACCCCGACCTCCAGCTGGTGTTCGGCGCGCCGATCACCACCACTGAAGGTGTGGGCGTCGTGAACGAGACGATCACCAACAGCGGCACGGTCAATGTGACGGCTGCGGCAACTGCCAATGCCGGGACGGCGGCGAGCGCGCTCGCCTTCGCCACCGGCGCCCTGCAGGTCGCGGCTGGGGCAACCGCCAACGTGAGCGCCTACAACACGGGCACGATCGTTGCGGCGGCCAGCGCCAACGCGGCGGGAACGGCGGCATTCGCCGGCGCGACCGCGGTGGGCATCGGCCAGACGGCCAGTGCCACGAGCGCGAACCTGAGCATCGTCAACGGCGGCACCGTCACGGCCACGGCCAATGCGGTTGCCACGGCGATGGGCACGACCGGGACGGGTGACACCGCCACGGCGACGCCTGTCGGCCCGGCGGCGGCTTCGGCCCTTGCGCTCGGTCTCGGCCAGGCGGCGTTCGCGACGGAGGGCTATGCCACCGTCACGAACAGCGGGACGCTGAACGTCGGCGCGCATGCGACGGCGAGCGGCACTTCGGCCAACGCCTTCGCTAGCGCGGTCGGCGTGGCCCAGATCGTCGACCCGATCCCGGTGTCGTTCACCAACAGCGGCACGATCAACGTCAATGCTGCGGCGAACGCGGCCGGGACCTCCGGCGCGGCCACCGCGACGGCGATCGGCTACTACGGCTCCGCCTTCGGCGGCGGCACGGCCTATGCGACGATCCTCAACTCCGGCACCATGAACGTCAGCGCGACGGCCGTTGCGCCGATGACGGCGATCGCCCACGCGGTCGGCATCTCGGTCAACAACGCCGCGACGACGACCGTATCCGGCACTCCGCCGGTGGTCTCGACCAACGGGCAGCCGCTCGAGGGCTCGATCGTCAACAGCGGCACGCTCAACGTGGTTGCCTCCGCCAGCGGCGGTGCGGTCACGGTCGGCACCGGCGACACGGCGACGACCACCCCCGGAAGCAGCGCGTTGGCGACGGGCATCGCGGTCACTGGCGGCGTCAACAACATGACGATCACCAACTCGGGCGCGATCAATGTCGACGCGATCACCGCGGGCGGCGGCGCAGCCAACGCCTACGGCATCCGGGTGGCGAGCAACGGCGATGTTACGCCGGCGGCGACGGACGTGGTCACCATCAACAATTCGGGCGACATCATCGCCAGGATCTCGATGGACGGCGGAACGACCTTCCACCGCGGCACTGCGATCGATGTGACGGAGGCACCGAACAGGGCGGTCATCAACCTGCTCGGCGGCAACATCTTCGGCAACATCGAGCTGCAGAGCGACGCCGACACGGTCAATGTCACGACCGACGAGACGGTGTTCAACGGCGTCGTCAACTCGGCCTGCATGCCGGCCGGCGGCCCGGGCGACCTGGTGCTCGACGATCCGGATCAGAACGCCTGCGGCGTTGGCACGCTGAACATCAACAGCGGCGGCAACCTGCACCTGGTGATCGACGATACGGACGGTCCGTCCTACGTGTTCATGAACACGCTCAACATGGGCGCGGACGGCACGATCGAGTTCGATCTGCCGGCCCCGACGGGTGGTGACGAGGAAATCGGCACTTATCCGCAGGTGTTCGTCGACACGGCCAACCTCGACGGCACGATCATCGCCAACATCGAGGCGCCGGCCAACGGGCTGTGGGAGACCACGACCTACCAGAACGTGATCGACGCGGTGACCCGCAACGGAACGTTCGACACCTGCACGATCAACGGGGTGCCCACGGGCTCGCTGCTGCTCGACGCGGACTGCATCTACGACAATGCGGCCAACGTCGACATCGGCATCGTCCGCACGGCGTTCAACGAGGTCCCTGGCCTCAACCAGAACGGCGAGCAGGTGGGCGAGGGTCTCGAGTGCATCTACGACCTGAGCCTGACGGGCGGGGTCGCGGAGATGTTCGCCGACCTGTTCCTGTTCGACAACGCGGTGAACTACAACACGGCGCTGAACATGCTGTCGGGTTCGAGCTACGCGAACTACCTCAACTCGTTCGCTTCGCTCGGCGTTCACCAGAACGACCTGGTCGACCATGCAACGAACTGCGAGATCCCGGCGCTTGCCGGCTCGGTGCTCGAGTGCCGTGCATCCTCGCCGATCCACATCTGGGGTCAGCTCGACTACCAGACGCGGAAGGCGGACGGCGACATCGAGGCGGGCGACTCGCGCTCGAAGCGGTTCACCGGCCTGATCGGTCTCGACGCCAACGTCGGGAATGCGGCGATCCTGGGTCTCGATGCGGGCTATCTCACTAACCGCTTCCGCGACCACCAGTTCGGCGACTCGATCAAGGGCGACGGCTGGACCGTGGGTGCCTACGGTGTCTACGACCCGGGTGCGTTCTTCGTGAAGGGGATGGCGACCTACGCCAACCTCAACGGCGACTCGACGCGTCACATCGACTTTGCGGGGCTCGCCCCGGGAGCGACGTTCGCGGCGACCGTTCACGGCGATCCGGACGTCAAGATGTACACCTTGGGCCTGCACGGCGGGGCGCGGTTCCCGATGAGCGCGAGCTCGGTGGTCACTCCGTACCTCAACCTGGATTACGTCCACGCCAAGATGGACGGGTTCATCGAGCAGGGAACGAGCGGCGCCGAACTGCACCTCGACAGCAACAGCGACAGCCACACCTTCCTCACCGGCGGCGTCAAGTGGGCGACGCAGATGGGCGGCGTGGTTCCAGAGGTGAACCTCGGTTACCGCTACCGGTTCGGCGATCGCCGGGCGAATATCAGCGAGGCGTTCCAGTGTCAGATCGACACTTGTGCGTTCGACATCATCTCGGCGGCGAACAAGCGGGGCACGTTCCTCGCGGGCGTCAGCGTCGGCGGGAAGATGGGGCCGGTGGACCTGAGGATCGGCTACGAGGGCGAGTTCAACGGCGACATCACGAGCCACAGCGGCAACTTCAAGATCGTGGTTCCGCTGGGCGGTCACGCGGCTCCGCCGCCGCCGCCGCCTCCGCCTCCGCCGCCGCCTCCGCCGCCGCCTCCGGTGGTCGAGCAGCCGGCTCCGCCGCCTCCGCCTCCCCCGCCGCCTCCGGCGCCGGTCGAGCGCGGCGAGCGCGGCCAGTAAGCAACGGGTCGGGTGGGGCCATTTCGGTCCCACCCCTCCACGAAGCGACAAAGTTCAAGTACGGGAGAAGAGGGAAGCGATTCCCTCTTCTTTCCGTTTTCGGGCGCGCCGAATATTTTTGCGGACGAAGACCTTTAACTACCGGAACTTACGGGTAAAAGAACCGCCATGAGCACCAGCAAGACGAGCAGCGCGGCGAAGGCCGCAACGAACAAGGCTGCGCCTGCCGCCGCCGCGAATCGCCCCGCGCAGGCGCAGGGCGCCGCCGCCAGCCCCCAGCAGCAGCGTGCACGCGGACCCAGCACGATCGACGAAACGATCGCCAAGGCGCAGCACGGCCGGGTCAATGTCACGCCCGCCAAGGCTATCGAAATGGCGGGACAGCTGTATTCGCGCCGGCAATACGCCCAGGCGGAGCGGGTCTGCCGGCAGATCATTTCTGCCCGTCCAGGCAACCCCGACGCGCACAACATCCTTGGGGTCACTCTTGCCGCGCTGGGGAATTCCAAGGAAGCGGTCGGCGAGCTCAGGCGCGCGATCAAGATCAATGCCCAAGCCCCGAGCTACCACGCCAACCTCGGTGAGATCCTTCGCCAGGCGGGCAGGCTCGACGAAGCGTCCGACGCGCTCCAGGCGGCGATCAAGCTCGATCCCAACAATGCCCAGGCACTGAACAACCTCGGCATCATCGAATATGAGCGTCGCCATTTCGCCAAGGCGGTCGATTATTACCAGCGCGCGCTGGCGATTAACCCGAACATGCCCGAAGCACTCAATAACCTCGGCAATGCGTCACGCATGACTGGCGACATCGACGGGGCGCTGCACGCCTACCAGGAGGCGCTGACCCAGCGCGCGGTCTATCCCGAGGTGTACAACAACCTCGGCACCCTGCTTCAGCAGGACCGCAAGCTCGAGGAAGCCGAGCATGCGCTGCGCAAGGCGATCCAGCAGAACCCGCGCTACGTTGAAGCGCACAACAATCTTGCGCAGCTGCTGGTCGGGCAGAAGAACGAAGTCGAAGCGCTGCGCATCCTCGGCGAAGCCCTCAAGTTTGCGCCGACCAACGTCCAGACTCTGCTGCTGACGGCGAAGGTCCAGCTGCGTCGCAACAACCTTCAGGCGGCCGAGCAGGCCACGCGCCTCGCGCTGAAGCAGGAGCCCGAGAATGCAGAGGCGCTGACCCTGCTGGGCCAGGTGCTTCACGAGACAGACCGTTACGACGAAGCGCTCGACGTGCTCGACCGCGCACTCAAGAAGGCGCCGGAAAATCCCGAGGCGCTCAACTTCTACGGCGTGGCGCTCAAGTCGGTCGGCCGGCTGGACGAGGCGCGCGAGTACATCCTCAAGGCGCTCAAGCTCAACGATTCGATGTACGGCGCCTATGCCAACCTCAACGACCTCGTCGATTTCTCCGAGGGGGTCGGCGAAGAGCTGTTCAACCGCATGGAGGCGATCTTCGAATCGGTGAAGAACCCCCAGGCCGACCCGTATCTTGCGCTGCACTTCGCCTATGCGAAGGCGCTCGACGACCGCAAGCAGCACGAAAAGGCGCTCGAGCATTATGTCATCGGCGGCCGCATGAAGCGCGCGCAGCTCGATTACAAGGAAGGCGAGACGCACGGCTTCTTCGATTCGATCATGGCCGCCTTTCCCAAGGAGGCCTTCGAGAACCGCAAGTTCGCCGGCCTCGACGACGACCGCCCGGTCTTCATCGTCGGGATGCCGCGTTCCGGCTCGACACTGGTCGAGCAGATCCTGTCGAGCCACCCGGATGTCTATGGCGCCGGCGAGGTCAAATATCTCGCGCGCGCGCTCGGTCAGCTTCGCGACCGCTTCCCGTCGCTTCCGAAATATCCGGACATGATGGGGAAGATCACGCCGGCTCAGCTCGACATCACCGCGAAGAATTATCAGCAGGCGCTCGCGCAGGGCGCGGGCAGCGCGAAGAAGATTACCGACAAATTGCTCACCAACTATTTCTTCCTCGGCCTGATCAACCTGCTGTTTCCGAATGCGAAGGTCATCCACACGCAGCGCGATCCGGTCGACACGTGCCTGTCCGGCTTCACCAAGCTGTTCAAGGACGACATGCCGCACAGCTACGACCTCGGCGAGCTCGGCCGCTATTACGGCAAGTATCGCGAGCTGATGGAGCATTGGGCGAAGGTGCTTCCGGAAGGCTTCATGACCACCGTCGTCTATGAGGACGTGGTCGCCGACACCGAGAAAGAAGCGAAGCGGCTGATCGAGTTCCTCGGGCTGCCGTGGGACGACAAGTGCGTCGACTTCCACAAATCGGACCGCCCGGTGAAGACCGCCAGCGTCGCCCAGGTCCGCAAGCCGATCTACAAGACCTCGCTCCAGCGCTGGAAGAAGTACGGGCCGGGCCTGCAGCCGCTGGTCGATGCCATCGGGGGCAAGCCCGAAAAGGCCGCAAAGGCGGAGAAGCCCGCTTCGAAGCCCAAGGGCGGCAAGGCCAAGGTCAAAGAGAACGCCTGACCAATTCGCAGGGTGGCGGCGCGCGTGCTAGTGCGCGCCGCAAGACCTGAAGCGGGGACCAGCCCAATTTTGCGCGCACTCACGCATCTCGACCGGCTCGAGGCCGAAAGCATCCATATCCTTCGAGAGAGCGTCGCCGAGGCCGACAAGCCGGTGATGCTTTACTCGATCGGCAAGGATTCGGCGGTCATGCTGCATCTTGCCAAGAAGGCTTTCTTTCCGAGCCCGCTTCCCTTTCCGCTGCTCCATGTCGACACCACGTGGAAGTTCCGGGCCATGTATGCGCTTCGCGACAGGGTCGGCGCCGAACCCGGGATTGAACTGCTCGTCTACAGGAACCCGGAGGCCGAGCGGCAGGGGATCAACCCGTTCGATCACGGCCCCGTCCACACCGATATGTGGAAGACGCAAGGGCTCAAGCAGGCGCTCGACAAATATGGCTTCGACGCGGCGTTCGGCGGCGCCCGCCGCGACGAGGAGAAGAGCCGCGCCAAGGAGCGCATTTTCAGCTTCCGCGACCGCAACCACCGCTGGGACCCGAAGCGCCAGCGGCCCGAGCTGTGGGCGCTCTATAATGTCCGCAAGAACAAGGGCGAGAGCATGCGCGTCTTCCCCTTGTCGAACTGGACCGAGCTCGACGTGTGGCAGTACATCATGCGCGAGCGCATCGAGATTGTGCCGCTCTATTTCGCGGCGGAACGGCCGACGGTCGAGCGCGACGGACTGCTGCTGATGGTCGACGATGACCGCTTCCCGCTGAACGGCGAGACGCCGGTGATGCGCAAGGTCCGCTTCCGCACACTCGGCTGCTATCCGCTGTCGGGCGCGGTCGAGAGCGAAGCGGAAACGGTCGAGGAAATCGTCGCCGAGATGCTGCTGACCAAGACCTCGGAGCGGCAGGGGCGGGCGATCGACAGGGATGCCGGCAGCGCTTCGATGGAAAAGAAGAAGCAGGAGGGATATTTCTAATGTCCCGACCGCTCGAGTCCGAAGAAGATCTGATCCGGCACGACGTGCGGACCTGGCTCGCCCAGCAGGAGGCGAAGGAGCTGCTGCGCTTCATCACCTGCGGCAGCGTCGACGACGGCAAGTCGACCCTGATCGGTCGGCTGCTGTACGAATCGAAGCAGATTTTCGACGACCAGCTCGACGCGCTCGAGAGCGACAGCAAGCGGCACGGCACACAGGGAACGAAGATCGATTTCGCCTTGCTCGTCGACGGCCTCTCGGCCGAGCGCGAGCAGGGCATCACGATCGACGTCGCCTACCGCTTCTTCACCAGCGCCCGGCGCAAGTTCATCGTCGCCGACACGCCGGGGCACGAGCAGTACACGCGCAACATGGTGACCGGCGCTTCGACCGCCGACCTGGCGGTGCTGCTGGTCGATGCGCGCAAGGGCGTGCTGACGCAAACGCGGCGGCACTCCTATCTCGCCAAGCTGGTCGGAATCCGCCGCTTCGTGCTTGCGGTCAACAAGATGGACCTGGTCGATTACGACCAGGGGGCGTTCGACGACCTCTGCGCCGACTACCGCGCATTCGCCGAGCAGGTCGGGATCGACGAGTGGCTGCCGATTCCCGTCTCCGGGCTCAACGGCGACAATATCATGAGCCGGAGCGAGGCGACTGCCTGGTACGGCGGACCGACATTGCTCGAGCATCTCGACGCTGTGCCGCTCGAGGCCGCAGCCGATGCGCAGAAGCCGTTCCGGATGCCGGTGCAGTGGGTCAACCGGCCGAACCAGAACTTCCGCGGCTTTTCCGGAGAGATCGCCACGGGTCGCATCGGGCCCGGTGCGGAGGTGCGCGTCCTGCCGTCAGGCCGGACGACGCGGATCGGCCGCATCGTCACGCAGCCCGCCCTGAGCGACGCCGCAGGCGGCGTCGAATGGGGCGATCTTGAAGAAGCGGTCGCGGGCCAGTCGGTGACCCTCACGCTGGCCGATGAGATCGACTGCTCGCGCGGCGACGTGATCGCGGCAGCCGGCGACCCGCCCGAGGCGGCCGACCAGTTTGAAGCGACGGTCGTGTGGATGGCGGACGAAGAGCTGCTGCCCGGCCGCGGCTACTGGCTGAAACTGGGCACGCAGATGGTCACGGCGATGGTCCAGGAGCCGAAGTACGAGATCAACGTCAACACGCTCGAGCATCTTGCGGCCAAGACACTCGGCCTCAACAGCATCGGCGTCGCCGAGATCTCGACCGACCGCGAGGTCGTGTTCGAGCCCTATGCGGTCGAGGGCACCAGTCCGAACAAGGCGCTCGGCGGGTTCATCCTGATCGACAAGCTGACCAATGCCACGGTCGCGTGCGGGATGCTGCACTTCGCGCTCAGGCGCTCGCTCAACATTCACCGCCAGCATCTCGACGTCAGCCGCGAAACGCACGCGGCGCTCAAGGGCCAGAAGCCCGCGGTGCTGTGGTTCACCGGTCTCTCCGGGGCGGGCAAGTCGACCATCGCCAATCTCGTCGAGAAGAAGCTCGCGGCGCGCGGACGGCACACGTTCCTGCTCGACGGCGACAATGTCCGCCACGGGCTCAACCGCGACCTCGGCTTCACCGAGGCCGACCGAATCGAGAACATCCGGCGCGTGGGCGAAGTCGCGCGGCTGATGTCCGACGCCGGGCTGATCGTGCTCACCGCATTCATCTCGCCGTTTCGGGCCGAGCGGCACATGGTGCGCCGCATGATACCTCAGGGCGAGTTCTTCGAGATTTTCGTCGATACGCCGCTCGCCGATGCCGAGAAGCGCGACGTGAAGGGACTCTACGCCAAGGCACGCGCCGGCGAGCTCAAGAACTTCACCGGCATCGACAGCCCGTACGAGCCGCCCGAAAATGCCGAGATCCGCATCGACACGACCGAACGGAGCGCGGACGAAGCGGCGGACCTGATCGTCGAGGCGCTGCTGAAGCGCCGCTGAGTCCAGGTCGGCAACCAAGCCGGGCTATTGACCACCGATACGGTTGTGCAACCAAAGCCGCGCAACGGAGGTTACCGACACGATGAAGCACCGTGTGATTGCGTCGGTAGCCATTGGAATGGCTGCCGTCTTGCCCGCCTGGAGCGCGGCCTTCGCGCAAGAGAGCGATGACCTTCGCGTGCGCGTCGGCATTGGCGCGCAATTGAGGCCCGAGTTCGTCGGAGCGGACGGCACTGAAGTGGCGCCGCTGTGGGACCTCGATTTTGCGCGCGGAACCAACGAGTTCGGGTTCGAAGCGCCCGACTATAGCTTCGGGCTGCCGGTGGTTTCGACCGGCGGGTTCTCCTTTGGGCCGGCCGCCAACCTCGCGAGCGGCCGCCAGAACTCCGACGTCGGTGCGCCTGTGGGGAAAATTCCGACGACTATCGAAGCGGGCGCGTTCGCGAGCTACCATTTGACCAGGTCGCTTCAGCTGCGCGCCGAGCTTCTAAAGGGCATCGGCGGGCATAAGGGGCTGGTCGGCGAAGTCGGTGCCGATCAGGTCTGGCGCGACGGAGACCGCTACGTCCTGTCGATCGGCCCCCGCCTGCTTTTCTCGGATGGCCGCTACCAACGCGCCTATTTCGGGGTCAGTCCGGCCGCTGCTCTGGCTTCCGGGCTGCCTGTGTATCGGCCCGGTGGCGGAATCCATGGCGTGGCGGCGGCGAGCGGGATGTCCGTCCAGTTCACTCCACGGTGGGGAATGTTCGGCTTCGCGCGCTACGAGCGCCTTGTCGGGGATGCCGCAAAATCGCCGATCGTTCGGGAGCTCGGCTCGCGCAACCAGCTGTCCGGCGGGCTCGGTTTGAATTACACTTTCACGATCCACCGCTGAGCTGACACCGCGCCGGGCGTGCCGGCGGACGTTTCAGTCGCCGGTGCCGGGCTCCGGCGTGAAATATTTTTCGTACTTGCCCTCTTCGCCCTTGTGCTCGTCGGCGTCGGCAAAGGTCTCCCGCTTGCGCGTGATGTTGGGCCAGTCGGACGAGAAGCTGGCGTTGAGCTCGAGCCACTTTTCCTGACCGCTCTCGGTGTCAGGAAGGATCGCCTCGGCCGGGCACTCGGGCTCGCACACGCCGCAGTCGATGCATTCGTTCGGGTTGATGACCAGCATCACTTCGCCCTCGTAGAAGCAATCGACGGGGCAGACCTCGACGCAATCCATATATTTGCATTTGATGCAGGCGTCGGTGACGACGTAGGTCATTGATGCGCGCTCCTCTGCGGACTTCGCTATGACGCAGCGTCCTGCTCGTCAATGAGGCGCCCCTCCGCGACGACGCTGGCAATCACCGCCCCCAGTCGAAGATCGTCGAGGTGGCCGAACTTCTGCATCTGAAGACGGCCCGCGGGGTCGATGAGGAGCAGCGTCGGTGTCCCCTGCATTGCGTAGGCACCGAACGTCAGCGGAATGCCGTCGGGTCCGGGTTCATCGACCGCGACCGGGTAGCGGATGCGGTTCTCGTGGAGAAAGGCGCGCAGCACGTCGGTACGACCTTGCGCCTCGTGATGCTCGAACACAGTGTGGATCGCGGCGACGGCGACCTGGGCCTCCGGAAAGGTATCGCGGACACGCTGAAGCTGCGGCAGCGCCTGCGACACACATCCCGGGCACAGCAGTTGAAAGGCGAGCGCGACGACGGTCCGGCCGCGCCAGTCCGCCAGTGACAGCGGCTTTTCGGTGTTGAACCACTCGGCGACATGCCATTCGGGTGCGGGGTCCAAGGTCAGGGCTCGATCTCCTCGTAGCAAAGGCGCGCTTCCGGTGCCGGGCCGCGCCGCTGCGGCAACGAGAGGACCTTGATCACCCGGACCCGGTCGCGCAGCGGAAGCACGATAACGCTGCCGACCCGCACCGCGTCACTCGCCTTTTCGACGCGATTGCCGTCGATCCGCACATAGCCGCTGTCGATCAGCGTCTGGGCGAGGGTGCGGCTTTTCACCAGCCGAATGCAATGGAGATAGCGGTCGATCCTCACTTCTTCTTCAGCTTGGCGAGCTCGGCGAAGGCGTGGCTGGCGCGTTTCTGTTCGCCGCCGGGGCGGTGACGGCGGCCGCGCCAGCGCCAGGCGTCGCCGGCGCGGGTGAAACCGATGTCGCCCATGAGACGGCCAATCGCTTCCTCGTCGAGGCCGATCGAGGTAGCGAGGGCGGCATCCACCGGGTCGGCGCCCCCCGCGGAGCGGACCTTGCGGGCGTGGCTCGCGAGCCGGTCGGCGAGGTCGACACGGACCCAGGTTCGGCCGGCGCGCCGGTAAGCGAGCGATGCGCCGCGCGGGTCGGCGTCGGCCGCGGCTGTCGCGGCGCCGGGCGCGGGCAGCGCCGGCATCTGCTGGCCCTGACGCACGGCAAGCAGCGCCGCGCGCCAATGTTGCGCCGCGGGCTTGAGGAGCAGGGGCACGAACACGTCGAGCGGGCCGAGACGGACGCGAAGCTTGTGCAGCGCCTGGCGGTCGGCCTGCTCGAGATGGGCAATGGCGCTGAGCGCCGCCTTGCGCGGAAGCACGCCGCCTGCATCGCTCAGCATTGCCGCGAGCGCGCGCACGCCGGGCGAGCTTGCCGGATCGGCCGCGGCGGCGGCGAGGCTTTGAAGGGCGCGCAAATGCTCGTGGATCTGGGCATCGAGCCAGCGCTCGAGCCGCGCGCGAAGCGCCGTCCGCGTTTGCGCCGAGAGCCGGTCGAGTGGCCGCGCCGTACGGATCGCGGGCTCGAGCAGCGAGCGTCCGGGGGCGAGGCGAGCTAAAATGTGGCCGTCCCAGGCCACCGCAACGCCGCCCTTGTCGTCGACCGCCAGCGCGAAGGCCCCGTCGGGCGAATCGATCAGCGCATTGGCGCGGCGGTCGAGCTCGTCCCCAAGGCGGCGCTCGGCGGCCGCGAGCAGGAGGCGCTTGTCGGCTAGCCGCGCGGACGGATCGACGCGGAAATCGAAACCGGTGAGGTGGCCGATCGGCTCCGGCCCAACGCTGACCTCGCCGTCGGCAGCGACGGTGACCGGCAGTGCGTCGGCGCCGCGCGCGCCGATGTCGCGGACCAGCACCGCGGTCCGGCGGTCGACGAAGCGCTGGGTGAGCCGCTCGTGAAGCGCATCGGACAGCCGCGCCTCGACCTCTCGGGTGCGCTCGGCCCATTTGGCGGGCTCCTTCAGCCAGTCGCCGCGGTGGGCGATATAGGCCCAGCTGCGGATTCCGGCGAGTCGATCCGCCAGCGCCTCGATGTCGCCACTCATATTGTCGAGGCGCGAGACCTCGGCCGCGAACCACTCGTGGGGGACGTGCCCGCCCTCGCCGATATAGCTGAACAGGCGGCGGACCATGCGCGCGTGGTGCATCGGACCGACCTTGCGGAAGTCGGGTAGGCCGCACACCGCCCAAAGCCGCCGCGCCTGCACGCCCTTCCGGACAGCGATCGCCGGGTCCTCGGCGATGAGCTTGAGGACGGCGAGGTCGATGGCTTCGGGCGCGGCGCGCAACACTGGATCGTCGGGCTTCTCCTCGAGGCTTGCGATCAGCGCGCGTATGTCGGTGAAGTCGAGCTCCGCATTGCGCCAGTAAACCCAGTCGATGGGGCGGAAGCGGTGCTCCTCGATTGCATCCACCTCGGAATCGCTGAAGCCGCCGCTGTCCTCGGTCAACCCGAGCGTGCCGAAGCTGCCGTCCTTCTGGTGGCGCCCGGCGCGCCCGGCGATCTGCGCCATTTCGGCGATCGTCAGCCGCCGGTCGCGGTGGCCGTCGAATTTCTCCAGTCCGGCGAAGGCGACGTGGGTCACGTCCATGTTGAGGCCCATGCCGATCGCGTCGGTGGCGACGAGATAATCAACCTCGCCGCGTTGGAACATCGCGACCTGGGCATTGCGCGTCGCGGGCGACAGCGCTCCCATGACCACGGCCGCGCCACCGCGGAAGCGCCGAAGCATCTCGGCGAGGGCATAGACCTGCTCTGCGGAGAAGGCGACGACGGCGGAGCGCGGCGGCAGGCGCGAGAGCTTGACGTTGCCGCCGTAGCGCAGCGTCGAGAAGCGCGGGCGGGTGATTATTTCCGCTTCGGGCAGAAGTTCGCGGACGATCGGCTTCAGGCTTTCGGAACCGAGGATCAGAGTCTCCTCGCGGCCGCGGGCACGGAGCAGCCGGTCGGTGAATACGTGGCCGCGCTCGGGGTCGACGGCGAGCTGCGCCTCGTCGATCGCGGCAAAGGCGAAGTCGCGTGGTGCCTCAGCTTCGTTGCCGACCGGCATGCTTTCGGCGGTGCACAGGAAATAGCGCGCATGGGGCGGGACGATCCGCTCTTCGCCGGTCAGAAGCGCCACCTGGCTTGCGCCTTTCATGGCGACGACGCGGTCGTAGACCTCGCGTGCGAGCAGCCGCAGCGGAAAGCCGATCACGCCCGACGAATGGCCGCACATCCGCTCGATCGCGAGGTGGGTCTTTCCCGTATTGGTCGGCCCGAGGATCGCCCGGACCGAAGCGTCTGAACGCGGCGCCATGGCTTTCACTGTGGCAGCGCTTTGGAAGGACGCAAGTTCCGGAGGCGGCTTTAGGCCCGTTTTAACCTTGATTCGCCATCACCGCCCTCGTGTTGACGTCACGAAGCCATGCGCATCCGCTGCGGCGCTCGCTTGCGCCTGCCTGGGCACTTCCAGGCTGGAAGGCTGCCGGCGCGCTCGCGCTCGTCTGCAGCACGGTTGCCTGGGCATCGCTGCCGCGTGCGGACGAGCTTCCGACCGGCGAGCAGCAGCAGTGGCAGGCCCTCGGAGTCGCGCCGCTGACCATCGGCGGCACGAGCGGCATGGCGATGGCCCCGACCGATGCGGCCGAGCCGATCGAATTCGCGCCGAAACGCGCGTTCGTGCCGCAGGCCGAGACCGCCATGGCTGCGCCTGCCGGCGCCGGCCCGCTGCGCATTCGTGGTCGCATCGGTGAAGGCTTTTACTGGTCGCTGAGGACGGCCGGAGCGAGCCCCAAAGTGGCGGCGGAATATCTTGCGGCGCTCGCGACCGAGATCGATGTCGGCGAGGTCGCCGCGGGCGACAGCTTCGACCTGGTGCTCGGGGCTAATCACCGGCTGCTCTACGCGGGGCTCGATCGGATCGGGGAACGGGGGCTGCAGCTCGTCAGGTGGGACGCGAACGGCGAGGGCCGATGGATCGACGCGGCGAACGTCGAGCGGCCCGCGGCCACGACCAACGGGCTGATGATGCCGGTCGATGGCCACATCACCTCCTACTTCGGCAACCGTTATCACCCGATCCTGCATTTCTCGCGCTTCCACGCGGGACTCGATATCGGTGCGGCGTGGGGAAGCCCGATCGTCGCGGCCGGCGACGGTCGCATCGTCGCGGCGGGTTGGGCCGGTGGCTACGGCCGCGAGGTCAAGATCGCCCATGGCGGCGGGATCGTCAGCCTCTACGGCCACATGAGCTCGATCGCCGCCGAACCGGGCAGCTTCGTGCGGCAGGGGCAGGTGATCGGCTATGTCGGGTCGAGCGGGCTCTCCACGGGGCCGCACGTCCATTTCGAAGTGCGGGTGAGCGGGACGCCGGTGAACCCGCTGTCGGTGCGCCTCACCAGCGCACCGGTCGTCGACACGCGCCTCGCCGCCGCGGTCAAGGCACGGCTCGAGGCGCTGCTCGGCGTCGGCGTGAGCAGGCCCGCCAGCAAGGCCAACGCCTGAGCCGCGCGCGAATTGCGCATTGCCCCAGCGGTAACGGCCGCCCTAAAGCCCGGCGCACTCGAAGTGGGTGGGTGATCAAATTGCCGCGGACTTTCAGCATCATTACGACGTGCAAGGGCCGACTCGATCATCTGAAGGCGAGCCTTCCGAAGATGATCGCCCAGGCCGCAAGCGAAGTGATCGTCGTCGATTATTCGTGCCCACAGGGGACGGGGGATTTCGTCCGTGCAAACTTCCCCTCGGTTCGCGTGGTCTCGGTCGAGGGGCAGGAGCATTTTTCCAACTGGAAGGCGCGCAACGCGGGCGCTGCGGCGGCGAGCTCGGATGTGCTCGTCTTCGCCGATGCGGACACGATCATGGCGGACGGCGCGATCGAGTGGCTCGCCGGACATCTGCCGCCGCGCGCCTACGGCTATTTCGACACGCGGACGTCGCAGTCGTTCAACCAGGGTGGACCAAGGCTCGCCGCCAACCAGCTGAAGGGATTTCACGTCATCCCGACGCCCGCGTTCCGCCGCGCCGGCGGGTATGACGAGGTGCTCGAAGGCTATGCGGCAGGCGCCGACACCGACCTCGAGGAACGGCTGGCGTGGATCGGCCTCGCAAGGCACGCGCTGGAGCCGCGGATCATCGAATCGATCATCCAGCACGACGCGCCGAGCCGAGTCCAGCACCATGCCTATCCCGTGAGGACGAGCTATTGCGCCGGCCTGCTCTATCGAGCGGCCAAGCGCGCTCTATTAAGAGTGCGCGGCCGAGTGGAGCTGCCGCTGAAGACGCGCGAGCACCTCTATGCGGCGGCCAGGAATGCGGCGCGCGGGCTCGGAGCCGGCAGGGACACAGTGAGCATGAACGTTGCGGTAGAGAAGCGCCCCGTCCTGATGCCGCGGCAGCTCGGCTACGAACGCGGCAACTATACCCTGACGTTCAAGGTCGAAGTGTCGATGCAGGACGTGCTCGACAAAATCCCCGACTGAAATCGCCGAATGGTCAGGGCAACGCCTTCACGGGAGCGGTCTCGCCAGTCAGCAGTCCGTGCAGGCCTTCGGCGAGGTTGCGCGCGCCTTCCTTCATGAGCGGCTGGATGGCCGTCGCCACGCCGGGCGTGCGGTTGGCGTCGAGCAGCACGGGCTCGCCGTCGTGCATGACCCAGTCGAACTTGCCGAAATCGAAGCCGAGCCGCTCGCGCTCCGCCCTCAGCTTGGGCGGCACCTCGATCGGCTGGGACCGCAAAATGTCAGCCGCTTTGGAAATCTTGTCGGCGGTGACGAAGCGCGTGCAACGCTCCCGCGCGCCCATGAACACCCAGGTCCGGAGGACGAACCCGCCTTCGGGATCGGGCTCCGGCAGGAAGCGCTCGACCACCAGCGACGGGTCTGACCAGATGTCGTCGCCGACGTCGGAGATCGAGTCCAGCACGCTGTAGGCGCCGCCCCTGGTAACGCCGGGGTGCGGCAATGGCTGCCCGGTCTTGGCCGCGCCGCGGTTGTGGAGATCCTCCATCACGGCATTGTTGTTGTAGTTCGATTTGACCATCACCGGCCCATCCCAGCGATCGTCCCTCGACAGGAGCAAACGGCTGGTGGCGCGCTTCGAAATGTCGCCGGTCCTGAAGTTGATGGCGAGCGGATAATGCCGCGCAAGCGCCAGATATTCCGGCTCCACGATCGTCGAATCGACGTGAAGCAAGGCCGCATCGCCCCTGGGTGTCCGCGGGCCGCGCGAAATCACCGCGCTGTGGCCGAGGGCTTCCAGCTGCCTCAGCACCTCGAACAGCAGATACGGGCTGTCGACCTTTCCCGAAACACGATCGCGGACACGGAAGACGTCGAATTCGTGGATGATGACGATCAGCGTGGCCACGGCCAGGTCCGATATTCGACCAGGCGGATGCTGGCTAGCGGGCGGCGACGATGGTCGGGCAGCGCTCAGCCAGCGGATAACCGGCTGCCGGGACTATCGAAAGATCGGAAAAATGCCGTCCGATGACCTTCATGATCGCCGAAAGCGTGGGGAAGCCCAGGCTGTGATCGGCGCTGGCATAGGCGTCAAGCGTGGCGATATCCTCCGCGGGCCAGCCGGTTGCCGCGGCGAGCTGGGAGCGATCCGGGAACATGCGCTCGAACGCGGCGAGAATCTCCTGCACCGGGACAATCGCATGGGCCTTCGACGCGGCGAGCGCCATGGCGATCCGCCACTTCAGCGCATGGAGATTGCCGGGCCAGCCGGCGAACACGTCCTCGCGGATCAGGTCGAGCGTCTCCGGGTCCTCGGGTGAGCAGAACAGCCGGAATGCGAGCTTGCCGAGAGGGGACAGAACGCGCCTGGCTTCGGCGAGCACTTCCTCGACCTGCTCGGGCGCGGCGTTGAGCGATGCATCGCCGATGACCGCATCGAAGCTCCCGCTGGCGCACGGGAGATTGGTCCAGTCCGCGAGGATCGCGCGTCGGCCGTCGCGATCGCCGGGCCAGACCTGAGCCAGCATGCGCGTCGAGTTGTCGACTGCGACCAGCTCGCGCCCGAGCACCGATAGCTCGGGAGTGACGCCGAGCAGGAGGATGCTCTTGTCGTCCGCATCGATCGCGCGGCGGACAGTCTCGACGTCATCCTTCGACGGCCTGAGCGGCGGACGGAGGCGGCCGTGAACGCCCGCAAAATTGCGCCATCCCTTCGTCGTCAGCGATGATTCGGGTCCGCGCACCCCGCGAGGTTCCCCGAACAGCTCCGAAATTGCAATCCGCGGATCGCCGCTTCGACACCGCCTTAGCGGCCGTGACCGCGCCAGCGCTTCAGGGTGCGGCTGATGATCCCGGCTTCGTCGCCGGTCTCGCGCCACAAGCGAGCGAAGCTCGGGTCGGAGGACGCCGGCCTTTTCTCCGGCTCGAGGTCGTCGAAGCGGACGCGCATCGGGATCGCGACACCCTCGCCGCAGACGATGCACTCGCGGTTGCGAAGCGCCGGGATGGCGTCGAGGAAGCCGCGTGCACCCTCGGGCATCGCCGCGCGGACGCAGGCCTGGTCGCGGTCGTTGTTGAGGCGCATCGAGACGATCGTGCCGCATTGCGACAACACGCCTTCGGCGAGATCCGACGGACGCTGCGTAATCAGGCCGAGGCTGACGCCATATTTGCGGCCTTCCTTGGCGATGCGCTCGAGGATCTTGCGGACGGCCTGGCCGCCTTCCTGGTGCTCGTCCTTGGGCACGTAGCGGTGGGCCTCTTCGCAGACGAGCAGAAGCGGCTTCTGCGCTTCGGTACGCGACCAGATCGCATAGTCGAAAACCATGCGCGCGAGTACCGAAACCACGACCGAGGTGATTTCCGAAGGGACGCCGGAGACGTCGACGATCGAGATCGGGCGGCCTTGGCTCGGCAGGCGGAACAGCTTGGCGATCAGGCCCGGCATCGAATCCGACACCAGCATGCCCGAGAACATGAAGGTGTAGCGGGGATCGGCGCGAAGCTCCTCGAGCTTGGTCTTGATGCGCTGGAAGGGCAGCGAGTCGCCGCTACGGTCGAGCTTGCCCATCTCATTGACGATGATGCCATGGAGATCGGTCAGCAGGTACGGGATCGGGCTGTCGACGGTGACCTTGCCGTACTGGCTCATGTCCTTGCCCTTTGTGCGGGCGGTGAGCAGGCACTTGGCGAGGATGTCGGCGTCGCGCTGCCGCTCCGGGCCGTGCGTGGTCAGGAGCACTTCGCAATGCTCCTCAAAGTTCATCAGCCAGTAGGGCAACTGCAGATTATCGACGTTGAACAGCTCGCCGCAATTCTTGAACGCCGCGGAATATTCGCCGTGCGGATCGATCATCAGGATGTGACCTTCGGGCGACAGCTGGGAAATGCGGTGCAGGATCAGCGCGACGGACGTCGATTTACCGGTACCGGTCGAGCCGAGCACCGCGAAATGCTTCGACAGCATCGGGTCGACATAGAGCGCACCGCGGATGTCGTCGGTCGGATAGACGGTCCCGATCTCGATGTTCGGCTCGTCGCTCGCGGCGAAAATAGCGCGCAGATCGTCGGTCGTAACCGGCATCACGTCCGCGCCAGGGATCGGGTAACGGGTGACTCCGCGACGGAAATTGCTCAGCATTCCGGCGGAATCCCTGTTGCCCTCGCCGAGGAAGTCGACGTGCGCGACGAGCTCGCCATCGTCCGCGCCGCGCAGCGTGCGGACGTTGGCGATCAGCCAGGCGCTGCCGACCACCATCTTGACCTGGCTGCCGACCTGGCCCGACATGGCGACGGAGGGATCGGGGTTCGACTGCAGCGGCATCAAGGCAGCGGCATCCATGCGGATCTGCGATCCCGAGCCGGCGATCTCGACCACCTTGCCGATCGAAGCAATGAGGCCTGGTTTCGTCCTGGCCGGAGCCGGCGCGGCATCCTCCTCGCTGAAGCTGCTGACTTCGTTCAAGAACTCGCGCAGGTTCGGCTGCTCATCCATGGTCGTACGCTCCCAGACAATAAGGTCGCGCACGTCGATACGCCGGAGCGGTTAAAATTAAATTAGGCCAAGCCGTTAGAAGCGGCGCCGGAACGCAACCGCGGCGGCCCAGCCGAGGCCGAGCGAAAGCACAACGCAGGCGATGCCGTAAGCGAAGCGATGGCGGCGCGAGGCGAGCCACACGTTACGCTCGAAGCCCGACTTGTTGATCTCGATGTCGCGTGTGGCGACCGCGACCACGCGGCCGCTTTTGGTCGGGTCGGGGTTGGGCTCGATGAGGAACGTCTCGGCAGTGTAGGTGCCGACCGGCACCTGGCTCGGGATCGTGACGACCGCGCGATAGAGAATGCCGTCGGTGATCTCGACGCCGTGCGGGTCCTGCGAATAGAGTCCCTCGCGCATGCGCAGGTCGAGTAGGCCGGCTTCGAAATGGCGCTCCTTTTCGGGAAGTGCACCGCCGCCGGGCGACAGCTGGAGGTTGTGGACTCCTAGCTCGTAGATGGACGCGGTGCGGTCGTCGACGAGCTCGCGGATGGGGCGCGACGAGGCGACCGAATAATAGCTCGGCGCAGAGCGGAAACGGCTCGAATCGGCGTTCATCCAGATGCCCGCGATCTTCTGCTTCTCGCGCAGCAGGATCGGCTGGACGGGGCCGCGAAGCACGACCGCGATCGCCGCCGGGCTCTCGGGCCTGCGCCCGCCGGGATAGGCGATTGCGCCGAACAGCAGCAGCTGCGCGCCCGAGAAGCTATAGCGGATCTGGACCTGCCGCGCGGAAACGTCGGGCACCAGCACAGGCTTGTCCGCCGCAATCAGCAGCGGCGCGAGCAGGGCCAGGGCGACGATGGCCGATCGCGCGGTCACAAATACTCGATCGAGAAGATTTCGTCGGGCCGCCAGGCGAGACCGAGTAGCATGCGGAAACCGACGCAAAGGATGATGATCGCGAGCGCGAGCCGCAGCATGTCGGGCTTGATCCTGAGCGTCAGGAGCGCGCCATACTGGGCGCCGATCACACCCCCGACGAGCAGCAGAACGGCAAGAACGATGTCGACCGCACGCGTGGTCACCGCGTGGACCATGGTGGTCACGGCGCTGACTGCAAGCACCATCGCGAGGCTGGTCCCGATCACGACCCGGGCCGGCATGCCGAGGAGATAGATCATCGCGGGAACGATAATGAAGCCGCCGCCGATGCCGAGCAGGACCGTCAGCACGCCGGCGCCGAAGCCGATCGCGAGCGGGGCGATTGGGGAGATGTAGAGCCCCGAGGCATAGAAGCGCCAGCGCAGCGGGAGCGAGGCGACCCAGCGATTGCGGCGCGCGGAGCCCGCCTGCGCCTGCTTGCCGCCGACGAAGCCGAGCGCGACCAGCGCATCCTTGAGCATGATCGTGCCGATCCAGCCGAGGATCAGCACGTAGAGGAAGCTGATCACCACGTCGATCTGCCCGCTGGCCTGGAGCATCCGGAACAGGACGGCGCCGATGAGCGAGCCGAACAGCCCGCCAACGCTCATCACCCCGGCCATTTTCAGGTCGACGCCGCCGCGGCGCATGTGGACCATCGCGCCCGACACGCTCGCTCCGGTGATCTGGGTGGTCGCGGAAGCGACGGCGACGGTCGGCGGGATGCCGTAGAAGATCAGCAGCGGCGTCGTCAGGAATCCGCCGCCGATCCCGAACATGCCCGAAAGCACGCCGACGCCGAAGCCGAGCAGCACGATGAAGATCGCATTCACCGACTGGCCTGCAATGGGGAGGTAGATGTGCATCGGCCGGACGGAGATTAGCCGCAAACGGCTGCGGCGGCCAACATCCTCGTTCGTCCAGGCGGAGGCGTCGAACTCTGGGTCAGAAATCCCCTGCCAGGGTGACCGCCGGTCCCGAGCCCGGCGCGGCGTTCCCGGCGAGCCGCTGCCGCCAATCGACGTGCACCTTGAGGTTGCGGCGCACGCGCATCGTGAGGCGTGGGCCGACATCGACGCGGTACACCCCCGGCTGTGCGCCTCCCCAAACCCCCAGGCCCGCCGAGAACTGCCTGTACACCGGGCGCGTCAGCGTCAGCGCCCCGTCGACGAAGCCATCGCGGCTGCGCAACCCGACGACTCCCCCCTGGAGATAGCTGTCCAGAGTGAAGTGCAGCGGCATCGGGCGCTCATAGACTCCGGCCTCGAAGAACAAGGCGAAGGCATTGCGGCCGCCGCCGAAGCGGCCGATCCGCTGCCGCCGCTCGGCATCGATCCACAGCGGGATACCGGCCACGGGCTGGATCCGGACGCCTGCCGCAACCTCGCCGCCGCGGCGTCCGACCGTCGACGTGCTTCGGAGGGTCGCGGCGACCTGCCGCGTGAAATTGTAGGTCAGCCGCGCGCCGGCTTGGCTGGCGCCGAGCGAGCCGCCGCTGGCGAAAGACTGGGTGCCGGCAGTCCCCGCCGACTGGGCACGCAGCAGCGCCCAGGCGGTCAGCTGCACGCGGTCGATGCCGCTGCGCTTGAGCGCGGCGGGGATGCTCTGCGCCGGTGCAACGACGCTCGAGCGCAGCGGCGGCATCGAGGCCGCCGCGATCCGCGACAGCGGCCACTCGTCGAGCGCCGGAACCGCCGCGAACAACTGTCGGCGGGGCTCGGGAAGGGCATAAGCGAGTCGTGAGGGGACGGGCGGCGCGGCAGCGCCGACCGGGTAATAGACCGGGACAACGATCGTCCGCTGCGCTGCCGGGGTCATCGGCGCTTGCGGATAAGGGAAGCCCGCCCGCCGCAGGTTCAGCGAAGCCGAGTCGCCGCTTGCGGGCGCGATCGGCTCGATCGGCGGGAACTGAGTGGCGATGATCGGCGGCGGCTTCGCCTCGCCGTGGCCGATGCGGAAAATCTCCGCGCCCGGCAAGGCGCCAAGGGTCGCCGCGCGAAACCCGGCCCAGCCGATCACCGCGACGGCGAGGAAGCGGAGGGACGGCCTCACTGCGGGAGCTCGGCGGGGAAGATATGTCGCGTCTTGTCCCAGCGCGTTGCGCCGCCGCCGAGGTGCAGGCTGACCGCGCGCGCGGCGGCGAGGATGGCGATCAGGTTGCCGACGACGAGGCGGGGAATGGACAGGAGCCCCTCGCCGAGGCCGTAGGCGCTGGCGGTGAAGCAGGCGCGCATCAGGACCCGCCACGCGAGCAGCCAGGCGTTGATGGTGAGGAGCGTCACCAGCGCCGGATCCAGCCGAGCATGGATGGGAGCGCCGAGCGCTTCGGCCAGCCAGATCTGCGACCACAGGAGCGCTGCGCCATACGCCGCGAACAACAGCAGCGCGGCAAGCGGCCCGCGGCGGTCGCGCATCCGCATCCAGCGTTCGCCGAGCCCACCGCTCCAGCCGAGCCGGTCCCAGCCGGCAAGCGCGATGCCGCCGAGCCAGCGCGCCTTCTGGCGAACGGCGCTTCCGAGCGTGGCCGGGAAATGGCCGCGGCTGGCAACCACGCCGCGCTCGCCGGGCCGCGCCGGCAGCCGCACGAACATGGTCTTGAGCCCGAGCGCACCGACCCTGAGGCCGACCTCGTAATCCTCGGTCATGCTGGCGCCGGCGAACGGCTTTCCGTCCTGCATCGCCGCCAGCTGCGACAGCGGCTTCCGCGCGATCGCGCAGCCGACGCCGGCGAGCGGGATCGCGGCGCCGACCGCCTCGCGGACCACCAGCTCCTTGATGTGCGCCTCGGCGAACTCGTCGCAATAATGGCCGCTGATCCAGCGGGAATGCGGATCGGCGAGCGGGAGCACCGGAAGCTGGATCACCGCGGCGCGCGGGATGAGTCGGTCGAACACCTTGAGCTCGAGCGGGTGGACGACGTCCTCGGCGTCATGGAGCGCGACTGCCGTCGCCGCGTTTCCGGTCTCCGTCTCGTAGGCGACCAGCGCGTCGTACAGGCGGTTGAGGCAATCGGCCTTGGTCGTGGGGCCGTCGCGGTCGACCTCGACGGCTTCGATGCGGTCATCCCCCACCGCGGCAATCGCCGCCGCCGTGGCGGGGTCGTTGCGGTAATGGCCGACGAAAATGCGGTAGTTGCAGTAGTCGAGCCGGCCGATGGTCGTGCGCAGCATCGACGCGATCACGGCCGATTCATCCCAGGCCGGGACGAACATGGCGATGAATTCCGGCTCCGCGTTCTCCGGGAATGCGCTGGCGAAAGCGCGCGGGTAGCGCGTGTAGACCGTCAGCGCACGCCAGCCGGCCCGGACGAAATAGATGATGTCGACGATCAGGTCGTTGACCGCGAACAGCAGAAAGCCGGCGCCGGCGAACAGCGCCAGTTCCGCCGCGATGCGGCTCAGGATTTCCGCGAGTTCCAATCGAACAGCCTCGCTGCGGCTAGCGAACGAGACCTGCTTGGTGCGGTGCTGCTCGGTGCGGTGCTGCTCGGTTCATTGCGGCCTCCCTGGCTGCGAATCATCCAAAACCGAGCGAGGGGGCTCATGGCATAACGAAAGTTAAACAACAAGAATGGGCCCGAGCCGGCCCATTTTGGTGCGGACGGCACCGCGAGCTTTCCGCGGCACTGGACGTAAATACAACTTCCGTTAAGTTGCACCTGCCGAATCGTCCGCAGGGGGAGCGGACCTGTGACGAATCATTTCCGGACCATTCCCGTCCTCGACGCCAATGGGGATCAGCTCACGCTGTATGAAATCCGCGAGCGCGGGTCGCCATTCGGGCTCGTCCCGAAGAAGAGGCTGCAGCTCTGCACCGGCGAGGCCGTGAAGCGGAAGGGCGCCTCCTATGTGGTCGAGAGGACCGGCGAGAAGCTGACGCGGGTGCGGACCGGCCGCTGAAGAGCGGTGGTGCGGGAAGGGCCGAGCGGCTAGCTTCCTTGTGTGAGCAAGTGCTGGACATTGCTGGCTTGCGCCGCTGTCGTCGCCACCCCTGCGTCGGCCCGGGGCGGGATCCTTTCGGCGGACGGCGCCTGGGCTGCGATCGACCGCGGGGCGACTTGCGAGGCGCTCTCCCGATCCGCCCGCATCGCGGCCAGCGGCAAGGTTCAGGCAGTCGCCGGCTTCACCTTCTCACCGGATCGTCGGCGCTGGGGCGAGTTCCACGCTCGGCTTCGGCGGATGCCGAGGACCGGCGCGGCGGTGATGCTGCGGATCGGCAGCCAGCCGTTCCTGCTCGTCTCGCGCGGGAATATGGCGTGGAGCGAGGGCCCACTCCAGGAGCGGGCGATCATCGCGGCGCTGCGCGGCGCCACCGGCATGGCGATCGAATCGCGCGACACAGCGGGACGGCGTTTCGTCGATCCATATTCCCTCGACGGCGCGGCGACTGCCATTGATGCCGCGGCCGCGGCCTGCGCTGGCAAAAGCCAGCGGCGCTAACTAGATAGGCGCCCTGCCATGAGTGCCGATACGACCCTGATGCCGATTCCCGGCCCGATCGATCCCGTGCCCGTTCCGCGGGTCGCGACCGCGCGCGCTGACGGGCGCGTGGAGCTGGTCGGCCTGTCGAAGGACCAGATCCGGCGCGAGCTGGAGGCCGCAGGGCTGGAGGCGAAGCAGGCGAAGCTCCGCGCCAAGCAGGTCTGGCACTGGATTTACAATCGCGGGGTCGGCGACTTCGCCCAGATGAGCGACGTCGCCAAGCCGCAGCGCGGCTGGTTCGCCGAGCGGTTCATCATCTCGCGGCCCGAGGTGGTCGAGGCGCAGGTTTCGTCCGACGGCACGCGCAAGTGGCTGCTGAGGACTCATGACGGTCACGATTTCGAGATGGTGTTCATCCCCGACGCGGACCGCGGCACCTTGTGCGTGTCGAGCCAGGTCGGGTGCACGCTGAACTGCCGCTTCTGCCACACCGGCACCATGCAGCTGGTGCGCAACCTCGAGCCGGCGGAGATCGTCGGCCAGGTCATGCTGGCGCGCGACGCGCTGGGAGAATGGCCATCTCAGCCCGAAGGGCGGATGCTCACCAACGTCGTGATGATGGGAATGGGAGAGCCGCTGTACAATTTCGACAATGTCCGGGACGCGCTGAAGATCGTTATGGACGGGGACGGACTTGGCCTGTCGCGGCGGCGCATCACGCTTTCGACCAGCGGCGTCGTGCCGATGATGGCGCGCGCCGGCGAGGAGATCGGAGTCAACCTCGCCGTTTCGCTGCACGCGGTGACGAAGGAAATCCGCGACGAGATCGTGCCCTTGAACCGCAAGTACGGGATCGAGCAGCTGCTCGAGGCCTGCGCCGCTTATCCCGGCGCGAACAACGCGCGCCGCATCACCTTCGAATATGTGATGCTCAAGGGGAAGAACGATAGCGACGAGCATGCGCGCGAACTGGTGCGGCTGATCCGCCAATACCGGCTGCCGGCCAAGGTCAATCTGATCCCGTTCAATCCGTGGGCGGGAGCGCCCTACCAATGTTCGGACGAGGAGCGGATCAGGGCATTTTCAAACATCATCTTCGAGGCGGGGATTTCGGCGCCGATCCGCACGCCGCGTGGCCGCGACATCGACGCGGCGTGCGGCCAGCTCAAGACGGCCGCGGAACGAAAGCGTCGGAGCCGCCAGGCGGCCTGACCCGCAGCACCGGCGATGAACGGACCAGCTCGTCCCCATGCGCTTCCCGGCGAAGTCATCCTTTCCTTGACGTCCCATCCGCCGCGTTTCGCGATGCTCCGCCGTGCGCTCGATAGCCTGCTGCGGCAGACGGTCGCTCCAGACAGGATCCTGCTGTGGATCGCCGACCAGGACCTCGCGCAGCTGCCGAACGAGGTTCGCCAATTGGAGAGTCGCGGGCTGGAGATCCGGTCATGCGCCGACCTCAAATCCTTCAACAAGCTCATTCCTGCCCTGGAGGCATTTCCCGACGCATTCATCGCCACGGTCGACGATGACATCCTCTATCCGGTCGACCTGCTCGAACGGCTCGTCGGTGGAAGCGAACCGGCGGTGATCACCTGCAATCGCGCGCATCGGATCAGGCGCCGGCCGGACGGGGCGCTGGCACCGTATTTCCAATGGGAATTGAACGTTGCCGATGCTCCGGCACGCGAGCCGTCGACGGACATCATTCCGATTGGAGTAGGGGGCGTACTCTACCCTCCCGGGACATTGCATCCGATGTTCGCCGACAGGTCGATGTTCCAGCGGCTCTGTCCTCAGGGTGACGACCTGTGGTTCTACTGGTGCGCGCGCGCTGCCGGCACGCGGCACAGGAAGGTGGGGGAGGCGATGTTGCTGCCCTTGTTGAGCGGGTCGCAGGAGACCAATCTCTGGGCTGCCAATCTCGCTGGCGGCAACGATCGTATGATCGCCGCGCTGCAAGCTGAGCTCGGACCTGCAGGTTCGCCGATTCGGCCGGCGAGCGTCAGGTAAGCCATGCTCGCGCCGCTTCAACGAGCGCTCGTGCGTGAGGTGCGAAGAACGTTCAACGACCAGGCCAGGGGCGAACGGCCGGTGCCGGCTTCGGACCAGGCGCTGTTCCCTCCGGCCTCGGTGATCCGCCGCGTGCATGGCGATGTGACCTCAATGATGGTCGGCGGTGTCGCGGCGCTGCTGACGCAAATGCTCCACCCGGGAGCGCTTGCAGGCGTGTGGGATCATAGCGACGTCAATGCCGACATGCTCGGGCGGCTGCGCCGCACGGCGCGGTTCATCGCCACCACCACCTACGCCCACCGCGATGCGGCAATGGAGGCGATCGCCAAGGTGAAGGCGATCCACGAGCAGGTCGGCGGCAGGCTTCCGGACGGGACCGAATATCGCGCGACCGACCCGTGGCTGCTCGCCTGGGTGCATGTCGCCGGCGCCATCAGCTTTCTCGATGGCTGGCGCCGCTATGGGGAGCCCGGGATGAGCGGTGGCGACCAGGACCGCTATTTCGCCGAACACGGCGAGATCGCGCGGCTGCTCGACGCCGACCCGGTGCCGCGCAGCCGGGCCGAAGCGGAACGGCTGGTGCGGGAATTCAGGCCCGAACTGCGCGCCGACGAGCGCACGCGCACGTACCGCGATCTGGTGCTGAACGTGCCCGCCCGTTCCATGGCCCAGGCCCCGGTACAGCTGCTGCTCAAGAATGCCGCGATCGATCTGCTGCCGCCGTTCGCACGAAAAATGCACGCCCTGTCACGACCCTTGGCAGGGACGGTCGTCCGCGGCGCAACTTACGGCGTCGCGAGCGCCCTGCGCTGGGCCTTCGCCGGCGAGCGCTATCGCACCGCGAGGTGAATTGCGCGGCGTCAATTGCAGCGCGCGGCGGCTCGTGGCAATCCAGGACCGAATGGAGGGAGACGGAGCGATGTCGCTGATCGGCAGGCTCATCGACAAGCTGATCACGCGCGGCAGCATCACGCTGTTCGCGCCCGGCAAGCCGCCGCAGACCTTCGGGCCGGGCGACGGCAAGCATCTCACGGTCCGCTTCACCGACCGCAAGGTCGCGTTCGACATCATGCGCAATCCGCGGCTCGGTTTCGGCGAGGCCTATATGGACGGGCGCCTCCTCGTCGAGGACGGCACGGTCCTCGACCTCCTGCGGATGATCGTCGGCGCCAACAGGTGGGAGGAGTGGGGCGAAGGCCGCAAGGCGCTTTCGAAGCGCAAGGCGACGAAGGCGCTCAAGCAGCTGGTTTCGCCGAACAATTTGAAACGCGCGCGCAAGAACGTCGCGCATCATTACGATCTCGACGACGGGCTTTACGACCTCTTCCTGGACACGGACAAGCAATATAGCTGCGCCTATTGGACGGACCCGGAGCACGAGAGCCTCGAGCAGGCGCAGCTCGACAAGAAGGCGCACATCGCCGCAAAGCTCGCGCTGGAACCCGGGCAGCGCGTGCTCGATATCGGCTGCGGCTGGGGCGGGATGGCGCTGTTCCTCCACAAAGTCGCGGGAGTCGACGTGCTCGGCGTCACCTTGTCGGAGCACCAGCTCAAGATCGCGCGCGAGCGGGCGGCAGCAGCCGGCGTGTCGGACCACGTGAAGTTCGAGTTGAGGGATTATCGCCTGCTCGACGAGCCGTTCGACCGCATCGTTTCCGTCGGCATGTTCGAACATGTCGGCGCGAAACATTATGACGAATTCTTCGCGAAATGCCGCGAGCTGCTGAAGCCCGACGGCGTGATGCTCCTCCACACCATCGGCAAGCTTGGGGACGTTTCGAGCGGCCCCGACCCGTTCACTGACAAATATATCTTTCCCGGCTACCACCTGCCGTCGCTCAGCGAAGTTTTCACCGCGAGCCAGAAGGTCCGGCTGATCGCCAGCGACGTCGAGAACCTGCGGCTGCATTATGCTTATACGCTGCATCACTGGCTCGATCGCGCGATCAGGGCGCGCGAGGCGATCGAAGCGATGTACGACGAGCGCTTCTTCCGGCTGTGGGAATTCTACCTCGCCGGCGGAATCGTGATGTTCGAGAATGGCGCCGCATGCAATTACCAGGTGCAGTACATTCGCGAGCGCACCGCGCTGCCGATCACGCGCGACTATATCGCTGAGGCCGAGGCGCGTTACCGCAAGATCGGCGCCGAGCAGCCGCAGCCGAAGAGGCCGGCGGCGCGGCGGGGCCGGACCGAGCAGCCCGAATTCGCCAAATAGGCAGGCTCGCCTGCGCGCGCGGCGGGGCCGAAATCAGCCCGGGTGACGCTGAGCCTTGCCCTGCTGCCGCCTCTGCTGCCGCTCCGCCGGGCTGATCGTCCCGTCGTGGTTGAGGTCGCGGCGATCGAAGCGCGCACGCGCAGCCTGCTGCATCTCGGCCAGGGTCACGCGGTTGTCCTTGTTGGAATCGGACGCTTCGAACATGCGCACGGCCATGCCGCTGCGCCTCATGGCGGCATGGCCCATCCGTGATTTCATCTGCTTGCCGACCGCATCGAACTCGGCGCGGGTGACGATTCCGTCCTTGTCGGTATCGGCGCGGGCGAACAAACCCCCAATCGCCGCCGCGTGAGCGCGAGCCGGTTTGCCGCCTTCCGCCTCGGCATGCTGGCTTCGCGCCGCTTCCGCCTCTGCACGGGTGATCTTTCCGTCACGATTGGCGTCCATCCGGCCGAAGAACTTCGCCGGGTCGAATCGGGCGGCGCGCTCCTCGACCCGTTGCTCTCGCCGGTCCGTGCGCGCGTTGACTTCTTCGAGCGTGACGAAACCGTCGTGATTGGCGTCGAGCTTGGCGAACGCCGCCGCGACGCGGGTGTCAACGTCCGCGCGGCTCGTCGCCTTCGCCGCATGCGCATGCGGCGTCTTCACGTCGGCCTTCGCCGGCTGCGCCGTCTCCGCGAACGCCGCCCCGCTCGCGACAATGGCGGCGACCGCGGCCGCGCCGATGAGGATCTTCTTCATGTGCCGACTCCGTATGGGGTATCGCAAGAGCCTAGAGAGGCAAGCTGTATCCGGGTTGAACATCGCTGCGGGCGGAAATTCTAACCGCGATCTTAACCAAGATTTAGAACTTGGCGGACAGGTTGCGACCGTCATCAAGACGGGGAAAGCAATGCCAAAGCCAAGCGAAGCCGCGGCCGATGTCGCCATCATCGGCGCCGGTCCGGCGGGCCTCACCGCCGCTTACCTTCTGACCAAAGCGGGCTTTTCGGTCATCGTGATCGAAAAGGACCCGGTCTATGTCGGGGGGATCAGCCGGACGGTCGAGCACGAGGGCTTCCGCTTTGACATCGGCGGGCACCGTTTCTTCTCCAAGGCGCGCGAGGTGGTCGACCTGTGGAACGAGATCCTGCCCGACGATTTCATCCAGCGCCCGCGGATGAGCCGCATCTTCTATGACGGCAAATTCTATTCCTATCCGCTGCGCGGTTTCGAGGCGCTGATGAATCTCGGCATCTGGCGCTCTGCCAGGTGCATGGCCTCCTACGGCTACTCTCGGCTGTTCCCGCGCAAGGACGTGAAGAGCTTCCAGGACTGGACGATCAACCAGTTCGGCGAGCAGCTCTTCAACATCTTCTTCAAGACCTACACCGAGAAGGTGTGGGGCATGCCGTGCGACGAGATCTCGGCCGACTGGGCAGCCCAGCGCATAAAGGGCCTGAGCCTGGGCGGCGCGGTGCTCGATGGGCTCAAGCGATCGCTCGGGCTCAACAAGCGGCCCAACGACGGCATGGAAACCAAGACCCTGCTCGAGACCTTCCGCTACCCGCGGAAAGGGCCGGGGATGATGTGGGAAGCGGCGCGGGACTTCGTCGTGGGCAAGGGCAACACGGTGCTCATGAACCATGCGCTCCAGCAGCTGTCGTTCGACGGCAAGCTGGACCGCTGGCGCGTTGCGGCCACGACCGGTGACGGGAAGAACGTCATCATCAGCGCCGCGCACGTCATTTCCTCGGCGCCGATCCGCGAGCTGACGAGCCGAATCCATCCGCTCCCCAAGGCCGCGTCGAACGCGTTCGACCTCAAGTATCGCGATTTCCTGACAGTCGCGCTGATGATCCGTTCGAAGGACATTTTCCCCGACAACTGGATCTACATCCACGATTCGAAGGTGAAGGTGGGGCGCATCCAGAATTACCGCAGCTGGTCTCCGGAGATGGTGCCCGACGCATCTCTCGCGTGCGTCGGCCTCGAATATTTCTGCTTTGAAGGTGACGGGCTGTGGGCGTCCAGCGACGCCGAGCTGGTCCAGCTGGCGAAGAAGGAAATGGCGATCCTCGGCCTGTGCGACCCGGCCGACGTCGAAGGCGGCGTGGTCGTGCGGCAGGAGAAGGCCTACCCGGTCTACGACGACCATTATCGCGACAATGTCGACGCGATCCGCGACGAGCTCGAAACGGCTTATCCGACGCTGCACCTGGTCGGCCGCAACGGCATGCACCGCTACAACAACCAGGACCATGCGATGATGACGGCCATGTTAACCGTCCGCAACATCGAGGCCGGGCGCCGCGCCTACGACATCTGGGCGGTCAACGAGGATGCCGAATATCACGAGGCCGGCGACGAGGGCGCGCAGGCGGCGCTTGCCTCCGAGCGCCTCGTGCCGAAGCGGCTCAAGGCGGCCTGAGCCCTCATGCTCGATCAGGTCTATACCCGCTATATCGGGGCGAGCGCTGCGTCGCTCGGCGTCGATTTCGCGATCTTCATGGCGGCGCTGTCGGCCGGGGCGCCGCCTGCGCTCGCCGCCGCGTGCGGCTACATTGCGGGCATCGCCTGTCACTGGCTGATCTCGAGCCGCGTGGTCTTCGTCGGCCGTGTTGCAGAGGATAGCACGGGGCGGCGGCAACAGCAGGCGCTGTTCGTGCTGTCCGCTCTCGTGGGCCTCGGCATCACGACCGGCATCGTCGGCCTGGGCAGCCGCTACGGGCTCGATCCGCGTATCGCCAAGGGGATCGCGATCGTGGTCAGCTTCCAGGCGACCTACATGCTTCGCAAGAAAGTCGTCTTCGCATGACGAGCAAGGCCGCGGCGCCGATGGACTTCGCGCGCCAGCGCTGGCTGGTGCTCGCGATTTGGCTCGTGGTCGGCGCGATGATGGTGCGCGGCGCGATTCCGGCGCTGACGCAATGGACGTTCCCCGATCCCGACGACGCGATGCGGCTGGTTCAGGTGCGCGACTGGCTTGCCGGGCAGAGCTGGTTCGACGTGACGCAGTACCGGCTCAACGGGCCGGCGGGCGGGCCGATGCACTGGTCGCGGTTCGTCGACCTTCCGATCGCCGCCGTCATCCTGCTCGCGCGGCCGTTCGTGGGGCAGCATGGCGCGGAGACCGCGGCCCTGATCGTGGTGCCGCTGCTCACACTCGGGATCGCGATGCTGCTGGTGCACCGCATCGCTTTCCGGCTGATGCACGGGCCGGCGGCGCTTCTGGCGGTGCTCGCGACACCGCTGTCGCTCGGTGCGATGAAGCAGATGCGAATCATGCGCATCGACCATCATGGCTGGCAGATCGTGCTTGCCCTGCTGACGACGCTCGCAGTGCTCGACGACAAGCGCCCACGCCGGTCGGGGGTGGTCGCAGGCGCGGCGATGGCCCTGTGGCTGAACATCTCGATCGAGGCGCTGCCGTTCGTCGCCGCCGTCGGCGGGTGGTTCGCCTTCGAATGGCTGCGCGACAGCTCGGCGGGGGAGCGGCTCAAGACCTATCTCGGCGCGCTTGCCGCAGCGAGCCTGCTGCTGTTCATCGTCACCCATCTGCCTTCGGTGTGGTTCGCGCATCCGCACGATGTATTGAACGTCGCGCATCTTGCCGGCTTCGCGGTCGCTGCGCTGGGCTGCCATTTCGCCGTTGCGCCGGCGGTCGCCGATCTTCGGTTGCGGTTCGCCAGGCTTGCAGGCGTCGGCCTCGTCGCGCTCGCCGCGATGTTCGCGGTCGATCCGCATTTCCTCCAGGGTCCGTTTTCGTCGCTCGACCCGCTCGTCGCCCAATGGTGGTATGCGGGAGTCGACGAAGGCATGCCGGTGTGGCGGCTGTCGCCCGACGCCGCGGCGATCGGCCTCGCGCAGCCGCTTGTCGGTCTCGCTGGCGCATTGCTCGCCATATACAAAACCGGAAATGATGCACGCCGGGCGTGGATCGCTTTCGCTTGCCTGCTCTTCGCGATGACGCTCGCGGCCGTGTTCGTGATCCGCGAAGCGACGACTGCGAGCGTGATGAGCCTGCCCGGCACGGCATTCCTGTGCGCTGCCGCCCTGCGTCGTGCCCAGTCGCTGTCGCTGATGCCGCTGCGGGTGGCGGCGACCACCGGCGCGATGTTCATCATGGCGCCGGCCTATGCCGCGCCGGCGCTCGTCATGCCCGCCGATCCGCGGCTTATGGACGCGATGCAGTCGTCGAATGCCTGCATCACCCGGCCGCAGCTTCGGAAGCTCGACGCGCTGCCGCCGAGCAACATTGCCGCGCCGCTCGACATCACCCCGGCAATCCTGGCGAGCACGTCGCACCGGCTGGTCGCCAGCGGCTATCACCGCAACAATGATGGGATCCGCGACGTGATCCTTCTCTTCGCCGGCAAGCCTGCGGTCTCGCGCGAGATAATGGTGCGCCGAAAAATCGACTATGTGGTCTTCTGCCCCAACGCGCCGGAGGCGATCCGCTGGGCCAATCGCGGGCCGGGCGGCCTCGCGGCGATCCTCAACGCCGGCCACGCGCCCGAGTGGCTGGAGCCCGTCGCGATCCCGGGCCTTAAAGGGCTGCGCGTCCTGCGGGTGCGCAAGGATGTGCTTTCCGGCGCCTGATTGCTCGCCTGACGAGGTCCACGCGAACCCCGCCGCGCATGGACAATTGACCCCAGACCGCTAGGAGCGCCCCCAACGGCTTACAGGTCTGTGATTATGGGGGTTGAACCGAGCCTGCCGGTCGACATGGCCGTGGAGAGGCGCCCGTGGTGGGAATCGCGC
Source organism: Sphingomicrobium sp. (assembly GCA_035700945.1). Taxonomy (GTDB): domain Bacteria; phylum Pseudomonadota; class Alphaproteobacteria; order Sphingomonadales; family Sphingomonadaceae; genus Sphingomicrobium. The sequence continues at coordinate 2,871 of DASSOE010000162.1, read as the reverse complement.
GCATGCCTCGCGCTCGTCGTGCTCGCGACCATGGTGCCGCTCATCTACCCGCCGATCCCGCCGCTGGTGGACCTGTTCGGGCACATGGGGCGCTACCGGGTCGAGCTCGACCTCGACCATTCGCCCTGGCTTCAGGCCTATTACGATTATCACTGGGCCGCGATCGGCAATCTCGGCGTCGACCTTCTCGTCATTCCGCTCGGCAAGCTGCTCGGGCTCGAGTGGGCGGTCAAGGCAATCGTGATCGCGATCCCGCCGCTCACCGCCGCCGGTTTCCTGTGGGTGGCGCGCGAAGTGCACGGGCGCATCCCGCCGACAGCTTTCTTCGCGCTGCCTTTCATATACGGCTTCCCCTTCCTGTTCGGCTTCGTGAATTTCGCGCTTTCGGTTGCGCTTGCGTTCCTCGCCTTCGGCCTGTGGCTGAGGCTCGGCCGGCTCGAGCGGACGGTCGCGCGCGAATGGCTGTTCGTGCCGATCTCGCTCGTCGTCTTTTTCACCCACACCTATGGCTGGGGACTGCTCGGCCTGATGTGCTTTTCGGCCGATGCGGTTCGGCTTCACGACCGCGGGCGGACCTGGTGGCGGGCGGGGATCGAGGCGGCGCTGCGCACGTCGGTGATGGGCCTGCCGGTCCTGATCATGCTGATCTGGCGCAGCGAGACGCACGGCGGCCACACGGTCGACTGGTTCGACTGGGAGATTAAATGGCGCTGGATCTACTCGGCGCTGCGCGACCGCTGGAAATGGCTCGACATCGCCTCGCTGATCGTCCCGGCGCTGGTCTTCCTCTATGCGCTGTTCAGCCGTAAGCTGACGCTGTCGCGGAACCTCGCCTTTTCGGCGATCGTGCTCGCCGCGGCTTTCGCGATCATTCCGCGAATCGTGTTCGGCTCGGCTTATGCCGACATGCGGCTGGTTCCTTATGTGATCGCCGTCGCGCTGCTGGCGATCCGCTTCCGCGGCGCACCCGACCGGACGACCGCCCAAGTGCTTGCGGTGATCGGGCTGTTGTTTTTCGGAACGCGCACCGTGGCCAATGCGGTGAGCCTGGGCCTGGCCGGGCGCGACCAGACGGCAAAGCTGGAGGCAATCGATCACATCCCGCGCGGCGCGCGCGTGATCAGCCTCGTCGGCATGCCGTGCAGGGAATATTGGCCGCTGCTGCGCAACGGTCATCTGGGTGCGATGGTGATCGTCCGGCGCGAGGGCTTTTCCAACGACCAGTGGCTGCTCGAGGGCGTGAACCTGCTCGACCTCAACTATCGCGCCGCGGGCTATTATTCGGCCGACCCATCGCAGCTGGTCCGGCCCAACCGGTGCCGCGACCCGCTCCACCGGACAATCGACCAGTCGCTCGCCTCGCTGCCGCGCGGCGACTTCGATTATGTCTGGTTGATCGACGTCCCGCCTTATGACGCCGGCCTCCTCACCGGATTGCAGCCGGTCTGGCGGGGACCGGGCAGCATCCTCTATCGTCTGCACTGATGCCCGCGCTGTCGATCGTCGTTCCGTGCTTCAACGAAGAAGCGTGTTTACCCGCGTTGCACCGGCGGCTCGGCGCGGCCGCGCGCGCGGCGGTCGGCGACGATTATGAGATCGTGCTCGTCAACGACGGCTCGCGCGACGGGAGCTGGCCGATCATGCGCGAGATGGCGGCCGAGGACGCGCACGTTATGGCGGTCAACCTGTCGCGCAACCACGGGCACCAACTCGCGCTGACGGCCGGCCTCGACCTCTGCCGGGGCGACACGGTGCTCATCATCGACGCGGACTTGCAAGACCCTCCGGAGCTGCTCCCGGAGATGATGCAGGTGATGCGCGCCGAGGAGGCGGATGTCGTCTATGGCGTGCGCCGCAGCCGATCCGGGGAAACCGCCTTCAAGCGCGCGACGGCGCACGGCTTCTACCGGCTGATGTCGCGTGCCACGGAGGTCGACATCCCGCTCGACACCGGCGACTTCCGGCTGATGAGCCGGCGGGCGCTCGAGGCGCTGCTGGCGATGCCCGAGCAGGCGCGCTTCATCCGCGGGATGGTCGCGTGGATCGGGTTCAGGCAGGTGGCGTTCGTCTACGACCGGCAGGAGCGATTCGCCGGCGAGACCAAATATCCGTTCAAGAAAATGATGCGCTTCGCGTTCGACGCGCTCACCGGCTTCTCGTCCGCGCCGCTGAAGCTCGCCAGCTATGTCGGACTCGCGCTGTCGATGGGATCGGTGATTCTTGTCCTCTACATCGCCTACGCGTGGACCGCGGGGCGGAACGTCCCTGGCTGGACCTCGCTGATGCTGATCGTGGTGATCATCGGCGCGGTGCAGATGTTCGTTCTTGCGCTGATGGGCGAATATATCGGCCGGCTCTACAACGAGGCGAAGGGACGGCCGCTGTACATCGTCCAGGAGGTCGCGGGGGACGGCCGTGCCGAGGCGAAGCTCGGCTATATCGCCGATGCGACGGCAAAGAGCGACAGGCCCGGCGGCAGGGGCACGCGCCCGACGAGGTGACGCTCGGCCGCGAACACCGCCTCAAGCGCGGCGTTGAGCGGCCTCGGCGGAAGCTTCACGTCCGCATCGTCCTTGCCGCGCAGCTTGGAAGCGAGCCTCTCGGCGATCGCGAGCGGGAAAAGCAGGCTGTTGAAATAGCCCGATTTGTCGAGCCGGAGCGGCGATGATTCCACGAGCCGATCAACCGCCGCTTTCGAATAGCGTCGCTTGTGGTGGTTGACGACGTCGTGGGCCGACCACATCCAGCGGTGCGCCGGGACGGTCATCACTAGCTTGCCGGCCGGCTTGAGCTTGCCGGCGATTGCGGCGATCGCCGCCGCGTCGTCATCGACATGCTCGATGACGTCGAGCGCGGCGATCAGATCGTAGC
>DASSOE010000161.1:0-4402 GCA_035700945.1 Sphingomicrobium sp. | reverse complement strand
TGCTCCGCAAGCACAAGGTACCGATCGCCATCGCGACGGACTGCAATCCCGGCACCTCGCCTCTGCTCTCGCCGACTCTGGCGATGAACATGGCGTGCACCCTGTTCGGCCTGACGCCCGAGGAGGCGCTCGCCGGAATGACAATCAACGCTGCCCGCGCGCTTGGCCTCGCGCACAGCATCGGCAGCATCGCCGCCGGCAAGCAGGCTGACCTGTGCGCCTGGCAAATCGAATCGCTCGCCGAGCTCGGCTACTGGGTCGGCCTGCCCGGGCCGGAGCGGCGGATGTTCGGGGGCATCGACGGCTGAGCCGTCACTGCAGCTTGTCCAGCCTGGCCTGCAACTCGGCCGCCTTGACGTCCAGTTCCTTTGCCAATTGGTCGAGGTCCCGAAGCCGATCCACATAAGCCGCATATTCGGGTTTCAGACTGCCGGTTTTCGGGTCGTATGTTCCAGACTGATCAGGTCCCAGCGGGAAGACGTGCCTCTCCGTGAAATCGTTGTATCGGACGTATTTCTCTCCGAACGAATCCAGGCGCGTGTACAACAGCGCCAGCGCGTAGAAGAGGTCAGGGTCCAGCGCCTTCGCCGCTCCCGTGCTGACGACCCCATCCCAGATGCGCGTCGGCGGCCTCTCCGAGCCAGGCTCGCGGTAGACCGGCAGCCTGGGGTGTTCGCCTTTGGCTTTAGCGGCGTCGAACTCGGCGAGTTGCTTGTCGACCAGCTCCTCGAATCGCTGATTGTGCTCGATGGTGTCGTTCAATGTGGCCCCGAGTGCACCGAGCATGCTCCTGCGATATTCGGCATCCTGGCGGTCTTGCCGCGCGGCCTCCAGCGCGAATGCGGCCGTGACGCCGATGAAGATGATGACGACTTCGAACAGCAGCTTGCCGATCAGTGGGCGGTGTCGCTCGATCAGCTCGGCTCGTGTGGTCATGTGGTGCAGCCCCTCCGCTTGCAGCAACGGCTCGCAAATTCCGAACCGCCACACAAGCGGCAGCACGGCTCGGGTGGTTCACGCTTGGGTCGATTGACGCGCGACGCTAGGAGCGGCCCATGACCGACCGACGCGACAACAGCCGCCACATCCGCGCGCGGCGCGGAAGCGACATTCAGGCGAAGAGCTGGACGACCGAAGCCGCCGTCCGGATGCTCATGAACAATCTCGACGACGAGGTCGCCGAGGATCCGCAGAGCCTTGTGGTTTACGGCGGGATCGGCCGCGCGGCGCGCAACTGGCAATGCTACGACAAGATCGTCGAGGTGCTCGAGCGGTTGGGCGAGGAGGAAACGCTGCTGGTGCAGTCCGGCAAGCCCGTCGGCGTGTTCCGCACCCACAAGGATGCGCCGCGCGTGCTCATCGCCAACTCCAACCTCGTGCCCAAATGGGCCAATTGGGAAGTGTTCAACGAGCTCGATCGCAAGGGGCTCATGATGTACGGCCAGATGACCGCCGGCAGCTGGATCTACATCGGCACGCAGGGCATCGTCCAAGGGACCTACGAGACCTTCGCCGAGATGGGCCGCCAGCATTATGGCGGGGACCTCAAGGGCAAATGGATCCTGACCGCCGGCCTCGGCGGCATGGGCGGTGCGCAGCCGCTGGCGGCAGTGATGGCCGGCGCGCACTGTATCGCGATCGAAGTGCAGGAAAGCCGGATCGCGAAGAGGCTCGAGACGCGCTACCTCGATCAGCGCGCAGCGACCATCGACGAGGCGCTCGAGATCATCCGCACCGCGTCGGAGCCGACCAGCGTCGGCCTCCTCGGCAATGCCGCCGAGTTCGTGCCGGAAATGGTCCGGCGCGGCATCCGCCCCGACGCCGTCACCGACCAGACCAGCGCGCACGATCCGGCGAACGGCTACTGCCCCGCCGGCTGGGATGTCGCCAAGTGGCAGGAAATGCGCGAGCGCGATCCGACTGCGGTCGCCGCTGCCGCGCGCGAATCAATCGCGCGCCACGTCGAGGCGATGCTCGCCTACAACGCCATGGGCGTGCCGACCTTCGACTATGGCAACAACATCCGCCAGGAGGCGTTCGACGCGGGCGTCGAGAACGCGTTCGACTTCCCGGGGTTCGTGCCGGCTTATGTGCGGCCGCTCTTCTGCCGCGGCGTCGGGCCATTCCGCTGGGTCGCGCTCAGCGGCGATCCGGAGGACATCTATAAGACCGACGCCAAGGTGAAGGAGCTGATCCCCGACGATCCGCACCTCCACCGCTGGCTCGACATGGCGCGCGAGCGGATCGCCTTCCAGGGCCTCCCCGCGCGCATCTGCTGGGTCGGGCTCGGCAAGCGCGACAGGCTCGGGCTCGCCTTCAACGAGATGGTGAGGAACGGCGAGGTCTCGGCGCCGATCGTCATCGGCCGCGATCATCTCGACAGCGGCAGCGTCGCCTCGCCCAACCGCGAGACCGAGAGCATGAAGGACGGCAGCGACGCGGTCTCCGATTGGCCGCTGCTCAACGCTTTGCTCAACACCGCAAGCGGCGCCACCTGGGTGTCGCTGCACCACGGGGGCGGAGTCGGCATGGGCTATTCGCAGCACGCCGGGATGGTGATCGTCGCCGACGGCAGCGACGACGCCGCGCGGCGGCTAAAGCGCGTCCTCTGGAATGACCCCGCGACGGGCGTCATGCGCCACGCCGACGCGGGCTACGAGATCGCCATCGACTGCGCGCGCGAGCAGGGACTGGATCTGCCGATGATCGGCTGACCGGCCCGGAATTTCGTGATAGGCCTCCACCCGCCGCACCTCGGGGGAGTGTCGCATGCCGTATCGTCACGCCTATTTGTTCGTGCTTGGGCTGCTCGTCCTGACTTTCGCCGCCTTTTGGCCGAGTTACCTCAGCATTCTTCCGGCTGCGAACACGGCCCACCATTTCCACGCGGCGAGCGCGGTCCTGTGGACCGTCCTCGCCATCGTCCAGAGCTGGTCGATCCATCACGGCCGCCGGGCATTGCACCGCTCGGCCGGGGTGGGCGTGTTTGTGCTGTTTCCCTTCTTCCTCATTGCTGGCTTGTGGGTCATCCATGTCGAGGCCACGACGCTCGCCACGGCCTTGAGCGCGCCTCCCGGACTTCGCGATCCCGGCGATCTGGAGATCGCGCAGATCGGATTCTTCGATTCACTCGCAAATATCGGCTTCGCTATCCTCTTCTGGGGCGGCCTCAGGTATCGCTACAAGGTCCATCTCCACGCCAGGTACATGCTCGGAACCCTCCTGTTCGTCGTCGCGCCGATCGTCTGGCGGTTGCTGCGCGGTCTTTCGGGCATGGTCCACGACATGTCTTTTTCGTACCCGTTCGCTGTTGCAAATCTGGTCGCATTCACGATCGCGCTCGCGCTCTACAGGCAAGCACCGAAACATGGCCGACCGTTCCTCCTCGTGGCCGGCATCGTGGCGGCGCAGGAAATCCTCTACGAAACGTTCGGCCGCCTGCCGGAGTGGGCGCCGATTTTCGCGAGCGTCTCGACGGTAAACTTGCTCTTCCTGCTGCTCCTGACCGGAATCGCCGCTCTCGGTATCGCCTGGCACGGCTGGATCGCCGGCGCCCGGCCGATTGCGCCACGAGCCGCCGTCGCAGCCTGATCGCGACCGGCTGGCCGGTTCGCTGCGAATCTCCTAGACGCGCGGCGCAATGGCACTGACCCTCGATCCGCAAGGAGTCGATCTCGCGATCCTCCGCCAACTCTGGTCCGGCGCGGAGGCGCGCCTGGACGACGCGTCGATGCAGCGCGTCGCGCAAGCCGCGGCCTCGGTCGAGCGCATCGTCGCCGGCGGCGAGACCGTCTACGGCGTCAACACGGGTTTCGGGCTACTCGCCAACACGCGCATCCCGGAGGACCGCCTTGCCGAGCTCCAGACCAACCTCATCCTGTCGCACAGCGCGGGTCTCGGCGACCCGCTGCCGCGCCACGTGACGCGGCTGATGATCGTCCTCAAGCTGCTCGGCCTCGGCCGCGGCTATTCGGGTGTTCGTCCGATTGTGATCGATTCGCTCCAGCGGCTTCTCGATGCCGATGCCATGCCGCTCATCCCGTCGCAGGGGAGCGTCGGGGCGTCGGGCGACCTCGCGCCGCTCGCCCACCTGATCGCGGCGCTGATGGGCCACGGCCGAATCGACATTCGCGGCGACGTGATGCCGGCTGGCGCGGCGCTGCGGGAGCTCGGTCTCGATCCGCTCCAGCTCGGGCCGAAGGAGGGCCTCGCGCTGATCAACGGAACGCAGATGTCGACCGCGGTCGCCCTTGAGGCGCTCTTCCACGGTGAACGCGTGTTTGCCGCCGCACTCGCCGCCGGGGCAATGTCGGTCGATGCGCTGAAGGGCAGCGCAAAACCGTTCGACCCGCGCATCTCCGTGCTTCGCGGGCAGCCGGGGCAGATTCGCGTTGCTGCCACC
>DASSOE010000160.1:0-2140 GCA_035700945.1 Sphingomicrobium sp. | reverse complement strand
CCGGCGGTCGATCTTGCCGGTGAGCAGCCGCCGCACATCCTGTGCGCTCCGCTTCTGCCCGCCAGCACGCAGCTGGACGAAGGGCTCGTCCCGGAGACCGCGACGCCTCCGCCGAAGTTCTCCTGAGCGAACCGAACAACTCTCATTCGAACTCAGGAGATTGACGATGCTTTCAATGATGATCGCGGCAGCCGCCGTTGCCGCCCAGCCGGGCTCCGCTCCGGCAAGCCCGCCCTCGCAGCATCCGCAAATGCAGATGGATGCGCACCAGGGCCACGCTCAGAGCGGCAAGATGGCCGACATGAAGGACTGCTGCTGCAAGGACATGATGGAGAAGATGCATTCCGGTCACGACATGAAGGGAATGCAGGACCATCAGGAGCACGGCGCTCACTGAGCCTTGAGCATTTTCGGGAGGCGTCGCCTCGCGCGTTGCCTCCCGCTTTTCGGAGAAATTTCGTGAAATTGAGAATGATCGCGGCGGCGAGCCCGCTGGCGCTGCTTGCGGTGCCGGGCACGGCTTTCGCGCAACATCAGCACATGCCCGGCATGCCGATGACCGCACCACAGGAGCAGCCGCCGGCCGCTCCGACGACAGCCGTGGACCATTCCTGGATGGACCACTCGCAGATGCCGATGCCCGAAGTGAACCACGCCGGGCACGCCATGACAGGCGCTCTTGGCCCTTATCCGCTGGAGCGCGAGTCCTCGGGCACCGCGTGGCAGCCGGATACGTCGGAGCACAGCGCCCTGCACGTGATAAGCGGCGACTGGACGCTGATGGCGCACGGGGTCCTCAACCTCGTCTATGATCATCAGGCGAGCCGCCGCGGCGACGACAAGCTCTTCGCCTCCGGTATGCTGATGGGGATGGCGCGGCGGCCGCTCGGTGACGGCACGCTGCAACTGAAGGCGATGGTCAGCCCCGACCCGCTGATGGGCAAGCGCGGCTATCCCCTGCTGCTTGCCGCGGGGGAAACCGCCAACGGACGCGACCGGCTGATCGACCGCCAGCATCCGCACGATTTTCTGATGGAGCTGTCCGGGTCGGTGTCGCAGAACATCGGCGGCAAGAGCAGCGTGTTCCTTTACGCGGGGTTGCCGGGAGAGCCGGCGTTCGGGCCCCCGGCCTTCATGCACCGCGAGGCGATCCTCGACTCGCCGGAAGCGCCGATCAGCCATCACTGGCTCGATTCGACGCACATCAGCTTCGGCGTCCTGACCATGGGGCTGGTGCTCGGCGGGGTGAAGATCGAGGCGAGCCGCTTCAACGGCCGCGAACCCGACCAGCACCGCTGGAACATCGAGACTGGGCCGCTCGATTCGACCGCGATCCGCGTGTCGTGGAACCCGGCGCGGACGCTCTCGCTGCAGGGAAGCTGGGGCCATTTCACCGTCCCCGAGCAGCTCGAGCCCGGAGTCGACCAGAAGCGCTGGTCGGCGAGCGCGCTGTGGGCCGACGAGATCGCGCCCGGCTGGAAGCTCGCGGGCACGCTGGCCTGGGGGCGCAAGACGATCGAGCATCACAAGGACGATGCCTATGTCGCCGAGGCGTCGCTGAAGCACGACGCGTGGACGGTCTTCGGCCGCGGCGAGGTCACCGAGAACCGCGAGTTGCTCGACGTGGCGGAGCACGGGCCGGCGTTCCGCGTCGGCAAGGTCTCGCTCGGCGCGCTGCGCGATTTTCGCGTCGCCGAGCACTTTTCGCTCGGCGTCGGTGGCCTGTTCGCGGTCAACTTCGTGCCGGATGGGCTTGCGCCGCTTTACGGCGGGCGCAATCCAACGGGGGCGATGGGCTTCGTCCGGATCAAGCTCGACTGAGGGGGAATGGAATGAAACGCGTTGGCGTCGCCGCACTTGCGGCCTTGATGTTCGTGACCTGTCCCGTGGCGGCTGACGAGCCCGCCGCCGGTGCAGCTCCGCAGGTGCCGGTGCCGCCTTCCGCGCCCGCTGCGGCGGCGACGGTCGACGCGTTTCATGCCGCCTTGCGGAGGGGCGACACGAGCGCGGCCGCGGCCTTGCTCGCCGACGATGCGGTGGTCTTCGAGGAGGGCGGCGCCGAGCGCAGCAAGGGCGAGTATGCGGCGCATCACCTCCCCGCCGACGCGGCCTTCTCGCAAGCCGTTACGCCTTCCGTCAC
>DASSOE010000159.1:0-5765 GCA_035700945.1 Sphingomicrobium sp. | reverse complement strand
CCATGCTACCGGCGCGCCGCTCAGCGCGGCGACACCAAGGCCGGCGCATCCGAGACACGAGTGGACGCATAGCTCAGTTGGTAGAGCAGCTGACTCTTAATCAGCGGGTCCTAGGTTCGAGCCCTAGTGCGTCCACCATTTCCTTCGGCTAGTCGGCCCGAGTGCGCGGGCGATCTCTCTCCAATGTGGCGAAGCGCGCGGCGGCGCAGTTGTTGCGGCTTGTCCCGGGGTCGGCGGCGCTGCGGATCAAGCGCGATCTGCGGGACGGCGCCTGGCTCGCGGAGGCCGAGGCGGTCGTTGTTTCCTATCCCAAGTCGGGCCGGACCTTCGTTCGAGCCATGCTCGCGCGGCTGTACCAGCGGCGGTTCGGGGTCGACGAGCGCGGCCTGCTCGAGTTCCCGATGCTGTTGCGGGCGCCGGCGGAAGTGCCGCGGGTGCTGTTCACCCATGCCGGCGACGCGATGCGGCGGCCCGACCAGATCGGCCTCGATCCGTCCGATTATGCCGGCAGGAAGGTCGTGCTGATCGCGCGCCATCCGGGCGACATCGCGGTGTCGCGCTACCACCATCTGAAGCACCGCAGCCGCGACAAGGCGCGTCGGCGTCTTGCAGAGCAGCCGCTCGACGCCTTCGTGTGGGCGGATGAGGGCGGCATTCCCTCGATCGTCGCGTTCCTCAACCGGTTCGCGGCGCTGCCCGGCGTCACCATCATCCGCTACGAGGATTTCCTCGCGCAGCCAGAAGCCTCGCTCCGGACGCTCGCCGATGCGCTCGGGCTGGGAGTGGACACGGACGGCATCGCCGACGCCGTCGAGTTCGCGCGCCTGCCGAACCTCAAGGAGCGCGAGCGCGAGGGCTATTTCACCTCGCCGCGGCTGCGCCGCGCACGCACGGGGGACGCGCAGTCGGGGAAGGTGCGCAGCGGCACCAGCGGCGGCTATCGCGCGCAGCTCGATCCCGCGACGGCGGCGCGGATCGACGAATTTGTCAGCGGCAATCTCGATCCGCGGCTGGGCTATTCAGCCGGCGGGTAGTGCCGGCCTCGGCCGCAACGCTTCCCAGCTGAGGCGCCGGGCTTCGCGTCCGCCGAATGCCTCCGCAAGGTTGCCGATGTCCGTGGCGATGCCGGCGACATCGCCGCGCTTCAGACGCCGCCACGCGGACAGCCGCAGCGCGTAAGCGAGGCCGGGCCGATAGGCGCGGTTGCGAAGATATTCCGGGTGACGGCGGACCAGCTCGACATTGGCCGGAATCATATTGTCCTGCGCGGAGATCGCCCCGGCATCCCAATATTTAACCCACCGCACTTCGTCGGTGGAGGCGCAATTGGCCATCTCCGACACCCGGATGAGGAAGTCGAAATCCTGAAGGCGCCGCAGGGTTTCGTCGAACAGCCCGGCTTCGAGCGCGATGTCGCGCTTCACCGTGATCGCGGGCGTCGCCTTCCACAGCCGGCGAGTGAACAGCGCCGTGCGGAACAGCTCGCGATCCTCGATGACCGGGTTGCGGCGCACGGCCTCGGCCTTGCGCGAGCCCGGCGGCTGCACCTTGATGAAGCTGTCGACGAGGAGGTCGAGCTTCGGCCGCCGATCGAACTCGGCCGCGACCCGGGCGAGCTTGTTGGGCAGATAAAGGTCGTCGCTGTCGAGGAAAGCGACCAACGGCGCCCGGGCAGCGCGGATGCCCTCGTTGCGGGCGGCGTTGCCGCCGCGGTTCCGATCGAGGCGGATGAGGCGAATTCGGTCGTCGCCGAACGATTCCGCGACCTCGGCGCTGGCATCCGTCGAGCCGTCGTCGATGACGATCAGCTCGAAGTCCTTCAGCTCCTGCTCGAGCACGCTCCGGATGGCGCGCGGCAGCACGTCGGCGCGATCGTGCACCGGCAGGATGACCGAAACCGTTGGAATCATTTCGTCACCCCCGCGAAAGCGGGGGTCCCGCTGCCTTCAATCGCATCTCGGAGGAGAAGCGGAATTCCCGCTTTCGCGGGAATGACGATTGGGAGACTTCCACCCGCTGCTGCTCCCACCAGCAGCTGAACATCGCGATCGCGTAGAGGATCCGGCCATGGTCGGCCGCGCCCCGGCGATGCTCTTCGAACAGCTGTTCGACGCCCTGTGCGTCGAGGAAGCCGAGTTTGTCGGCGCCCGACGAGCGCCACGCCTCGCGCGCGAAATCGCTGAACCCGCCCATGAACCAATCGGCGAAAGGAAGCTGGAATCCGATCTTCGGCTGCGCCAAAGCGCCTCGCGGCAGCCACGGCTCGACTGCGCGGCGGAGCACATGTTTGCCGGTGCTGCCCTTCAGCTTGAGGCCGGCGGGGATGGTCAGCGCCCATTCCACCAGCCGGTGCGACAGGAACGGCACGCGCGCCTCCAGCGAATGCGCCATGCTCGACCGGTCGAGCCGCTGGCACAGCGACGCCGGGAGATGGACCGTGAGGTCGCCGAGCATGAACTGCTCGAGGTCGGAAAGCGGCGGCCGCTGCGCCGGCGGAAAGGTGTCGCGCGCGCGCTGCCCGAAGCTGTCCCGCGGCTCATGCCGGTCGAAGAAATCGCGGTTGTAAATCCGCTTGCGGATGTCGGGCGTGGTGATGAAGACCGCCGCGAAGAACCGCTCGTAGCCGTCGCCGAGCCGCGCGCCCTCGACGAACTGGCGCGCGAGCTGGCGGCCGTAGTTCCACTTGCGCCACGGCAGCTCGGGCAAGGCGCCGACCAGGGCCCCTGCCCCCACGGCTTCGATGAGCGGCTTCCAGCGGGCCATCCGCTGCGCCCAGCGCAGGCGGTTGTAGCCGAGGAACACCTCGTCCCCGCCTTCGCCGCACAGCACGACCTTCACATGCTCGGCCGCCGTGCGAGAGAGGTACCAGAGGGGGACAGCCGAAGTTGCGGCGGTAGGCTCGTCGAAGGCTGCCTGAACGGCGGGAAGCACGTCCGCCGCGGTCTGCGGCTTCATCGGCAGCACGACATGCTCGATGCCGAGATGCTGCGCGATGCGCGCAGCCGCGGCGGTTTCGTCGCGCGGGGATCCGGGAAAGCCGACAGTGAACGCCTTGAAGGGCGCGGACGAAGTCCTCGCCATGGCCGCGGCAATCGCCGAGGAATCGATGCCGCCGGAGAGAAAGGCACCGACCGGCACGTCGGACAGCATGTGCTTGCCGACGCTGTCGAGCACGCGGCAGCGCGTCTCCTCGATCCAGTCGCTCTCGGACACGCCGGTCCGGACCTCGATGCGCGGCTGCCAGAAGCGCCTGGTCTCCGCCCGGCCTTTCGGACCGATCCGCAGCCGATGTCCCGGCTCGATCGGCCGCACCTGTCTGATAATCGTCCGCGGCCGGAGCGTGTGGCCGAAGCAGAAGAAATCGTCGACGCCTTCGGGATCGACGTCGAAGCGATGATCCGGAAGGTCCCGCAGCGCGGAAATCTCGGAGGCGAAGGCGAGGCCGCCGTTCTGCTCGGTCACGAACAGCGGCTTGATGCCAACGGGATCGCGCGCGAGCGTCAGGCTCTTGTCGAGCTTGTCCCAGATGGCGACCGCGTACATTCCCTCGAGCCGGGTCCACGCATCGTCGCCCCAGCGCAGCCACGCGGCCAGGATCGTCTCGGTGTCGCTGTGGTCGGTCTGGAAGGCGTAGTCGCCTTCGAGCTGGCGGCGCAGCTCGGGATGATTGAAAATCTCGCCGTTGAAGACGATCGCGTGGCGCCCGTCAGGGCTGAAGATCGGCTGGCGGCCACCCTCGACGTCGATGATGCTGAGACGGCGCATGCCGAAGCCGAAGTCGCCGTCGGTGAAATAGCCCGCATCGTCAGGACCGCGGTGGCGCAAACGGTCGCAGGCGGCGACGAGCGCGCCCTTCGGCACCGGCTTGCCGCCGCGCCTGTACCATCCGGCAATTCCACACATTGGTCTTTCCTGGCCTGCCGCTTAATGGCGACGGTGGGAATGAACGACAAGACAGAGCGAAAGATGCGCGTCTGGGCGCTGCTGGGGCCGCATCGGGGCGACAACAACCAGGTGCTCGCCCTCGCCGAGGCGCTCGGCCTGCCGTTCGAGGAGAAGTGGCTGCGCTTCAACCAGCTACGGCGCCTTCAGCCGGCACTGCTCGGCGCGACGCTGAGGAGCGTCGCGGCGGACGCACGGGCGCAGCTGCGGGGAGAACCGCCGGACCTGACGATCTCGACCGGCCACCGGAGCGTGCCCGTCGTGCGCGCGCTGCGGAAGCGGTCCGGCGGGAAGATGCGCGCCGTCCATCTCGGCTATCCGCGCATTTCGCCGCGACATTTCGACCTTGTCGTGCCGACACCCGAATATCCGGTGCCCGACGCGCCCAACGTCGTCCGGATTCCCTTCGCGCTGAGTCCGCTCACCAAGGCGGCCGTGGCGCCCGACGAGCTTGCCGCGCTGACCGCTTTCCCCAGCCCGCGGCGGCTGTTCGTGCTCGGCGGGCCGACACTCTACTGGGAGCTCCCGCAGCCCCACATGCTCGCCGCGCTTCGCCGGCTGCTCGAAATCGCGGACCGGGGCGGCGGCTCGGTCCTCGCCATTGGAAGCCCGCGCACGCCGCAGCGCCTGTTGAACGCCGTCGCCGAGATGCTTGGTCGAGCCGGCGTGCCGGCATTCATCGCGCCGCGCGAGGGCGCGCCTTCCTATCGGGCGATGATCGCGGCGGCGGACCAGATCCACGTCACCGCTGATAGCGTCGCGATGGTCGCCGACGCGGTGAACACGCGAAAGCCGGTGGGGATCGTTGCCATCGGGAAGAGCCGGCTCGGCCGCATCGTCATGGCGGCTGCCGACCGCGTTCGCCCGGGCAAGCGCCTCTATCCGCGCGACCTGCGCTTCTTCTGGGCCTCGCTCGAAGAGCATGGGTTCGGCGGCACCGTCGACGTGCCGCTGGCGAGCGACCCGCCCGACTTCACCGCCGATATCGCCGCGCGCGTCAGGCGGCTTTTGGGGCTTCCGCCTGAGCCGGCCAGAGCTGCCCGCGATAGCGATCGATGAGCGCTTCCGAATCTGGCCGGACGTGGCCCAGGCGGACTTCCTCCCGAACCTGATCCGTGGTCACCGCCCCCGCATCGAGCGCATCCGCCAGCAGCGCGTAGAAAAAGGCTTCCTGGTTGCGGTCGGGGTGGCGCGTGTAGTTGGGTGCGAGCTTGCGCACGATCGGAAGCGCGAAGTTGAGCAGCCCGCGCTCCTTGAACGTGAAGTCGATCGGCAGGCCGGTCTTCCACGGCTGGGTCCGGCGCTTGGTATTGTGGATCAACTTGGTCCGAGGCGTGAGCCGGTCGAAGTCGTTCCACTCGGGCTCGAGCAGCCCGATCGCGTCGAGATTTTCGCGCTTGAGGTTGATCCAGTCGAGATAATCGACCTCATGCGCCCACAGCGCCTCCAGGTCGGCGGCAAAGCGCCAATGCTCGAGCCTCGCATTGTCGAGCAGCATGACCGAGGTCGCGAGCGGGTCGGTGATCTTGTGATAGCCGGGCCGCGGCCTGCACCAGATCGCCTTGCCCTCGAGGTCGCGGCCGAACAGCTCGGCAACGTCACCGACCGCGAACACGTCGGGGTCGGTGACCAGCGCCAGCCCCGCGTAACCGAGCAGTCCGGGAATTGCGAAGCGCAGCGGCGTGAACGACTGAAGGTCGTCCGGGTCCCACTCGCGCACGTGCCCGCCGCGCAGCAAACTATGCCCGCGCTCCTGAAGCTCGGGAAATTCGCTCGCATTGACGATGCGCACGTCGAACGTATCCGGAGTGCGGCTGTTGCGG
>DASSOE010000158.1:0-3782 GCA_035700945.1 Sphingomicrobium sp. | reverse complement strand
CAACAGCGCCTACGTCGAGGTCAACGCGGGCGCCGGCGGCACCGAGAGCCAGGACTGGGCCGAGATGCTGATGCGCATGTACTCGCGCTGGGGCGAACGGCACGGCTACAAGGTCGAGAGCATCGACTATCACGGCGGCGAGCAGGCCGGAATCAAGTCGGCGACCATCCTCGTCAAAGGCGAGAACGCCTACGGTAATCTGAAGACCGAAA
Organism: Sphingomicrobium sp.; assembly: GCA_035700945.1. Taxonomy (GTDB): domain Bacteria; phylum Pseudomonadota; class Alphaproteobacteria; order Sphingomonadales; family Sphingomonadaceae; genus Sphingomicrobium. Next base: position 3,570 of record DASSOE010000158.1, on the reverse strand, counting down.
GCGGAGTCCACCGCCTCGTCCGCATCAGCCCGTACGATTCCAACGCCCGACGCCACACAAGCTTCTCGAGCGTCTGGGTCTATCCCGAGGTCGACGACGATATCGACATCGAGGTCAATGAATCCGAGCTCCGGATCGACACCTATCGCGCGTCGGGCGCGGGCGGGCAGCACGTCAACACGACCGACAGCGCGGTCCGGATCACGCACTTGCCCACCGGGATCGTCGTGGCCTGCCAGAACGAGCGGTCGCAGCACAAAAACCGCGCGCAGGCGTTCAAGCAGCTCCGCGCCCGCCTCTACGAAGCCGAGCTCCAGAAGCGCGAGGCGGAGGCGAACGCGGCCAATGCGGCGAAGACCGACATCGGCTGGGGCCACCAGATCCGAAGCTACGTCCTCCAGCCTTACCAGCTGGTGAAGGATCTCCGCACCGGGGTGACATCCACGGCGCCGGGCGACGTCCTCGACGGCGACCTCGACCGCTTCATGGCCGCGGCACTCTCGCAGCGGGTAACCGGCGAGAAGGTCGAAGTTGAAGACGTTGATTAGGAACGGGATCGCAGCGGCAATCCTGTTGCTCCTCCTCGCCTCCTGCCGCGCCGCTCCTGACGAACAGCGCTTCCCCAAGCCCAACCGTCCCGTTGCCGCGATCGTCGGCGATACGTTTTCGACTGAAGATGCCCGTGACCGCATGGGCGAGTTCGAGAAGGTGGTGACACTCGCCGGCGTGAAGCCGGGCATGTGGGTCGCCGACGTCGGCGCCGGCGAAGGCTATTATTCCGTGCGGCTGTCACCGGTGGTCGGGAAGAAGGGACGCGTGCTCGCCGAAGACATCCAGCCCGACGTCACCGACCAGCTCGCCCAGCGCGTGCAGCGCCAGGGCCTCGACAATGTCGCGGTGGCGCTCGGCGAGCCCGACGACCCGAAGCTTCCCGCCCATTCGCTCGACCGGGTCTTCCTCGTCCACGTCTATCACGAGGTACAGTCGCCTTACGCCTTCCTCTGGCACGTGAGGCAATCGCTCAAGCCGGGCGGCCTCGTCATTGTCGTCGACGCCGACCGCCCGCCGAAGCGGCACGGAATCCCGCCCGCGACTCTTCGCTGCGAGTTCGCGGCGGTCGGTTTCCAGGTGCGCGCCTTCCAGCCGATCGAGAGCGGCGACGCTTATTTCGCCGCCTTCGCCCCGGTCGGAGAGCGGCCGAAGCCGAGCGACATCAAGCCCTGTAAGGGTTAGGCCGCTTCGAGCTTCCGCGCGGCGCGCTTGCGTTCGTGCGGGTCGAGGTGGCGCTTGCGGATGCGGATGTTCTTGGGCGTGACCTCGACCAGCTCGTCATCCTGGATGTAGGCGATCGCCTGCTCCAGAGTCATTCGCCGCGGCGGAGTCAGGCGAATGCCCTCGTCCTTGCCCGAAGCGCGGAAGTTGGTGAGCTGCTTCGACTTCAGCGGGTTGACCTCGAGATCCTGCGGCTTCGCATTCTCGCCGATCACCATGCCTTCATAGAGGTCCTCACCCGGCGAAACGAACAGAATGCCGCGGTCCTCCAGCGCGTTCAGCGCGTAGGCAACCGCCTTGCCCTGCTCCATCGAAATCAGGACTCCGTTCTGGCGGCCGGTGATCGGCCCCTTGTACGGCCCGTATTTCTCGAACAGGCGGTTCATGATTCCCGTGCCGCGCGTGTCCGACAGGAACTCGCCGTGATAGCCGATCAGGCCGCGCGACGGCGCCGAGAAGGTCAGGCGGGTCTTGCCGCCGCCGGACGGCCGCATGTCGGTCATTTCGGCTTTGCGCTGCGCCATCTTTTCGACAACGGTTCCGGAGAATTCGTCGTCGACGTCGATTACGACCGTCTCGTACGGCTCCTCACGGCCATTGGGGCCATCGCGGAACAGGACGCGGGGGCGGCTGATCGACAGCTCGAACCCTTCGCGGCGCATCGTCTCGATGAGAACGCCGAGCTGGAGCTCGCCGCGGCCCGCGACTTCGAAGCTGTCGTTGTCGGCGGCGGTCGTCACCCGGATCGCGACATTGCCTTCGGACTCACGCTCCAGCCGGTCGCGGATGACTCGGCTCTGCACCTTGTCGCCGTCGCGGCCCGCATAGGGGCTGTCGTTGACCGCGAAGCTCATCGCCAGAGTCGGCGGGTCAATCTCGCGCGCGTGGAGCGGCTCGGTGATCTGAGGGGTGCCGATGGTGTTGGAAACCGTCGCCTTCATCAGGCCCGCGATCGCGACGATGTCGCCCGCCTTCGCGGTCTCGACCGGAACCCGCTCGAGGCCCTGGAACGCGAACAGCTTGGTGACCCGGCCGTCCTCGACGACGTTGCCGTTGACGTCCATCGCCCGGATCGGGTCGTTGACGTTGAGCGTGCCGCTCTCGATCCGGCCCGTCAAAATTCGCCCGAGGAAATTGTCGCGGTCGAGCAAGGTCGCGAGCATCTTGAACTCGCCGGTGGGGTCGAGCGCCGGCGGCGGAACGTGATCGACGATCGCCTGGAACAGCGGCGTCAGGTCGCCTTCGCGGACCGTGTCTTCGGTCCCGGCATAGCCCGCGCGGCCGCTCGCATAGAGCGTCGGGAAATCGAGCTGCTCGTCATTCGCGTCGAGGTTCAGGAACAGCTCGAACACCTCGTCCAGCACTTCCGCCGGGCGAGCGTCCGGACGGTCGATCTTATTGACGACCACGATCGGCTTGAGCCCGAGGCTAAGCGCCTTGCCGGTGACGAACTTGGTCTGCGGCATGGGCCCTTCGGCGGCATCGACCAGAAGGATCACGCCGTCCACCATGCTCAGGATCCGCTCGACCTCGGCGCCGAAGTCGGCGTGGCCGGGCGTGTCGACGATATTGATGTGCGTGCCATTCCATTCGACCGAGGTGCACTTGGCGAGGATGGTAATCCCGCGCTCTTTCTCCAGGTCGTTCGAATCCATCGCGCGCTCTTCCACGCGCTGGTTGTCGCGGAAGGTGCCCGACTGGCGGAACAGCTGGTCGACAAGGGTCGTCTTGCCGTGATCGACGTGGGCGATGATCGCCACGTTGCGCAGGTTCATCATATTGTCCTGAAAAATTGAGGGGCGCCCCTACAGGAAACGCCGCTCTGTTGCAACGCAACATGGGGCGAAAGCCGCTGTTTACAAGCTGCCTAGAGCCCACGCTCCATGATCTCGATCGCGCGCTCGACGGCCCGAAGCTCGCTGTGGGCAAGCCGCTCGAACTTGTTCCGGAGCGTCCGGTTCGACGCGGGATTTTTCGAAAGCTCGTTCTCGCCCGACGAGGTGAGCCGAAGCGCAAGCCGGCGGCGGTTATCCGGGTCCGGCTGCCGCTCGACGAGACCGGCGCGAACGAGCGCATCGACCGAGCGGCTGACCGCGGGAGCGCCGCGCTCAACCACCGCCGCGATCTCGTTGAGAGTCGCGGGCTGCTTCTCGGCGATCGCGGAAAGCAATTTGCGCCGGGCTGCCTCGGCGCGCTCGGCGGGTCCGTCCGCAACCCACTTGTGGGCGACGCTGGTGAACCGCGTGGCGAGGGCCGACGGACTGTGCGAGACGGTGAATTGCTGCACGGCAACTGTTT
>DASSOE010000157.1:0-23084 GCA_035700945.1 Sphingomicrobium sp. | reverse complement strand
CGCTGCTTCGGTGCGGTCCACCAGGGCCTGTGGTTCGATGTCGGCACGCCGCAATCCATCCAGCTGACGGAAACGGCGCTCGAGAATGTCTGACCCGAAGCGGGTCGCCGTCTATACCATTCCGTCGCACCGCTCTTTCGCCGACGCGCTTGCCGCAGGGCTGATTGCGCGCTTCGGCAAAGATCCGCTGGGGCTGGCGCGCGGGCGCATCCTCCTCCCCAACAACCGCGCGGTGCGCGCCGTCACCGAGGCGTTCGTGCGCGCGAGCCGCAGCGGACTGCTGCTTCCGCGGCTGATCCCGGTCGGGGATCCCGAGCTCGACGAGCGAATCGGCGGCGCACTCGATCCGATTGGCACCGAGCCGCTGCCGCCGGCAATTGATCCGACCGAGCGCACGCTGAGGCTCGCGTCGATTGTCGGCGCCGAAGGTTCTGCCGAGGGCCTCCGGCTCGCTGCCGACCTCGCGCGTACTCTCGATGCTTTGCTGATCGAGGAGATCGCGCCGGCGGGGCTGCGGACCGCTGTCGAAGAGACCAGCGAACTCGCCAGCCATTGGGAGAAATCGCTCGCGAAGCTTCAGCTGATTTATGAGGCATGGCCGGCCATCTTGCGCGAGCTGAATGCAATCGATCTCGCCGAGCGGCGCAACCGGCTGCTTCACGCCTTGGCCGAGCGGTGGAGGATCGAGCCGCCGCCCGGGTTCACGGTCGCAGCTGGAATCACCACCGCTGCGCCAGCGGTCGCGGCGCTGATCGGCCGCGTAGCGCGCATGCCCGGCGGGATGGCCGTCCTGCCGGGGCTCTGGCTCGATGACGTTTTTCCGGTGGAAGAATGGGATGCGCTCGGACCCGACGAGAACGGACGCGGCGAAGCGACCCACCCGCAATTTCATTTGAAGCTTCATCTCGACCGAATCGGCGTTGCGCGCGGCGAGGTACAGCGCTGGCGCTGGTCGGGCCGGGCGGCATCGCCCCCGGCGCGGTCACGTGCGGTCGCCAACGCGATGGCGGCGCCAGGATATTCGCACAAATGGAAGGATCTTGGCCCGGCCGAGCGGCGCCTCGGCCGAATTCGCCTTGCGGAGCTTCCCGATCCGGCCGCCGAGGCGCAGGCGATTGCGCTGGCACTGCGCGAGGCGCTGGAGACGCCGGGCAAGACCGCGGCGCTGCTCACGCCTGACAGGCAGCTCGCCGGGCGTGTCTCGGCGCTGCTCCGCCGGTGGGGCATCGCGGCGGACGACAGCGCCGGCAAGCCGCTGTCGCAGCTCGCGGCGGGCACGTTGCTGCTCGGCATCGCGGCCGCGGCGGCGGAAGAGCTCGGGCCCGTGCCGCTGCTGGCGTTGCTCAAGCATCCGTTGGTTGGCGGTGAGGGCGAAGAGCGGGCGGCATGGCTCGACCATGTCCGCGCGCTGGACCTCGCCTTGCGTGGACCGCGCCCGCCGGCGGGGCTTGCGGGCTTGGATGCGCGCTTTGCGGAGATGCAGGCGATGCGCGCGTGGAGCGCAGTTCGGGATGCGGTCGCCGGGGTCGATGATATGCTCGGCTCGCCGGTCTCGTTGTCGAGGTTTGCGGCGTTGCTCGCCCAGGCCGCAAATGTGCTGGCCGGCAGCCGCGCTTGGCGCGGGCAGGACGGGCGTATGGGGGCGGAGCTGCTCGCCGATTTGCAGGCATCCGAAGCCGCCGCGCAAATCATGGTCACCGTCGAAGACGCTGTCCCGCTACTACGGCAGCTCCTCGACGAGCGTGCGGTGAGGCCGCCGTACGGCGGGCACCCGCGCATCTCCATCTGGGGCCTGCTGGAAGCACGGCTCCAGCGCGCCGACCTGCTCGTGTTGGCCGGGCTAAACGAAGGCGTATGGCCGGCGCTGCCTGCGCCCGACCCGTGGCTGCCGCCAAAGGTTCGCGCGACGCTCGGCATGCCGACGCTTGAATTCCGCATCGGCCTCGCCGCGCACGATTTCGCGAGCGCGCTCGGTGCGCCCGAGGTGCTGATCACCCGCGCCAGGCGCGACAGCCGCTCACCGACTGTCGCCTCGCGTTTCCTGTTGCGGCTCGATGCAATCAGCGGCGGGCTCCCGCGCGACCTGCTGCTTGAGCGGATTACGCGCGGACTCGACGATCCGGGTCCGCCCGAGCCCGTCGACCGTCCGGCACCGGCGCCTCCCGCGGAACAGCGGCCCGATCGAATCTCGGTCACGTCGGTCGATCGCCTGAAGGCCGATCCGTTCGCTTTCTATGCAAGCTCGATCCTGAAGCTGCGTGATCTCGACGCCGTGGATGCGGACCATACGGCGCGCTGGAAGGGCGAGGCGGTCCACAAGGTCTTCGAGGAATGGTTTCTTCACGACGATTGCAACCCGGACAGGCTCCGCGCGCGCGCCGAGGGGTTGCTCGCGGGCGATGCAATCCATCCGATGCTTCGGGCGCTGTGGGCGCCGCGGCTGCTCGAGGCGATCGACTGGATCGCGGAGCTGGAGCGGGCCAACCAGTCGCAAGGACGCAAACCGCTCAAGGCCGAAATCACCGGTGAGGCGCCACTGGTCGGAATCCTCGTCCACGGCCGCATCGACCGCATCGACCGGCTTGCTGACGGCGGGCTCGCGATCGTTGACTACAAGACCGGCAAGCCGCCGTCGAAGAAGGCGATCGAAGCCGGGTTTGCGCTGCAGCTTGGTCTGCTCGGACTGATCGGCCGCGCCGGCGGGTTCGACGGCGTCAGCGGCGATCCTGAAATATTCGAATATTGGTCGCTCATTCGCGACCGCGGCATATTCGGGAAATGCGTGCGGGCCGACAAGGACATGACGGAGGGCGAGTTCCTCGACCGCGCCCACCGCAGTTTCGCCGACGCGGCCGAGCGCTGGCTGACGGGCACCGAGCCGTTCACGGCCAAGCTCAATCCGGCTTACGCACCTTACGGCGACTATGACCAGCTGATGCGGCTCGAAGAATGGTACGGCCGCAAATGACGCTAGGCGCGCGGCTTCTTCTTGACCTTCGATGCGTAAAGAAGCGCGGCGACGATCGCGGCCGAGCCGATGCCGACCGCCACGCCCGCCTTCACCAGCTTCGCCCGGCGTTCCTCGCTCACCTTGTCGCTTTCGTCGCTCATGCCCGAATCTCTATGGCGTTCAGCGCCGCTTTGGAAGCGCTATGAGTGCCCGGTTCAAAACGCTTCCGCAGCTCGAAGGCGAGCAGGCCGCGGCTGCGGACCCGGCCGTCCACGCGGCGGTGTCGGCCTCGGCCGGCAGCGGCAAGACGCAGGTGCTCACTGCGCGCGTGCTTCGGCTGCTGCTCCAGGGCGCACGTCCGGAATCGATCCTGTGCCTCACCTTCACCAAGGCGGCAGCGGCGGAGATGGCCAACCGCATCGGCGCGCGGCTCGCCGCCTGGGTGCGGCTCAAGGACAGCGAACTCGCGACCGACCTCGATCATCTCGGCGCCTCTACAGACCCGAAGACCCGCGAAAAGGCACGCCAGCTGTTTGCGCGCGTGCTCGACTGCCCCGGCGGGCTCAAGATCCAGACCATCCACGCTTTCGCGCAATCGCTGCTCGCCGCCTTCCCTGCCGAGGCGGGGATCACGCCGGGATTTCAGCCGATCGAAGGCAGGGCTGAGCAGGAGCTGGTGCGACGAACGCTCGCCGATCTGATGGCGGATGCCGAGGCGAGGAACGACGCAGAGCTCATCGGGGACGTCCAATGCCTCAGCAGGCGTCTCGGCGAACTCGGCGCCGTGGAATATCTCCAGGCGTGCGCGCGCAAGCCGCAAGGGATGCGCAACTTGGGTCCGCGCGACGCGATCGAACCGCTGATGCGCGCACTCATGCGCCTGCCCGAGGATTCGGTGGAGGATTATCTCGCCCAACGCTGCGCCGACGACGGGTTCGATTGCGACCTGCTGCGGGCTGTCGCCGAGATCAACCGGGCCTGGAATACCAAAGAAGGCTCGGAGCAGGTCGAGCGCGTCGAAAACTGGCTATCGCTTGCGCCCAAGGAGCGGGCGGAGCGGTTGCCGGACCTCGCGCTCCTGGTATTCACCAAGGGAAGCGAGCGGCGGAAGCCGCGGCCGGGCCAGGTCAAGCTCGATCCGCAGTACGAAGCACATGCCGACCGGCTGGCGGATGCGATTACCGAACTGATCGCGGTTCAGAATGCCGCCCGTCTCGCGGCTGATATGGCTGCCGGGCTGCGGGCAGGGCAGGCGTTCGCCGAAGCCTACACGCGCGCCAAGCGCGCGGCGGGAGTCGCCGACTTCAACGACCTGATCGAATGGACCCGCGAGCTGTTTCGGCAACCGGGCATGGGCGATTGGGTCCGCTACAAGCTCGACCGCGAGGTTGACCATGTGCTGGTTGATGAAGCGCAGGACACCAACGCGGCGCAATGGGACATCATCGAGCAGCTCGTTGCCGAATATTTCAGCGGATCGAGCGAGACCGAGCAGCGGCGCCGGACCTTGTTCATGGTCGGCGACTTCAAGCAGGCGATCTACGGCTTCCAGGGCACCGACCCGCAGCGCTTTCGCGAGGCGCGCGAGCATTTCAAGCGCCGCGCGGACGCACTTGCCGAAGCGCAGCTGGCCACCGCTTTCCGGGACGTGTCGATCGCTGCCAGCTTCCGCTCGGCGCAGCCGGTCCTGGACGTCGTCGATGCCGTGATCGGGACTATTGGCGCTGAGCAACTCGCGCTGACGAGGCCGCCGCCGCGGCACGCCGCATTCCATCGCGGGCGGGCAGGGCAAGTCGAGCTGTGGCAGCCGTTCGCACCCGAGCTGGACGATGAGGGAGACGAGGGCGAGGAAAGCTGGATCACGCTGCGCGCCCGGCAATATGCCGATGCGCTCGCGGAACGCATCCGCGACCTGGTCGCACAAGCACCCTATCTGCCCTCGACCGGGCACGCCCTGACGCCCGGAGACATTCTTGTCCTCGTCCGCAGCCGCGGCGAGCTGGCTTCGCTGATCGTGGCGAGGCTGTTCGCGGCCGGCGTTCCGGTCGCCGGGGTCGACCGCCTCCACCTGCACGAGCCGCTCGCGGTCCAAGACCTGCTTGCCGCGGTGAAGTTCGCCGTCCAGCCGAACGACGACCTCAGCCTCGCATGCCTGCTTGTCTCGCCTCTGATGGGTTGGGACCAGGACCAGCTTCGTGCGCTCGCTTATGGCCGGAACGGCTCGCTGTGGCGCGAGCTTCGCCGGCGAGCCACCGAGTTCGCGGAAACCCATGAAGCGCTCTCGGAGATCCTGAGGGATGCCGACTTCACGACACCATCGGTCTTCCTCGAGACAATCTTGTCCGGAACGATGCAAGGCCGCCGCAAACTCTACTCGCGCCTTGGAATGGCCGCGCGCGACCCGATCGACGAGCTGGTCAACAGCGCGCTCGAGTTCGAGCGCAACGAGACCGCTTCGCTCGACCGGTTTCTCGCCTGGTTTTCGCGCGGCACCGTCGACGTCCAGCGCGATCCTGGACGCCCGGGTAACGAGGTCCGGGTGATGACCGTCCACGGTGCCAAGGGGCTCGAAGCGCCGGTCGTGATCCTGGCCGACGCTACCGCTGATCCAGCGCGTCTCGGACGGACGCCGATCACGCTGGACTTCGAGATCGGCCATGGCGGAGATGCGCCGCTGCTGCGTCCCAGGAAGGAGGAGCGCTGCCCGCCGTTCGAAGAGCAAATTCGCGCCGAGGAGAAGCGCGACCTCGAGGAGCATTGGCGGCTGCTCTATGTCGCGCTGACCCGCGCAGCCGACCGCCTGATCGTGGGCGGCGTTGCGCCCAAGCCGAAGAAGGACGGGTCGGAGGCACGCCCTGTCAACTGTTGGCACGCCGCCGTCGAGCGGGCGATGGAGTCGCTGGGCGCGACGAAGACCGACCACCCGAATTGGGGCACTGCGCTCGTCTATGGCGCTTCCGGCGCAGCGAAGCCGCGACGAAAGACGCCGAAAGTCGCTCCGCCGGCCCCTGCGATCCCGTCATGGACGTTGAAGCCGGCCCCGCCAGAGGCGCGGCCGCCGCGTCCGCTTGCGCCGTCCTCCATCGCAGTAGACGACGAAAGCGCGCCGCCCCCAAGCGAGGCGATGCGAGCCGCGGCGCTGCGCGGTACCTGGATCCACCAGCTGCTCGAACGCCTTCCGTCCGTGGAGCCTGCACAGCGTGGAGCGGCGGCCGACCGCTGGCTTGAGCGATCCGCGGGCGTGAGCGAGGCGGCTGCTCGCACCGAGATCGTCGCGCAGGTCTGCGGGATCATCGCCGACCCGCACTTCTCGCCGTTGTTCGGCGATGGCTCGCTCGCCGAAGCGCCGCTCGCGGCGACCTTGCCTGACGGGCGCGTGATCGCCGGCACCGTCGACCGTCTGCTGGTCGGCAAAGGCGCGGTTTCGGTTGTCGACTTCAAGACGGGCCGGGTTCCGCCGACTGACGCCGAGATACCGAACGCCCACCGCGCGCAGATCCAGGCCTATGCCGACGCGCTGCGAGTCATCTTCCCCGGGCGGCGGATCAGCGCCTTTCTCCTGTACACTGCAGGACCGAAACTGATCGAAGTCATATCTTGAGCGCTCGGGTGCCAGCGCCCATATGACCGTTAACCTTTGCCAGGAGATTCGCCCGCCATGGCCACCAAGACCGTTACCGACCAGAGCTTTACCTCAGACGTCCTTGGGGCCGACGGCCCCGTTCTCGTCGATTTCTGGGCCGAGTGGTGCGGGCCATGCCGGATGATCGCGCCGGCGCTCGAGGAAATTGCGAACGACCTCGGCGACAAGGTGACGGTCGCCAAGCTCAACATCGACGAGAACCCGGACACGCCCGGCCGCTATGGCGTTCGCGGCATTCCGACGATGCTGCTGTTCAAGGGCGGGCAGCCGATCGCGCAGAAGGTCGGCGCCGCGCCCCGCAGCCAGATCCAGCAGTGGCTGGAAGGGAATCTCTGAGCGTTCCTCGTCAGCGCGGCGGCTCGGTTCCCTCGAGTCCTCGCGTGTCGGGCCTGAACTTCTCGTGCCGCGGGAGTTCATCCTTGGGCTCGAACCAGCGAATCCTGCTGCCCCAGAATATGTGAAGGTCGGGCGCGACCGCGTCGGGATCATCCAGCGTTGCGACGCTGAAATCGACCGTATCCGGCTGGTGGTCGACCTTCATCAGGAAGGGCGTGCCGCATTCCCCGCAGAACTCGCGGTGACCGAAGCTGGATGATAGCGCCAGTTTCACTTTGTCCGCGCCTTTTGTCCACGCGAAATGGCCTTCGGGCACGCTGGCGAACACCATCGCCGGAGCGCCGCTGTTGAGCTGGCAGGTGCGGCAATGGCAGTAACCGCAATCGAACGGGTCGCTTTTGAGCTCATAGCGCACCGCGCCGCACATGCATCCGCCCGTCAGTCGCGCCATTTGTTCACGGCTCCTTTAATTGACTACGGCTAGGGCGCTCCTTACATCGCCCGCGACAATTTCCCAGAGCGTGGCGAGAGGTTTCGCGCCGTCCAGACGCCGGGGTTTTTAAGGGAATTCCATGTTCGCCTCAGTGGCAAAAAGCATCTTCGGATCGGCCAACGACCGCTATGTTCGCGGCCTTGGCAAATATGTCGACGCCGTCAACGCGTTCGAGCCGAACATCCAGGCGCTGAGTGATGACGAGCTGCGCGGCCAGACGGAGAAGTTCCGCCAGCGGCTGGCGAGCGGCGAGAAGCTCGACAATCTTCTTCCTGAGGCGTTCGCGACCGTGCGCGAAGCGGCCATCCGTACCCTTGGTCAGCGGCATTACGACGTTCAGTTGATCGGCGGCATCGCGCTCCACCGCGGCGAGATCGCCGAGATGAAGACCGGCGAAGGCAAGACGCTCGTCGCGACGCTCGCCGTCTATCTCAACGCGCTCGAAGGGAAGGGCGTCCACGTCGTCACGGTCAACGACTATCTCGCTTCCCGCGATGCCGGCTGGATGGGGCAGATCTACCGCTTTCTCGGGATGAGCGTCGGCGTGATCATCCCGAACCTGGCTGACGAGGAGCGGCGCGCCGCCTACGCCGCCGACATCACCTACGGCACGAACAACGAGTTCGGCTTCGACTATTTGCGCGACAACATGAAATTCTCGCGCGAGCAGATGGTCCAGCGGCCGTTCAATTTCGCGATCGTCGACGAGGTCGACTCGATCCTCATCGACGAGGCGCGAACGCCGCTGATCATCTCGGGCCCGACCGACGACAAGTCCGACCTCTACATCGGGGCCGACAAGATCGTGAAAAGCCTGGTGGCCGAAGATTACGACCTCGACGAGAAGCAGAAGAGCGTCGTCCTGACCGAGGACGGAACGGAAAAGGCCGAGCGCCTGCTCGAAGAAGCCGGTCTGATCGAAGGCCGCAACCTCTACGATATCGCCAACACCCAGGTCGTCCACCACCTGAACCAGGCGCTCAAGGCCAACGTCATCTTCAGGAAGGACATCGATTATATCGTCAAAGACGGGAAGGTCGTCATCATCGACGAGTTCACCGGCCGGATGATGGAAGGCCGGCGCTGGTCGGACGGGCTTCACCAGGCGGTCGAGGCCAAGGAAGGCGTCAACATCGAGCCGGAGAACCAGACCCTCGCCTCGATCACCTTCCAGAACTATTTCCGCATGTACCCGAAGCTCTCGGGCATGACCGGCACGGCGATGACCGAAGCGCCCGAATTCTTCGACATCTACAAGATGAACGTGGTCGCGATCCCGACCAACGTGCCGGTGCAGCGGATCGACGAGGACGACGTCTTTTACAAGACGTTGCCCGAGAAATTCAAAGCCATCGCCGAGGAACTGAAGACCAAGCAGGAACTCGGGCAGCCGGTGCTGGTCGGCACCGTCTCGATCGAAAAGTCTGAAATGCTCTCCGAATATCTCGAGAAAGAGGGTGTCAAGCACTCGGTCCTGAATGCCCGCTTCCACGAGCAGGAAGCGTATATCGTCGCCCAGGCGGGCCGCGTCGGCGCGGTGACGATCGCAACCAACATGGCTGGCCGCGGCACGGATATCCAGCTCGGCGGCAATCTCGAATTCCGGATGCGGGGCGAATTTCCGGACCTGGTCGAGGGCACGCCGGAATATGACGGGCAGGCGGCAAAGATTCGGGAAGAAATCGTCGCCGAGAAGCAGCATGTGCTGAGTATCGGCGGCCTCTATGTGCTCGGCACCGAGCGCCACGAGAGCCGGCGCATCGACAACCAGCTGCGTGGCCGGTCCGGACGCCAGGGCGATCCCGGCCTGTCCAAATTCTATCTCAGTCTCGACGACGACCTGCTGCGCATTTTCGGGCCGCAGACGATGTTCTCGCGGCTGATGAACAAGAACCTGGAGGACGGCGAGGCAATCGTCAGTCCGTGGATCAGCAAGGCGATCGAGACCGCGCAGAAGAAGGTCGAAGCCCGCAACTACGACATCCGCAAGCAGGTCGTCGAATTCGACGACGTGATGAACGATCAGCGCAAGGTCATCTACGAGCAGCGCGCCGACATCATGGACGCGGAAAGCGTCTCCGAGGTGATCGCCGATATGCGCGTGGATACGGTCGAGTCGATCGTCGCCGTCAATTGCCCCGAGGGCAGTTTCCCCGAGCAGTGGAATGTCGAGACGCTCAAGGAGAGCGTCGAGGCGCTGTTCGGGCTCCAGCCGCCGATCGACGACTGGCTCGAAGAAGAGGCGGTCGATCCGGCTTTGATCAACGAACGACTGCAGAAGCTTGCCGAAGACGGGATGGCGGCCAAGCTCGAGGGCGTCGAACCGGAGCGCTGGGCCGATGTCGAGAAGCAGGTCCTGATCCAGACCCTCGACCATCACTGGAAGGAGCATCTCGCGACGCTCGACGCGCTTCGCCAGGTGATCCACCTCAGGAGCTACGCGCAGAAGAAGCCGATCGACGAGTATAAGCAGGAGGCCTTCCTGCTGTTCGAGCGTCTGCTCGTGTCGATCCGCGAAGAGGTCACGCGGATCCTCATGCGCGCGCAGGTTCAGCTCGAGCCGCCGCCGCCGCCGGTGCTGCCGGACTTCATCACCCAGCACCTCGATCCGTTCTCGGGAGACGACGACACGGCCGACATCGACGCGGCGACCGGTGCGGTGCTTTCGAGCATCCCATTCGCGAACATCCCGCAGCAGCCGTTGCCGCGGCGTGAGGGCGAGGCCGGGGTCATCGAAGCGCCGGTCAGCCGCAATGCTCCGTGCCCGTGCGGATCGGGCAAGAAGTACAAGCATTGCCACGGGCAGCTGGCGTGAACAGGGACGGTCCCTCGAATGAGGGACTGTCCCCTTCTCCACCCATCGACCGGACGAAGCTCAGGCACGCCTACCGTCCTGACGAAGAACAGGTCGCAAGCGAGCGGATCGGACAGGCGCGGCTGAGTGCCGCCGAGCGCGGCGAGGCGACGGCGACCGCGCGCACGCTGGTCAAGGCCGTGCGCGCTCACAAGCCGTCGGGGGTGGACGCCTTCCTGCAGGCGTATGACCTCGGCTCCGACGAGGGCATCGCGATGATGTGCCTCGCCGAAGCGCTGCTTCGCATCCCCGACGCTCACACCGCCGACGAGCTGATCGCCGACAAGCTCGCGGGGCCCGACTGGTCCGAAAAGCTCGGCCATTCGGGCTCGGCGTTCGTCAACGCCGCGACCTTCTCGCTATTGCTGACAGGCAAGGTGCTCGAAGGGGCGCAGGACCGGTCCGACAATTGGAAAGCCGCTCTGGGCCGCGCCGTCGGCCGGCTCGGTGAGCCCGTCGTCCGGACCGCGGTTCGCGAGGCTATGAAGATCCTGGGCCGCAATTTCGTGTTCGGCCGCACAATCGACGAAGCGCTCCAGCGGGCAAAGCCGGAGCGCGCGAACGGCCTGAGCCACAGCTTCGACATGCTCGGCGAAGCGGCGAAGACCCATGCGGACGCCGAGCGCTATGCCGAAGCGTATCGCATGGCGCTCGACCGCATCGCCAAGCAGGCGAAGGGCGGGTTCCGCTTGTCGCCCGGAATCTCGGTCAAGCTCACCGCGCTTCATCCGCGGTTCGAGTTTTCGCACGCGGAGGAGGCCCTCGCGCACATCGTTCCGGTTGTGCGGAAGTTGGCGCTCAAAGCGGCCACGGCTGACGTTCACTTCACGATCGACGCCGAGGAAGCGGACCGGCTCGAGCTCCAACTCGACGTATTCGAAGCCTTGCTTGCTGACGACGCGCTGTTCGCAAACGGCTGGGGCGGGTTCGGGATCGCGATCCAGGCCTATCAGAAGCGCGCCGCGCCTTTGTGCGACTGGGTGATCGAAGCGGCCCGGGTGCATGGCCGCAAGCTGATGGTCCGGCTCGTCAAAGGCGCTTACTGGGACACCGAGATCAAGGCGGCGCAGGTCGGCGGGTTCGTCGATTATCCGGTGTTCACGCGCAAGGTGGCGACGGACGTTTCCTACCTCGCCTGCGCGAAGAAGCTGCTCGCGGCCGAGGACGTGATCTACCCGGCGTTCGCGACGCATAACGCGAACACGATCGGGCAGGTGAAGGCGCTCGCCGGCGGCCGCGCGTTCGAGTTCCAGCGCCTGCACGGCATGGGTGAGGAGCTTTACGAGGAGCTCGCCAAGCTTGAGCGGCATATCGGCGACACGCCGACGCCAGTGCGCATCTACGCGCCGGTCGGCAGCCACAAGGAGCTGCTCGCCTATCTGGTCCGGCGGCTGCTGGAGAACGGGGCGAACTCGAGCTTCGTCAACCGCATCGCCGACGAGCAGGTCTCGATCGACGAACTGGTGCGCGACCCGGTCACCGAGCTCGCTGCGCTCGAGCCCAAGCGCAACCCGAAGATCGTGCTGCCGCGTGACGTGTTCGGCCCCGAGCGGCACAACAGCGCCGGGTGCGATCTTTCCGACGCGCTAGTGCGCGAGCCCCTGCTTGTGCGGTTGGAGGCGCTCGACAGCCGCAGCTGGACCGCGAAGCCGACGCTTGGGGCCGGCGAGCAGAGGGCGGTCACATCGCCTCACGACCGCCGGATTCAAGTCGGCACCGTTTTCGATGCCACTGCCGACGACGTCGACCGCATGGTCCACGCGGCCCATGCTGCGCAGATCGGTTGGGATGCGCTCGGCGGGGAAATGCGGGCGAGGCTGCTGGAGCGCACGGCCGACCTTTACGAAGAGCATCGCGAAGAATTCTGGTCGCTGTGCATTCGCGAGGCAGGCAAGACGTTGCCCGACGCGGTCCTGGAAGTGCGCGAGGCGGTCGATTTCCTCCGCTTCTACGCATCCGAAGCGCGCCGACAGTTCACTGTCCCGCTGCCGCTGCCCGGACCGACCGGCGAACAGAACGAGCTTCGGCTCCACGGCCGCGGCGTGTTCGCGTGCATTTCGCCGTGGAACTTCCCGCTCGCGATCTTCACCGGCCCGATCGCCGCGGCGCTCGCCGCGGGCAATACGGTGATCGCCAAACCGGCCGAGCAGACGCCGCTGATTGGCGCGCTGGCCATCGAGCTGATGCACCGCGCCGGTATTCCCAGGGACGTCGTCCAGCTCGCCCCCGGCGACGGGCGCGTCGGTGCGGCGCTCACGGCTCATCCTTTGCTCGGCGGCGTCGCCTTCACCGGATCGACCGACACGGCACGACGCATCAACCGCACGCTCGCCGAGCGCGACGGCCCAATCATTCCGCTGATCGCCGAGACCGGCGGCCAGAACGCGATGATCGTCGACTCGTCGGCGCTTCCCGAGCAGGTGACTCGCGACGTCGTCTCCTCCGCTTTCCAGAGCGCGGGCCAGCGCTGCTCGGCCTGCCGCGTCGTCTTCGTCCAGGACGATGTCGCGGACGGCATGGTCGCGATGATCGCCGGCGCGGCCGAAGCGCTGAAGGTCGGCGACCCGCGCGACCTCGCAACCGATGTCGGCCCGGTCATCGACGAGGAGGCGAAGAATGCGCTCGAAGAGCATCTCGCCTGGCTCGACAAGAATGCGAAGCGGATCGTCCGGCTTCCGCTTCCCAACGAGGCCGCGCACGGCAGCTTCGTTTCTCCGGCAATTTATGAAATATCTTCTCTAAGCCAATTGAATCGTGAGAATTTCGGACCAATCCTGCACGTCATTCGCTTCGATGGCGAGCGGATCGACCAGGTGGTCGAGCAGATCAATGCGACCGGTTACGGCCTGACGCTCGGGCTCCAGAGCCGGATCGACACGGTGCGGGATTATGTCGAGGAGCATGCCCAGGTGGGCAATTTCTACGTCAACCGCAACCAGATCGGCGCGGTGGTCGAAAGCCAGCCGTTCGGGGGGGAGGGGCTCTCCGGCACGGGGCCCAAGGCGGGCGGACCGCATTATGTCGCGCGGTTCGCGACCGAGCGCGTCACCTGCATCGACACGACGGCCGCCGGCGGCAACGCCAGCCTGATGGCGGCACTCGAGGGCTAACGGTCCTCGACCCGCGCTTCCAGGCGGAGCTCGTCTTCCAGATTTTCCCGGTCGCGACCAATCGTCGCAGTCGCGTAATGCGTCCCTTCGATGAAGTAACGCGCGGTGAGCGAGCGGTCGTCGAACGATCCTTCGAGCGTGACCGCGTCCCAGCCGCTGCCGCGTCCGACGTAGCGGATGGCGACTCCATATTGCTCGGTCCAGAAGAAGGGCGCTGAATCGAAGCGCTCCGACGCGCCCAGCATATTGGCCGCGGCGACCTCGCCCTGCCGCTCGGCGACGACCCAATGTTCGATCCGCACCGGCTCACCGGTAAGCGGGTTGGGATAGGCCGCGATGTCGCCGGCCGCGTAGATGTCCGTCAGAGTTGTTTGAAGCTGGTCGTCGACCCGCACGCCGTTGCCGACCGTCGCACCGGCGCTCTGTGCGAGCGCGGTACGCGGCTTTACGCCAATGCCGACGAGAACGAAATCGGCGCCGATCCTGCCGCCGCCGGCGAGCGTCACTGCTTTGCCGTCGAAACCTCCGACCACCGCGCTCAGGTGGAATTTGACGCCCTTGGCTTCATGCAGGGACTGGATCTCGCGTCCGAGTTCCTTGCCGAACACATGTTCGAGCGGGACTTCCTCGACCGAGACGATGTCGACCTCGACTCCGCGCTGGCGGAGCGCGGCGGCGGCTTCGAGCGCGATGAAGCTGGCGCCGATGATGACGGCATGCGCGCCGGAGCGCGCCTGGCCGGCGATCGCGCGCGCGTCCGCGACGGTGCGCAGCGTGAACACATTGTCGGCATCGAAGCCCGGCACCATGAGCCGGTTCGGCTCGGCGCCGGTCGCGATCAGGAGCCTGTCGAACGGGAGCTGCTCGCCGGAGGCGCAATAGACCGTGTGCGTGCCGGGATCGATTCGCGTGACCTCGGTCGACAGACGGAGATCGATCCGGTTTTCGGTGTACCAGTCGTCTCCGCGCAGCCACAGCCATTCTTCGGGCGCGCTGCCCGCGAGATAGTCTTTCGACAGGTTGGGGCGGTCACACGGCGGGTCGTCATCGGCGCTGAGGATCGTGACCTCGCCCGCAAAGCCTCGGCGGCGCAGCTCGGCGGCGCAGGCCAGCCCGGCCGCTCCGCCTCCGACGATCACGATATTTCGGATTGCCTCGTCGATTGATGGCGTGGGTGCTTGCTGCTGTTCGGCCTTCCGACGGACGAAGACGCGATCGCCCTCCGTTTCGACCAGCCAGCGGTCGACCGGGTCGAGCGCCGGCGCGCGGAGCACGGCGCCGGTCCTGAGATCGAAGCAGGCGTGATGGAGCGGGCAACGGACGCTTCCGGCGCCGGCAATGCCTTCGCCGAGGTTCCCGCCATAGTGGGTGCAGGTTCCGCCGATCGCGAACAATTCGCCGCCGAGCCTCGAGAGCAGCACCGGATCGTCGCCGACGCGGCCGGGAAGCGTGCCTTCGGCGGGGATGTCGCCGAGCTTTATGCCTTGGGAGAAGTCCGGTCCCGTTGCACTTGCGCCTTCACCCACGATTGCTGCCCTCCGTTCCTTGCCCAATTCGATGGCCGGCGGGTCGAAAGGGTTCCCGGACCGAAGGAATGGCTCCCCGGGCCTGATTCGAACAGGCGACCATTCGATTAACAGTCGAACGCTCTACCGCTGAGCTACCGGGGAATGCCTTTTCGGAAGGTGGCGGCTAGATAGCGAAGCTCGTCCCAAAGGCAAGCGCTTAGGTTGCGAATTGCTCCATCGCGATGCGCTCGTCTAGCGCGTGCTCGGGATCGAACAGCAGGGTCAGCGAGCGTTCGCGGTCGAGCCGGATTTCGACCTTGGCGACGTCGCGCACCTCGGTCTGGTCGGCCACGGCCGATACCGGCCGGTTCTCCGCCTCCACGATGGTGAGGCAGACGGCGGTGTCGTCGGGCAGGATCGCGCCCGACCAGCGGCGCGGCCGGAAGGGGCTGATCGGAGTCAGCGCCAGCATCCTCGCCTGGAGCGGCAGGATCGGCCCGCGCGCGGACAGATTGTAGGCGGTCGAGCCCGCCGGGGTGGCGACGAGGACGCCGTCGCAGGCGAGCTCGGGGAGGGCGACCCGGCCGTTGACCGAGATCTCGATCTTGGCGGTCTGCCGCGTCTCCCTGAGCAGCGAGACTTCGTTGATTGCCGAATGGGTGAAGGTCTTACCGCCCACCGTCGTGGCCCGCATTTCGAGCGGTGCGACGCGGATCGGCTTGGCCTGCTCGATCCGCTCGCACAGCCGATCGACGCGCCAGTCGTTCATCAGGAAGCCGACCGTGCCGCGGTTCATCCCAAAGACGGGCACCTGGCGGCGCTCGCCATCGAGCATCTCGTGGAGCGTGTGGAGCATGAAGCCGTCGCCGCCGAGCGCGACGAGGACGTCCGCTTCGGCCGCGTCGGCGAAGCGGTGCCGCCGCCGAAGCAGCCCTTCCGCGGCCTTCGCCACATCCGTGCGCGACGACAGCAGGCCGATGCCGCGGCTCGTGAGGTCGAGCGGTGCCTTGTCCTGGCCCTTGGCCGCGTCCGCGTTCAAGCGTTGCTCCTGCCGTTGCCCACCCAAGATAAGGGCATTGGGGGGCAAGGTCACTGTCCCGATTCGGGGCTGCTCCAAAGCCGTGGTTTCGACCTGCCAGTTCGCCCGTTACCGCTTCCGACATGCTGATGTGGGACAGCATTAGTAAGTGGGGGAGGCGGGCGTCCGATATCGGGGCATCGCCGCCTGTCTCCCCCACGCGTGACCTGATGCTCGAAGCCGTCATCGCGCACGAGCAGGTCGAGCTCCTTTTCCAGCCGATCATCGATGCCGGCAGCGGGCGCACGATCGGCGCAGAGGCGCTGGCCCGCTCGGCACTTTCACGCGATGCCGAGACATTATTCGCGAGGGCGACGTCGGCCGCGCTCGGGGAGCGCCTGTCTCGCCTGGTCCAGCGCAAGACGCTGCGTTCTGCGGCAGTGTGGGAGGGCGCGCTCAAGGGGCTGAAGATCTCCATCAACCTGCTTCCGGCGGACATCAGTCGCGCAGGTTACGAGTGCTGGCTGCTTGACGAGGTCGAGGCTGCCGGGATCGATCCGGCGCGCATCACGCTCGAGATCACCGAAAGCGCGCTGCTCGGCGATCACCGGAGTGTTGCCGCGCGGCTGGCTACACTGCGTGACGCGGGCGTCAGCATCGCCGTCGACGATTTCGGGACGGGCTATGCAAGCCTCGCCTATCTGACTTCGCTGCCGCTCGACATGCTCAAGATCGACCGCGGACTCATTGCGCAGATCGTCCAGCGCGAGCGCGACCGGATCGTAGTCAAGGCGCTGATCAACCTTGCGCGCGAGCTCGGACTGAAGGTGGTCGCGGAGGGGTTGGAAACGGCCGAGCAGCTGGCGCTGCTCAAAGACTGGGGCTGTGACTTGTATCAGGGGTTTTACGGGGCGCCGCCGCTGACGCACGATGAGCTTGCGAGGTTCGCTGCGACGGGCAATTAGGCCGCTTCCTTCTTCTCCCCGGCCGCCGCGACACGGGCGAGCCCGCGCGATAGCTGCAGCGCGCCGTTGAGCCGTGCTTCGGGTGTCGGCCAGTTTCGGGCGAGCGTCATCTTGCTGTCGGGCCTGAGCTTCGCCGCGCCGTTGAGGCGGTCTATGTAGCCGAGCAATCCGGCCAAATCGGGGAAGCCGCTCTCGGCGAAGGTGATCACCGCCCCCTTGGCGCCGAGGTCGAGCTTGGCGACCATCGCCTCGCGGCAATTGAGCTTCACCTCGACGATCTTCATTAGGTTGGCGGTTTCCTCCGGGAGCGCCCCGAAGCGGTCGATCAGCTCGGCGGCGAAGGCATCGATCGCCGGCCGGTCCTCGAGCTCGCCGAGGCGGCGGTAGAGGCCCATCCGGAGGTCGAGGTCGGGCACGTAATGCTCGGGGATCATGATCGGCGCATCGACGCTGATCTGCGGCGAGAACTCCTCCTGGCGCGCCACGCCGCCGGCCTTCACTTCGAGGATCGCGTCCTCGAGCATCGACTGGTAGAGCTCGAACCCGACCTCCTTGATGTGCCCCGACTGCTCGTCGCCGAGCAGGTTTCCGGCCCCGCGAATGTCGAGGTCGTGGCTTGCGAGCTGGAAACCGGCGCCGAGATTGTCGAGCTCGCTCAGCACCTGGAGGCGTTTCTGGGCGGCCTCCGTGATGGAACGGCCGGAAGGCATGGTGAGATAGGCATAGGCCCGCGTCTTGGCGCGCCCGACGCGGCCGCGGAGCTGATAAAGCTGGGCGAGGCCGAAGCGGTCCGAGCGGTAGACGATGAGCGTGTTCGCGCTGGGAATATCGAGGCCGCTTTCGATGATCGTCGTCGACAGCAGCACGTCATACTTGCGGTCATAAAAGGCGCTCATCCGCTCCTCGACCTCGGTCGCGCTCATCTGCCCATGCGCGGTGATGAACTTCACCTCCGGCACTTGGCTGCGCAGCCATTCCTCGATGTCGGGGAGGTCGACGACGCGCGGCACGACGAAGAAGCTCTGGCCACCGCGAAAATGCTCGCGCAGCAGCGCCTCGCGAAGGACGACGCCGTCGAACGGCGTGACGTAGGTGCGCACGGCGAGCCGGTCGACCGGCGGCGTCTGGATGACCGAGAGCTCGCGGAGCCCGCTCATCGCCATCTGCAGCGTCCGCGGGATCGGCGTGGCGGTCAGCGTCAGGACGTGGACGTCGTTCTTGAGCGCCTTCAGCCGCTCCTTGTGGGCGACTCCGAAATGCTGCTCCTCATCGACAATGACGAGCCCCAGGCGTTTGAAATTGACTGATTTTGCAAGCAAGGCATGCGTGCCGATGACGATGTCGATCGTGCCGTCGGCAAGCCTCTCCCTGGTGCGTTTCGCCTCCGCCGCCGGCACCAGCCGCGACAGCCGCCCGATCTCGATCGGGAAGCCGTGGAAGCGCTCGACAAAATTCGCATAGTGCTGGCGCGCGAGCAGGGTCGTCGGACAGACCAAGGCGACCTGCTTGCCCGCCATTGCCATGACAAAGGCGGCGCGCAGCGCCACCTCGGTCTTGCCGAAGCCGACGTCGCCGCAGACCAGCCGGTCCATCGGTTTGCCCGCTTCGAGGTCCTGGAGGACGTCGCCGATTGCGCGGTCCTGATCATCGGTCTCGTCGTACGGAAAGCGGTCGACGAAGGCCGGATAGCTCGCGTCGGCCTCGGCGATGACGCCCGGGCGCGTCGCGCGCATTGCCGCGACCTTGATGAGCTCGCCCGCGATTTCGCGGATGCGCTCCTTCATCCGCGCCTTGCGCCGCTGCCATGCCTCTCCGCCAAGGCTGTCGAGGCTCACGCCTTCGCCCTCGCTGCCGTAGCGCGTGAGCAATTCGATATTCTCGACCGGGACGTAGAGCCTATCGCCGCGCGCATATTCGAGCGCGACGCAGTCGTGCGGCACCTTGCTGACGGGAATCTGCGTCAGCCCCTCGTAGCGGCCGATGCCGTGGTCGGCGTGAACGACGAGGTCGCCCGACGAAAGCGTCGCCAGCTCCTCCAGGAAAGCCGCGGACGCCTTCTTCCTGCGGCGGCGGACGAGCCGGTCGCCGAGCATGTCCTGCTCGGTGAGCACCGCCACGTCGGGCGTGGTGAAGCCGTGGTCGAGCGGGAGGACGAGCAGCGCAGGCTGCGTCTTGCTCCCAAGCGCTTCCTGCCAGCTGTCGGCGAGCTTCTGCGCCTTGAGACCATGGTCTTCGAGCAGGCCCGCGAGGCGCTCGCGCGCGCCGCGGGTGTAGCTCGCGAGCACCACCTTGTGGCCGCTGCGCCGCAGGTCGCCGACATGCTTCGCTACCGCTTCGTAGACATTGGCCTGTTGCGCGCGCTCCGGCGCGAAGTCGCGGGCTGCATCTACGCCGAAGTCGATCACGCGCTCGGACTCGGGCTCGTGGAACGGCGATGCGAGATGGATCGGCCGATCGGCCTCGAATTCCTCCCATTCCTTCTTCGAAAGGTAGAGCGCGTGCGGCTCGAGCGGCCGATAGTGGCCCGGCGCACCCTCCATGGCGCGGACGCGGTTCTCGTAATAATCGTCGATCGCCTCCCGGCGCGATCCCACCGCCTGGTCCGCCGCCGCGTCGCGAATGACGAGGTCGTTGTCGCCGAGGTGGTCGAAGAGGGTGGCGAGTCGCTCCTCGAGCAATGGCAGCCAATGCTCCATGCCCGACATCCGCCGTCCTTCCGACACCGCCTGGTAGAGCGGGTCCTGCGTGGCCGCCGCGCCGAACTTCTCGCGGTAGCGCGAGCGGAAGCGTTTGATGCTGTCGGTGTCGATCAGCGCCTCGGACGCCGGCATCAGCGTGAACGCCTGCGCCTTGTCGGTCGAGCGCTGGTCAGTCGGGTCGAAGCGGCGCAAGCTGTCGATCTCGTCGCCGAAAAAGTCGAGGCGAAGCGCCAGTTGCTCGCCCGCCGGGAAAAGGTCGATCAGCGATCCGCGGACCGCATATTCGCCGTGCTCCGCGACGGTGTCCACACGTTGGTAGCCGAGCGCGTTCAGCTGCTCGACGAGTGTCTCGCGCTCGATCTGCTCGCCGACGGCGGTGCGGCGGGTGAGTTGGCGAATGCGGAACGGGGTCAGAAGCCGCTGCGTGGCGGCACTCGCGGTCGCGACTAGCAGCTGGGGCTTGTCGCGCTTCACCTGCAGCGCGCTAAGCGTCGCCAGCCGCTCGGCCATCACGCGCAGGGCCGGGGAGGCGCGGTCGTACGGGAGGCAATCCCAGCCGGGCAGGGTCAGCACCTCGACCTCGGGCGCGAACAGCGGCACCGTGTCGGCAAGCGCGCGCAGCGCCGCTTCGTCAGCGACGATTGCGACCGCGCGTCCGCCGCTGCCAGTGCCATGCGCTGCGCGCGCGAGATCGGCGGCGAGCAATGGGAGGAAGCCCGTCGGCACGCCCGCGAGCGTGAGTGGCTCCTCGGCGCGGACGACGCGCTGCAGCGGTTCGCTCATCGCGCCACCTGGATATAGTCGAGCTTTCTCAGCGCCGCGATCATCGCACCGGCGAACCGCTCCGGCGGCTCAGCGGTTCCGTGCGCCCAGGCCATGATGTCGACGTCCTGTTCGTCGAGCATGGATTCGAACAGCTTGCGCTCATCATCATTCCACGTGCCCCCGTGCGCGTCGAAGAAGCCGCCGATCAGCATGTCGGCTTCTTTCGTCCCACGATGATGGGCGCGCCAGTGGAGGCGCTTCAGGTCCGGGTCGGAAGGCATGGCGCGCATGTAGTAGCGAAGGTTCGTCATTGCGAGGCCTCGAACAGGCTGCGTGAATCCACGCGCCGCACTGGATTGCTTCGCTGCGCTCGCAATGACAACAACCGTCCATGCGGCCCGAAATCCTCAACCCATTGTTCACTGAGGTGGAGGCGCTCAAAGGTGTCGGACCGCAGGTTTCCAAACAGCTCAAGAAGCTCGGCATCGAACGCGTCGTCGACCTGCTGTTTCACCTGCCGACCGGGTCGATCGAGCGCATCAAAGCCAAGGCCGCGAACGCGTCGCTGCTGGGCCGAACCGTGATCCTGGAGCTGACGCCGTTCGACAGCCGCGAGAGCCGTACCGGGCGGGGGCCGACTCGCATCTATGCCTCGGACGCCGACGGCAACACCATCAGCCTCGTCTATTTCAACAATCCCGGATGGGCGAAAAGGTCGCTGCCCAAGGGCGAGACACGCATCGTCTCCGGCAAGCTCGAGCAATACGGCGATGAATGGCAGATCATCCACCCGGAGGTGGCCGAACCGGGCAAGGGCCCGCCGCCGCTGATCCGCGAACCGGTGTATCCGCTCACCGAGGGACTGACCAACCGGCGTCTTGGCGAGCTCGTCCGCGAGGCGCTGGAGCGCGCCCCCGAGCTGCCCGAGTGGATCGAGCCGAGCCTCTTTTCACGCGAAGCCTGGGGAGCGTGGCGCGCTTCGCTCTCGATCGTCCATCGTGAGCCCGGCGCCGACGAGGCACGGCGGCGACTCGCCTATGACGAGGTCTTCGCCAATCAGCTCGCGCTCCTGCTGCTCCGCCAGTCACAGCGGCGGCACCGGACCACGGCGCTCCCAGGCACCGGCGAGCTGATCCGCAGGCTCGAGCTCCCTTACCAGCTCACCGACGCCCAGCGACGCGTGATCCGCGAAATCCGCGGCGACATGGCGCAGATGACGCCGATGCTGCGGCTGCTCCAGGGCGACGTCGGCTCGGGCAAGACCTTGGTCGCCGTGGCAGCGATGCTGACCGCGGTCGAAAGCGGCGCCCAGGCGGCGTTGCTCGCGCCGACCGAAATCCTCGCCCGCCAGCACCATGCGACGTTGCTCAAGCAACTCGACAGCATCGGCGTGCGCGTCGCCATCCTCACCGGGCGCGAGAAAGGCCGCGCGCGCGACAGCGTGCTGATGGGGCTCGCCGACGGGTCGATCGACGTGCTGGTCGGCACCCACGCAATCTTCCAGGAGAAGGTCGCCTACAAGAACCTCGGGCTCGCCGTCATCGACGAGCAGCACCGCTTCGGAGTCTCGCAGCGCCTCCTGCTCGCATCCAAGGCCGAGCATCCGCCGCACCTGCTGGTGATGACGGCGACGCCGATCCCGCGGACGCTTACGCTCACCCAATATGGCGAGATGGACGTCAGCCGGATCGACGAGATGCCGCCGGGCCGGACGCCGGTCGAGACGCGCGTGATCAGCGAGGAGAAGCTGCCCGACGTGATCAACGGGCTGGGCCGCCACATCAGCGGCGGCGGTCAGGCCTATTGGGTGTGCCCGCTGGTGGAGGAAAGCGAGAAGAGCGATGCAGCGGCGGCCGAGGAGCGGGCACGCATCCTCAAGCTCCGTTTCGGCGACGACAAGGTCGGCCTTGTTCACGGGCGGATGAAAGGCGCGGACAAGGATGCCGTCATGGGGCGCTTCGCGTCCGGTGAGCTCGCTCTGCTCGTCGCAACGACGGTGATCGAGGTCGGCGTCGACGTGCCCAATGCGACGCTGATAATCGTCGAGGGGGCGGAGCGGTTCGGCCTCGCCCAGCTCCACCAGCTGCGCGGGCGCGTCGGACGCGGCACCGGCAAGAGCACCTGCCTGCTGATCCGCGGCCAGAACCTCACGGAGGTTGGCCGCGCTCGTCTCAGCCTCATGCGCGAGACCAGCGACGGCTTCCGCATCGCCGAGGAGGATCTGCGCCTGCGCGGCCCCGGCGAGATCCTCGGCACCCGCCAGTCGGGCGAAGAGGCGTTCCGCGTCGCCACGCCGGAGGATGTCGCGGAACTCGCACCGATCGCGCAGAGCGACGCCATGCTCCTCCTCGACCGCGACGGCGGCCTCAAAGGCCCGCGCGGGCAAGCGGCGCGCATTTGCCTCTACCTCTTCGAACGTGATCAGGCGGTGGATTTAATCAGGAGCGGGTAAGCCCAACCCCGTCATGCCGGACTTGATCCGGCACCTGCCTGCCTTTTGGCTGCGTGCGAGGAAAGGCGGGTCCCGGCTCAAGGCCGGGATGACGAATCAGCGGACCAGCAGGCCGTGCCGCTTCTTGCCGAGGCTGAGCTTCAGCGGCTCGTCCGCAGGCGTGAGGATCAGCGCCGGATCGTTCACGGTCACGTCGTCGAGGCGGACCGCGCCCTCGGCGACCTTGCGCTTGGCTTCCTTGTTCGACGGCGTGAAGCCGAGCGCGGTCAGCGCGTGGGCGATGTTCATGCC
>DASSOE010000156.1:0-8293 GCA_035700945.1 Sphingomicrobium sp. | reverse complement strand
TTCGCGCTTCTCGCTGACGTTCGTCACGAAGCTGCGGTCGATCTTGATGATGTCGAACGGAAGCGAGCGGATGTGCGCGAGCGACGAGAAGCCCGTGCCGAAATCGTCGAGCGCGAGCCGCACGCCCTGGTTCTTGAGGCTGGTCACGATCGAACGGGCCAGGTCCATGTCCGCGAATAGCGAGCTCTCCGTGATCTCGATGACAAGCCGCTCTGCGGGAAAGCCCGTCTCCGACAGGATGCGGACGATGCGCTCGGCGAGCCAGCCGTCCGCGAGCTGCGAGGGCGAGATGTTGACCGAAATCTTGAGCGCCGGATCCCATTGCGCCGCTTCGCGCAGCGCTTCCGAAATCACCTGCTCGGAAAGGCGGCCGATCAGGCCGATCTCCTCGGCGACGGGAATGAAGACGTCGGGGCCGATCACGCCCGAGAGCGGGTGATTCCATCGCGCGAGTACTTCGAAACCGACGATCTCGCCGCTGGCGAGGTCGACCTGCGGTTCGAAATAGGAAACGAACTGCCCGTGTTCGAGGCCGTAGCGGATGCCCTGCTCGATCTCGCCGTGAGCGATCAGCGCGCGCTCCATTCCGGCATCAAACCAGACGGGGCGGGCGACGCGGCCGCTGCGGGCGCGGTCCATCGCGATGTCCGCCCGGCGCAGAACGTCGGGAATGCGGGCGTCGGCGGCGGGGGCGGAGGCAATCCCGGCAAAAGCTCCGACCTGGATGATGCGGTCGTTGAGGAGAACCGGACGGGAAACCATCCGCAGCACCTGATCGGCGAGTTCCTCGGCGGCCTGCGTGCCCGCTTCACCCAATGCCAGCGCAACCGCGAATTCGTCGCCGCTGAGCCGCGCGATCACCGCACCGTCGCCGAGCTCGCCCCGCAGCGCGTCGGCAATCGACCTCAGGAGCCATTCGCCGGCTTCGTAGCCATGCTGGTCGTTCACCGCCTTGAAGCGATGGACCTGGAAGCTGATGATGACGAGATTATCGCGGCGCCCTCCAGCCTCCTGGCACAGCTGCGCCGCGCGATCGGCAAAACCCTTGCGGTTGTACAGCCCAGTGGCAGGGTCGGTCGTCGCAAGCAGCGCCGCGCGCTGCTCCTGCTCGGCCCGGACCTCGGCTTCGTGTTGAAGGTCGATGTAGCGGCGCCAGCCGAACAGGATCAGCGCGACGTTGAGCGTCAGCGCGGTGCTTGCAACGCGCACGTCGCCGGCAAAGGCGCTGCCCTCGATCCGCAAATGATTGAAGAAGGCGCTGCCGTTCCAGATGAGCAGCAGGACGGCCGTGATGAGGACGGCAAGCACCATGGCATCGCGGCGTGCACTGAGCAGCCCCGAACTGCCGGGCTTCGGTCCGCTACTGGACATGCCGCGCTGCTAACGCAGGAACGCTTAATAAATTGCTGTCCTGGGTAGAGTAATCCAGGGATTGGTGCACGCGGCAGACCACGCTCGAACTCGGATGTTCTCCCGAAATCCTCCTGCGCCCCTCGTGACATTCGGACCGCGGCTTTCCCGATCAGCATCGGCTAGGGGCAGCGATGGTGCGGACGGCGGGATTTGAACCCGCACTCCCTTCACGGGAAGAGGATTTTAAGTCCCCAGCGTCTACCGTTCCGCCACGTCCGCTCCTTCGGCCCGGCGACGGTAGAAAGCTGCCGGGCTATTCCGCGGTCACTTCCTTGAGGTTTAAGCGCTCGCGCATTTCCTTGCCCGGCTTGAAATAGGGCACGCGCTTGGCGTCGACGGAAACCGCCTCGCCGGTGCGCGGGTTGCGGCCCACCCGGCCGTCGCGCTGGCGCGTCGAGAAAGCGCCGAAACCGCGCAGCTCGACGCGGCCGCCACCGGCGAGCTGGTCGGTGATGGAGTCGAAGATGGCGCTGACCACGCCTTCGACCTCGCGCTGGGTCAGGTCGGGAAAATCGGTGCAAAGCTTCTGCACCAGCTCGGAACGGATCATCGGCACCCCGCAACGGAGAATCGGTCCCGCCCCCTGTAGGGACCATTTCTCCTAAGGCTGTCAGGAAAGTTTGTCTCGCGCAAGAAGGATTTACCCCGCGCTTACGCGGGCGCCCCGCAATGGAGCGCCCGCGCGATTTTCGCCTACTTTTTCGATTTCTTCGTCTTCGATTCCTGGGCTTCCTTGAGCGCCTGGCCGAGGATGTCGCCGAGGCTCGCTCCGGAATCGGAGCTGCCGTACTGCGCGACCGCCTGCTTCTCCTCGGCGATCTGCATCGCCTTGATCGAGAAGTTGGGCTTCTTCGAGCGGTCGAAGCCGACGACCATCGCGTCGAACTTCTGCCCGACCTGGAAGCGCTCAGCGCGCTGCTCGTCGCGGTCGCGACCGAGATCGCCGCGCTTGGCGAAGCCGATCGCCCCGTCGTCGCCGACCTGAACATCGAGCCCGGCATCCTGGATGGCGCGGACGGTCACCGTGACGACATCGCCCTTCTTGACCCCGCCGGCCGCGGCGGTCCGGGTCCCGGCACCAGCACCAGCACCAGCACCTGCGCCGGCACCCGCGCCGCCACCCTCGAGCTGCTTCATGCCGAGCGAGATCCGCTCCTTCTCGACATCGACGTCGAGCACCTGCGCCTTCACCGTCTCACCCTTGCGGTGGAGCGCCAGCGCGTCCTCGCCCGACACGCCCCAGGCGATGTCCGACATGTGGACCATTCCGTCGACATCGCCGTCGAGGCCGATGAACAGCCCGAACTCGGTCGCGTTCTTGACCTCGCCCTCGACCACCGAGCCGACCGGATGCGCTTCGGCGAAAGCCTCCCAGGGGTTGGCCTGCGCCTGCTTGAGGCCGAGCGAAATGCGGCGCTTTTCCTCGTCGACCTCGAGCACCTTCACGTCGACTTCCTGCGAGGTGCTGACGATCTTGCCCGGGTGCACGTTCTTCTTGGTCCAGCTCATCTCGGAGACGTGGACGAGACCCTCGATGCCAGGCTCGAGCTCGACGAAGGCGCCATATTCAGTGATGTTGGTGACTCGCCCGCGGAACACGCCGCCGACCGGATATTTGGCCGTCGCGCCCTCCCACGGATCGCTCTCGAGCTGCTTCATGCCGAGCGAGATGCGCTGCGTTTCACGGTTGATGCGGATGATCTGCACCTTCACCGTGTCACCGATGCCGAGCACCTCGGACGGGTGGTTGACACGCTTGTAGGAGACGTCGGTGACGTGGAGCAGGCCGTCGATCCCGCCCAGATCGACGAACGCGCCGTAGTCGGTGATGTTCTTGACCACGCCCTCGATCACCTGGCCCTCGTGCAGCGACTGAATGAGCCCGCTGCGTTGCTCGGCGCGGGTCTCCTCGAGGATCGCGCGGCGCGACACGACGATATTGCCGCGGCGGCGGTCCATTTTCAGGATCTGGAACGGCTGCGGCAGGTCCATCAGCGGCCCGACGTCGCGCACCGGGCGAATGTCGACCTGCGAGCCGGGCAGGAAAGCGACGGCGCCGCCGAGATCGACGGTGAAGCCGCCCTTGACCCGGCCGAAGATGATGCCCTCGACGCGGTTGCCGGCCTCGAACTCCTTCTCGAGCTTGTCCCATGCGGCTTCGCGGCGTGCGCGGTCGCGCGACAGCATCGCCTCGCCGGCGCTATTCTCGACGCGGTCGACATAGACCTCGACCTCGTCACCGATCTTCAAATCGGCGCGCTGGCCCGGCGCTGCGAACTCGCGCAGCGGCACCCGGCCCTCGCTCTTCAGGCCGACGTCGATCACGGCCATGTCATTCTCGATGCCGGTGACGGTGCCCTTCACCACCTTGCCTTCGAAGGCTTCGTTCTCGCCGCCGAGGCTTTCGTTGAGCAGGGCCGCGAAATCGTCGCGGGTCGGGAATGTCGTGGTCGCCATAAAAAGAGTGTCTCTCGGTCTTCATCGGGCCTGCCGCGTGCCGCGCCACCGTGGCGGGGCTTCACATGCGGACCTGGTTTCTTGCACTGCCGCCAGAACACCATGCGCTGACGGCGTCCATCGGGCGCGGTTCCCAAGCGGACAGCCCGACGCGAAAAAGCGCGTGACGGCGCCGGTTCGTCCGGTCGCCGTACGCGCTCGCCAAGGAGACGGGCTGTCCAGAGGGGATAGCGCCCGCCGGACGGCCGCGCCCTTAGCTTAGAGGGGGTTGAGGAGCAAGCTTCGAGCTTCACGCGAAGCCAGATGTGGGCGGCGGCAGGTAGCCGCCGTTAGCCGAGGACCTCAAGCGCGGCCGCATAAGCGACGGGGCAGAACGGGGCCTTGAGGATATCAGGCAGGCGCGGTTTCGCCGTCCTGGAGCGCGTGCGGACCTCCGAGTCCGTCTTGTTCGGTCGTGATTTCATCATTCGTTGCAGCGGCCGAAGCCGCCTTTCTTTCCTGTTCCTCGCTCCGCAGCCGCTGGCTCAGGCGCGCCTTGTCGGCGAGCGCAGTCCATGCGGCTTCGGAGCGGCGGCAACGCTCGCGCACGTGCTCGAGCATTGCCGCTTCCGCCTCGTCTCGCGCCTGTTCGGCCCGGGCGAGGAAGAAAATGAGGTTGCTGCCTCGTTGGATCGGAAGCGGCCGGTGTTACTCGGCCGCGCCGGTCGCCGGGGCCACCTGGGCGGTCTCTTCGGCCGGCTTGAGGTTCACCGCGCTCATCTTGCCGCGGCGGTCCTCCTCGAGCTCGTACGACAGGCGCTGGTCCTGGCGCAGGCTGCGCATGCCGGCCCGCTCGACGGCGGTCATGTGAACGAACGCGTCATTGCCGCCATCGTCGGGCTGGATGAAGCCGTAGCCCTTGTTTTCGTTGAAAAATTTTACAGTGCCGATTGGCATGTCATTAGTCCTTCTGCGCGGGCCGCCGAGATTGCCGGCCCGTTCCTGCTAGGAGGCGACAAGAGAAGGAAAAAGGAGCCGCAAAGCGCCAGAAACCGTCATTTTGCGACTAGTAGCGGGCGGGATATGTGAAGCGCAGGCAAGAAATGTAAGCGTGTAGGCAAAATAAATATTTAAATTGGGTAAATTGGGCCGCTGTGCTAAGGCAGTGCATCGCGTGGATTGTTCCGACAGTAGGCCCGCGCGGCTGAGAGACCGACGTGCTCCCGCTTACTTGAATGGAGCTGCGCGTGGATCTCAATTACCTTTACAAGCGTCATCAGATTTCATTGTTCATGGCCGACAACGCCGACAGCGAGCAGGCGCGCCGTACGCATTGTGCGCTGGCAAAGGGCTATGCCGCCCGAATCGCCGACGCCAAGTGCCCGCGGCCGGCCGCGAGCGCCATCTGATGGAACAGCCGACGCGCGGCGAGGCCGCGGAGGATTTGCGCGAGCAGGCTGCATCGTGCCGCAGGCTGGCGCGGCGGGCGCGGACCGCCGGCGGCTCGTCGGCGCTCGCGATCGTCGCCGACCAGTTCGACGACGATGCGCGGCGGATCGACCCTTCCAGCCAACGGCACTGGGCACCGGGAGAGGCGGAATGAGCGCGGCTCGCGAAGAGGTCGATCAGGCCGAGCTCGACCGCTACGGCATCGAACGGGTGCCGGCGGACGTCTATCATTGGGGCGGTTACCGCTATTCGAACGCAAGGGACGCAGTGGCTGCCGCGCGGCGCGCGGCGAAGCCATGAGCCGGACCCTGTTCCTGTCGATGAAGGAAGGCGACATCGTCGCCCGCTGCATCAAGGAGAAGGTCGGGGTGTCGGCGGTCGAGCGGCTGCCGAACGGCGGCGTCCGCCTCGTGTGCATGAGCAGCGACGGCGCGCAGCATATCCGCACCGTGCTGAAGTCGAAGCTGATCGACCACGAGGTCGAGCGCGCGCGACATCGGCCGAAAGGGCCGATGTGGTGAGCGGCGCCGACCGGCGCGGAGGTTGCGCATGAGAATTGAAGGAAGCGTCCGCTCGAACCTGCTCGCGGCGATCGCGAGTGCGCGGCGCCTCAGGGGCCACCCGGTGCATCAGGACACGGTCGAGCATTGGCGGCGCCTCGCCGACCATGGCCGCGGCGGCAACGGACAGCCGCACGGCGAAATGGTCGGCGACCTCGTCGCACAGCTGGAAACGGAGCTTCGGCTGGTCACCGGCTCGAAACCAAGAGCGGGGCAAATCCAGTCGCGAGTGAAGTAGAGCGCTCTGCGAACGTCCGACCTGCTGAAGCCGCGGCATGAGCTGCGGCCAACTTCATGATTCACTCAACCGTGAAATCGCGCGGCTTTAAGGCTGCGCCGGCGCCGGCATGGCGACATGCTTGTAGAGGGTGACCGCGAGGAGTTGGCGAAGCGCGGCCCGGTCGAGCGCGAGCGTCTGGCCTTCGCTGATGCACTGGGCGAGCTGATATGCAAGCGCATCGCCGGCCGCGCTCTCGGCGCTCGACGCGACGTCGGATTTCACCAGAGCTTCGACCGCGGCGGGATTCTGCGCGACCACGCACTCGCCGAAGCTCTCCAATGCGGTCGGCTGCATGCGCGTGAAGGAGCGCGGGTCACGGCGGCGCTGTTCGGCGATCTCGCCGCGGTTGGCGAGAAAATATTCGGCCATCCCGGCCGCGAGCGACGGAGCGTCGAAACTGAGCTGCAGTGTGCCCGAATAGGGGCCGATGCAGTCGCTGTGGCGGCCAGCGAGCGCGGAGGCGGCCTTCTGCTGCTGCGAACTGCCGTAAGGCAGCGCCAGCGCCGCTGCCGCCCTGGCACTCTGGCGGCTGGCGACACAGCGCGCGAAATCGTCCATGAACCTGCGCGCCTGATCATCGCTCAACGTGACCTTGACGCGGTCGGGCTCGTGGCTGGCGGGATGGTCGAACTTCGGCTGCGCGCTTGCGGCGCCACATGGAAAAGCGGCGACGGCGAACGCGACGAGCAGGCGGCTGAACATGACGAGTCCCCTCTCGCTGCAACATCCTCGCGGTGCGCCTCTTCGTAAAGAGCCCCCGCGCGGGCGCCGTGATTCCCGTCAAAACTTTCGAAAGGCCCTCCCACGCAAGGACTTGTTAGGCTAATCCATGGAAAGTCCGGGAAATTCATTGGAGCAGGGGACTGTGATGCGGTGGGGTGTGTTGTTGGCGTCGGCGGCAGCGTTCGCCGTTCCGGTCCAGGCGCAGGAAGCAGACGTCGCGCCCGCGGCGCCGGTCAACGCGCCCGCTCCAACCCTCGCCCCTGCCCTCGCCCCTGCCCCCGCTGCGGATGGCAATGTCGCGCCTTTCTATGCCGCGCGCCCCGGCAATCTCATCTGGCTGCGCAGCCCGGAGAGCCGCGCGGCGGCAGCAAAGCTGATCGAGATCCTCAGGCGCGCGCCGATTGACGGGCTCGCAGAAGGACCCGCGCTCGCCGCCTCGGTCGAGACCGCGGTCGCGAGCGGGACGCCGGCCGACGACCAGATCATTTCAACCGCCTGGGTGCGCTACGTCCAGGCGCTCAAGCGGCCGGTCGAAGGCATCAGCTTCGGCGACCCGACGCTCCAGCTCAAGCCGCCCTCGGCGCGGGAAATCCTCTCCGATGCGCTCGCCGCGCCCTCGCTAGCCGCGCACCTCGACGCGGTGTCGAACGTCAACAGCTTCTACGCGAGGCTCCGCGCTGACGCGATCGCAAGCGGGCAGCAGTCGGACCCGCACGTCACCGCCACGCTCGACCGGCTTCGGCTGGTCCCTGGCAGCGGCCGCGCGATCGTCGTCGATGCCGCCAATGCCGAGCTGATGATGCTCGAGAACGGCAATGTCGTTGACAGGATGAAGGTGATCGTCGGCAAGCCGGATTTCGCGACACCGCTGCTCGCCGGAAAAATCTGGTACGTGACCTTCAACCCCTATTGGCACATCCCGCAGGACGTGACGAAGCGGAAGGTCGCGCCGATCGTCCTCAAGCGCGGCGTTAAATATCTGAAAGCTGCCCGCTACGAGACCGTCGAGGCGTTCGGCGGCGACAAGGAAGTGCCGGTCGATCCCGAGACGATCGACTGGAAGGCGGTCGCGGCCGGCAAGGTCGAAGCCCACATCCGCCAGCTCACCGGCCCCCACAACATGATGGGCAAGATGAAGTTCGGCTTCGTCAACGATTACGGCATCTTCCTCCACGACACGCCGCACAAGGACCTGTTCGACAAATCAAAGCGCAACCTCAGCCTCGGCTGCGTCCGCGTCGAGCGGCCGCCGGCGCTGGCCGAGTGGCTGTTCGGCGGCCCGCCGCCGGTACCGGGCGGCGACGCCGAGGAGAACGTCCGCATCGGCAAGGAAGGCGTGCCGATCTACATCAGCTATCTGACCGCGCGCCCGGACGGCGAGACGATCGCCTTCGCCGACGACGTGTACAAGCTGGACGGGACGAGCGGCGGC
>DASSOE010000155.1:0-12949 GCA_035700945.1 Sphingomicrobium sp. | reverse complement strand
CGGATCAAATCCTATGTCGGCAACGGCGCGCGGTTCGCGAGCTGGGACGAGGCCGCGGAGGCGATTGCGATCAACAACCGTAATGTCCCGGCCAGCCACAACCACGCCGATTGGGTCAAGATGGCGCGCCGCGTGTGCCGTGAGGAGAACGGCGCAATCGTCTTCGACTATGACATGGCCATCGCACTGCCGTTCGAGGCCCGGGGGCCGAGCCCGGGCGTCGACATGTGGCCGCTGTTCGAAGCGCTTGGGCAAAAGCCGCTGCTGGTCGTGCGCGGAGAGCTCAGCGACTTGCTCGGAGCGGAGGCGCTGCGGCGGATGCACGAGGCGGTGCCCGACATGAAGTCGGTGACGGTGCCCGGCGTGGGTCACGCGCCGATGCTCGACGAGCCGGAAGCAACCGCCGCGATCGACGCGTTCCTGAAGAACGTCGACTAGGACGCGAGCCGCTGCTGCCGCGGCTCGTTCGCCGCTTTCGCGAGCACCGCGGAAGGATCCGCGAAAAGGTTGTGAAGGACCATCTGGTCCAGGCCCATGTAAAGCGGCAGCGTGTTCTTCAGCAGCACCGATGAGCCGCGCATCGCCGTGAGATCGCCCAGCAGGCCTTCGCGCAGCGCGAGGTAATCGGCCCATCCGGTTTCGTCGGTCTCGTGCTGCGCCCAGACGCCCGCCCAATCCTCGATGAAGTCGTCGACGCGCTTCAGCACCGGGCCAAGCAGCGGGTGCGGCACTGCGTGCTGAGCGAGATAGGCGACATGGGCGCGGATTTCCCAAGGCGACATCACCCGCGGACTGTTCACGCGCTCGTAGGTCAGACGGTCGCCTCGGTTCGTCCCCGGCCTGACGAATTCCTCCTCCGCATCGCCGCGTTCGCCCGCTTCGATCAATTGGCGCAGGCGCCCGCCGGCGACGGTGTCGAGCACGAGGTGGATGCGCTGCTCGGTGCCGCCGTTGTGGACGCCGTGGACCCGGAAGGAGTCGAACACCCAGCATTCGCCGGGGTCCATATGGACGGTCTCGCCGCCGCAGGTGAAGGTCACCCCGGGGTTGGTGATCACCGGGATATGGATCCGCCAGTGGGTGCGCCAGTAGTAATGACTGTCGACGTGCAGCGGCACGTCGGCGCCGGGACCCAGGCCCATCAGCCGGCTGCGGCCCCACACCGCGCCGATCGAGGCCATGGCTTCCATGATGTACGGGCAGGCGAGGAGTTGCTCGGTCGGCCCCATCATCCCCTTGAGGTCGTCGGTCGGCTCGCCACCGGGTGTGATCAGCCGCACCGCCTCGTTGCCGACATAGCCGGTGGGGTGTGGCACCCAGGCGGATTCGGGCAGCGCACGCACTTCGCGTTCGAGCGTCTCTGCATCGAAGCGGATCGGCAATTTCACGAGAGGCCGTGCAAGCTCCATGGCGGGCACGAATAGTCCAGCGAGGCGCTGGCGCCAAATGGAAAGCCGCCACGCGCCGGAGCGGGCCGCTCGCGCGACCGCTCGCTCAACAAGCGGGGAGTCCGCCGCGTTTGTTCAGGGGAAGGATGAGCCATGAGCACGAACAAGGAGCTGACGAAAGACAAGGTCGGACCCGACGACCTCGAGCGGAATCCGGACATCGGCCAGTCGAAGGGCGCCTTCGCGACCGGCGAGGACCCGGAGGAGATCGCCGGCGAGAACACCGTCGTCGGCGACGTCCAGAACGATTCGACGCGCGGCGACGGAGTCCCCCAGGAAGACCGCGCCCGCACGAACAAATGAGCGCATGAGAAAAGGGCGGCCCCGGGTGGGACCGCCCCTTCTTCGCAGATGGATCCCGGCTTTCGCCGGGATAACTCTACGCAGCCCTTGCGGGCCCCTCGGTTACTTCAGCTCGACGGTGCCGCCGGCGTCCTCGATCTGCTTCTTGATCTTCTCGGCCTCGTCCTTGCCGATGCCTTCCTTGACCGGCTTGGGAGCGCCCTCGACCAGCGCCTTCGCCTCGCCGAGGCCAAGGCCGGTGATCGCGCGGACTTCCTTGATCACGTTGATCTTCTTGCCGCCGTCGCCCGTCAGGATGACGTCGAACTCGGTCTTCTCTTCCTCGGCCGGAGCCGCAGCGGCGCCGCCGCCGGCAGGGCCGGCAACTGCGACCGCAGCCGCGGCCGAGACGCCCCACTTCTCCTCGAGCGCCTTGGCGAGATCCGCCGCCTCGAGGACCGTCAGTTCGGAAAGCTGGTCAACCAGCGCATTGATGTCAGCCATTTGATACTCCCTGGTGGGGCCAAGCCCCTGATTGTCGTGCGTTGATGAAAAGGTGTCGTTTATGCGGCTTCCTTGGCCGCGTAAGCGCTGAAGATCCGTGCCAGCTGGGCTCCCGGTTCGCTGACCGTGCGGGCGATCTTGGTCGCGGGCGCCTGGATGAGGCCCACGATGGTCGCGCGCAGTTGGTCGAGCGAGGGAAGCTCGGCAAGCG
The DNA here is from genome assembly GCA_035700945.1 of Sphingomicrobium sp. Taxonomy (GTDB): domain Bacteria; phylum Pseudomonadota; class Alphaproteobacteria; order Sphingomonadales; family Sphingomonadaceae; genus Sphingomicrobium. Next base: position 10,504 of record DASSOE010000155.1, on the reverse strand, counting down.
CCTTGATCCCGTTCACGTCGAGGACCGTGTCGCCCATCGCGCCGCCGACGATCTCGAACTTGTCGTGCGTCTTGGCGAAATCGACCGCCACCTTGGCGGCCGCGACGGGGTCTCCGGACGTCGCAAGCGCGGTCGGGCCCTTGAGAAGGTCGCCGATCGGCTTGTAGCGCGTGTCCTCGAGCGCAATCAGGGCAAGGCTGTTCTTCGCAACTTTGAACTGGGCGCCGGCGTCGCGCATCTTCAGGCGCAAGTCCGTGGACTGCGCGACCGTGAGACCGTGGTTGCGGGTGATGACCACCACGCTGGTCTCGGTGAAGACCCGCTTCAGCTCGTCGACCAGATCGGATTTTTGCGATCGATCCATGCCAACTCCGTGTTTCGGCCGAAGCGAGCCTCGGCCGAGGTTCAACAAAAGCCCAGGCGAGCCTGAGCACTCGATGTCCGTCGGGTTGGGATCGGCGGCGCTGCAGTGCAACGCACGACGAAGCGCTGGCGCGCTCCGAATGATTCCTGTCCCCGTCTAGGCCGCAGATTAAGGGGCGAGCCCCGGCAGCTGTCTCGGACGGCTGCCCCGGATCACACTCCGGAGCGAAGGCGCGCCTATAGCGCAATTCGCTGCGGGATCAACCCTGTGGCGCCCGCCCGAAACATTGCCCGATCGCCAACGGAAAAAGGCCCGGACGAGCTTCTGCTCGCCCGGGCCTTCTCGCTCCCCTGTTCGAGAGGAAGGGGTACCTAGAGTCCGCGCTCTCCGCGCTCGACCGGAGCCGGCGGCGGCGGCGGAGGCGGCGCCGGGCACACGCTCGTCGCCAGGATCACCGATCCGTCGGGGCAGGTCTGCGTCGCCGGAGCCGCGGGCGGCGGCGGAGGCGGCGGGGGCGGAGGCGGCGGCGGCGGCGCAGCAGCCGCGCCGAAGTTGTAGACCAGGCTCGCCAGCAGGCTGTTCGAGGTGAACTTGCTGTCGTTGAAGAAGGTCACTGCGCCGGCGGAACAGGCGAACGTGTCGCCAACCGGGCCGCAGGTCGTCGTTCCAGGCGTGAACGCGGTGGTGTGCGACGCACCGTTCGATCCAGCACGGAAGTAGCGATACTTCAGCCCGATATCGATGTTCTCGCTGACCGGCATGTAGACGCCCGCGAGCAGCTGCCACGCGAGCTTGCCCTTGCTGTCGCCGAACTGCTTGACGTTCGCATAGCCGACGCCGGCGCCCGCATAGCCGCCGAGGCTGCCATTGCCGCCGAAGTCGAGCAACCCGTTGACCATCGCCGAATAGACACTCACGGAGTCGTTGAGGTCGAAGTCGCTGGTCGTCGTGAAGGTCGTTCCGGCGCCGGTGTTGATCGCGGTGACGATCGTTTCACCGGGGTTGAAGTCCTTAGCCTTGGCGTGTTTGTAGCCGAGCTCGCCCTCGACCCGGAACATGCCGAAATCGTAGCCGCCGATGAAGTCGAGATCGAGGCCCTTCTTGTACCGGTAGCTGCCGAGATCGTCGCGCGTGAAGGCGACTGGGCCGGTCGAGGTGAAGACCACCTGGCCATCGATGTCCTGCGATTGCGGGAACAGGATGCCGCCTTCGACGCCTACGTAACCGGCGTTGTCGGTTGTCGCTGCGGCCGGCGTCGCCATGATAAACGCGGCGGCGCCCGCAAGAAGATATTTGCGCATAGGGTTTGCCCTCTTTCTGTTGGATGCCCTGCGGCCCGAACATGTGCATCGGGAATATGTTTCATGAAAGCGGGGCCTGCCGCCAAGGTTGCGCCAAACTGTTGCCGGGAGGACACAGTTCATTTGGTGCTGCGCCGCGGCAAAATGCTGCTGCGCCAACGAAATGGCCGGAAAGCGCCGTTTTGGCGCCTTCCGGCCTCAGAAAATGCGAATGCCGCGCAACCGCCCGGTTGCGTTGCGGCAAGCGTTACGCGCCCGCGATCTCGTCGAGCGCAACCTTGACGCCCGGGCCCATGCTCGAGGTCACCGACACCTTCTTGACGAACTTGCCCTTGGCGCCCGACGGCTTGTTGCGGACGATCGCATCCATGAACGCGCGGAAGTTCTCGGCGAGGTCGGCTTCCGAGAAGCTGGCCTTGCCGATCCCGGCGTGGACGATGCCCGCTTTTTCCACGCGGAACTCAACCTGCCCGGACTTGGCATCGTTGACCGCCTTCGCGACGTCCATCGTCACGGTGCCGAGCTTGGGGTTCGGCATCAGCCCCTTGGGGCCGAGCACTTTTCCGAGCCGGCCGACGATGCCCATCATGTCAGGCGTCGCGATCACGCGGTCGAAGTCGATCTGCCCGCCCTGGATGCGCTCCATCAAGTCCTCGGCGCCAACCACGTCAGCCCCCGCGGCCGTCGCCTCGTCGGCCTTCCCGCCCTTGGCGAATACCGCGACGCGGACGGATTTGCCGGTGCCTTTTGGCAGATTGACCACGCCTCTCACCATCTGGTCGGCGTGGCGCGGGTCGACGCCGAGGTTCAAGGCGACCTCGACCGTCTCGTCGAACTTCGCGGTGGCGTTGGCCTTGACCAGCGAAAGCGCCTCATCGACGCCGTAGAACTTCTCGCGATCGACCGCGGAAAGCGCCTTCTGCCGCTTGCTAAGCTTCGCCATGTTCAGCCCTCCACCACGGAAAGGCCCATCGCGCGGGCGGAGCCTTCGATGATCTTCGCCGCGGCGTCGAGGTCGTTGGCGTTGAGGTCCTTCATCTTCACCTCGGCGATGTCGCGCAGCTGCGAGCGGCGGATGGTGCCGGCGCTGACCTTGCCCGGCTCGGCCGAGCCCGACTTGAGCTTCGCCGCCTTCTTCAACAGGAAGGTCGCGGGCGGGGTCTTGGTGGTGAAGGAGAAGCTGCGGTCGGCATAGACCGTGATCACGGTCGGGATCGGCGCGCCCTTCTCGAGCTCCTGCGTGGCGGCGTTGAACGCCTTGCAGAATTCCATGATGTTGACGCCGCGCTGGCCGAGCGCCGGGCCGATCGGCGGCGCCGGGTTGGCGGTGCCCGCGGGCACCTGCAGCTTGATGTAGCCGGTGATTTTCTTTGCCATGGTCTCACTCTGTCACTGGGCGACGGCGCCCGAGGGCGCGGCCAACCCGTTCAAGTTAAGCGGTCCAAGCGAACGCCGAAGCGCTCTCCCGCGGATGGTCCCAGATTTCGCTGGAGCGGCGCCCGTACACGAGTGCTGCAGGAAAGTGAAGAGAAGGGGATTTTACGCGAAGGCGCTAAGCGCATTCCAAGGTTCTCTCCCGCGGAAGGGGAGAGGGGCTGACCCGCCAGCCGGCTCCAGCGGTTGACAGGCGCGGCCGACCCGGCCTTAGATGCGATTGCTCGGTCCACCATCGCGGGGTGCTCCAAATGCACTCGAGGCCGGGCTTTCGACATCGTGCGTTGGAACGCGCCGGGCTGCTGTGCCCCCAGGTGCGTTCGAGTGAAGGGAGGCCGTGCAGCTGCTTTGAAGGACACTGACCACCCATACTTTTCGGCGGCTGTTTTCGTCCTCATCGCGTATCTGATCCGGCTGGGCCTCAGCCCGGTCATGGCGCACCGTTCGCCGTGGCTGCTGTTCACGGTGGCGATCGTGATTGCCGCCGGTCGCTACGGCGTGAGGCCGGGGCTGTTCGCGATCGTGCTGAGCCTCGTCGTCGGCCTCGTCGCCTTCGTCCATCCTGGTGACTGGGCAGCGATTCCGCCGGAGAGCCTCGCGAGCCTGGTCGTGTTCATCGTCTCCGGCGCCGCGATGCTGGTGTTCGCGGCGCACCTCAAGTCGTCGCAGGAGCGGGCAATGCAACTCCAGTCCGAGCTCCAGCGAGCGCATACGGAGAGCGCGCTCGGAGTCATGGCGACGACGCTGGCGCACGAGCTCAACCAGCCGCTCGCCGCGGCACGCAATTACATCGCGGCGACCAAGCGGCTCACCGCGCGGCTCGAGGGGGAGGGCAAGGAGGGGGTCGTCTCGGCGCTCGCCAGCTCGGAGGCCGAGATCCAGCGCACCAGCGACATCATCCGCCACGCGCGCGACCTGGTGAACAACCTCAACGTCAGCCGCGAACGCGCGTCGCTGAAGACGATGGCAGACCGCGCATGCGTCGCGCTGCGGGCCTCGGGTTCATGCGCGGACGCGACCATCCGCACCGACATTGCCGCCGAATGCGACGAGGTGGAGGTCAACCCGACCCAGATCGAGCAGGTGATGATGAACCTGCTGCGCAACGCGTGCCAGGCGGCCCGCCCGGCCCCGGCAGAGGTCGCGATCGCCGCGCGCGCAGACGGCGAGTGGAGCACGGTCGTGGTTCGCGACCGCTCGGGAGGGATCGCCACCGAGCGGCTCGACAGGCTGTTCTCCAATGAGCTCCAGTCGACGAGCGGCGGCCTCGGGCTCGGGCTGGCGATCAGCCGCCGGATCGTCGAGGCGCACGGCGGGCGGCTGTGGGCCAAGAACAACGAGGAGGGCGGCGCTTCTTTCTATTTCCGGCTGCCGAGGGCGGCCTGATGTCAGCTCCCGAGCGCCTCGAACGCCCCGGCAATCGCGTTTTCGAGCCCGTCAGGGTCCATCGGCTTGCGCAGCACCGCGAGGAAGCCCGCGTTGCTGGCGTGGCGCCCGACGTCGTCCCCGTTCTCGCTGGTCATCATCAGCATCGGCCAGGTGACGCCGCGGTCGCGAAGCGCCGCCGCAAGCTCGAACCCATCCATGCCGGGCATCCGCAAGTCGGTCAGCACGCACCCCGGCGCCAGTGTCTCGCAGGCGTCGAGGAAGGCCGCGGGCGCGGCGAACGTCACGCACCCATAGCCAAGCGTCGACAGCAGGAATGCGGTAGAATCGCGCACGCCTTTGTCATCGTCGATCAAGTACACGCATTTGCCCCCGAGCAGCGTCATTCACGCGGCCCATCGCATGACCGGCGAGTCCGCGTTCTGCCGGCGGGCCGCCGTCGGCGGCGCGGCGGGCTGGCCGCTCACCATCTGTTGCATCGACCAATAGTGATGCGCGAGCTCGAGATAAGCGGCGCGGGACCGCTCGCCCGGCGCGTCGAGGGCGTTTTCGATGGCCGTCGCGTAGCGCTGCAGCCAGTAGTCTCGGTCGGTCATGGTCATCCTCGCCTCCCGAAGCTAGAGCAGCGCCGCGCGAAGGCCGGATGCGCTGAAGCACTCGTCCATCGCGTGAGTGCCCATCGGACTCAGCGCGACGTAAACGCGCCTAGCATCGAACCGGTCGACGGTGCGGGTCACCAGCTCGCGATCCTCGAGCGCCCCCAGCCGCCGCAGGACCGTGGTCGCCGGAACCCCGCAGAGCCTGGTCAGGCGGCCGATGCTGATCCGCAGCGAATCGAGATGAGCGGCGTAGAGCTGCAGCATGATGTCCCAGGTGGGATCGCTGAACAGCTTGCCGGGAAAGGCTTCGTTGCGGTTCCGGCGAAGCTCGCAAATGCCGCGGACGACCTCTCCGTTAATGCCGCTGTCCGGCCGAACGAACGGCAGGATTGCGTTCGGGCTGCCGGCCGTCGCGGGAGCGCCGGCAGCCTTCCACGGGTCGACTTCCTTGAGTGCAGCTTGGTTCACCTTGTCCTCCAATCCACATTCGGCGGAGGCCATTTCGGGCAAAACATCCGGAGCGGCGATATCGGTACACTACCTACAGTAATCCTACCGTATCTGCCCGGTGCAGGCGCGTGAATGCCCCTGCGGAGGCGCACCCGGACCCGCTGCGCCGCGCCTATGTGGTCGACGACGACGAGCCCTTCCGGCGGTCGCTTATGGTCCTTCTCGAATCGGCCGGGTGGACGCCCGAGGGGTTCGCGTCGGGGCTGGAGTTCGCCGAACGCCTGGACGAGCTCGAGCCCGGAATCCTGCTCCTGGACCTCAACCTCGGCGACGGCAGCGGTCTCGACCTGATCGAACGTGAGCCTGAAACTCTCGACCGCTTCGCGGTGGTGATGATGACCGGCGCCGGCGAGATCGCGACTGCGGTGCGGAGCATCAAGGCGGGGGCGACCGACTTCATCGAAAAGCCGTTCTTCTCCGACGAGTTGCTGGCGCGGCTAAACGCCATCGACGAGGACTTCGCGGCGACGCTCAAGTCGAAATCGGCCGTTCTCGACGCTCGGCGGCGCGTCGCCATGCTCTCCCCGCGCGAGCGCGACGTACTCGAGCGCCTGCTCTCCGGCGCTTCGAACAAGCTTATCGCGCGCGATCTCGACCTCAGCCCGAGGACGGTCGAGATGCACCGGGCGCGCATGCTCGACAAACTCGGCGTCGGCACCACGGTGGAGGCGCTGGAGATCGGACGGCTTGCCGAGGTGCGGGCGGTGCAGCCGGCAGGCGGCTGAACCGCCTTACTTGACGCGTTCGACCTGCTCGAACTCCAATTCCACGGGCGTCGCGCGGCCGAAGATGCTCACCGACACCTTCACCCGGCCGCGGTCGAAGTCGAGCTCTTCCACAACCCCGTTGAAGCTCGCGAACGGGCCGTCGAGGACCTTGACGCTGTCGCCGATCTCATAGTCGACGCTGATCTTCTGCTTGGGCGCGGAGGCGGCTTCGGCCTCGCTACTGAGCATGCGCGCGGCCTGGGCGTCCGGGATCGGCTGGGGCTTGCCGCCGGGGCCGAGGAAGCCGGTGACCTTGGGCGTGTTCTTGACGAGGTGGTAGACCTGGTCGTTCATCTCGAGCCGGGCGAGGACGTAGCCGGGCATGAACTTGCGCTCGGTCTGGACCTTCTTGCCGCGCTTGATCTCGGTCACGGTCTCGGTCGGGACCTCGATCTGGTCGACGAACGGGGTCAGGCCGAGGCGGCCGGCCTCGCTCTGGATCGCGTCACGGACCTTGTTCTCGAAGCCGGAATAAGCGTGGATGATGTACCAGCGGGACATTGTTTCGGACCTAACCCAGGAAGCTCAGCAGGAACTTGACCGTGCTCGAAAAGACGGCGTCGATGGCGAAAAAGAAGAAGGCGAGGGTGAGAGAGAGGATCACGACCATGATCGCGGTCGACACGGTTTCCTTGCGCGTCGGCCAGTAGACCTTGGCGGTTTCCGCTTTGACCTGGTTGATGAACTGACCGACGGAGACTTTCGCCACTTCGCTGCTTCTTCTTCTCGAGTTTCGGATAGAAAAGCGCCCCGCGGGACGCCCTTGGTTGGATGGGCGGCCGGCGGGGCTGGGCGGTCACTTAGCGCCGGTCGCCCGAGTCTTCAAGGTCGCTCGCGCTATCGTGACGCCAAGTTGCGCCGCGGAACCTATCGAAAGTGAAGGTGCCGCGCGAACGCTTTTGTTATATTGCCGGAGTTTAGTGCCGGAGATTGCTCGGCAGGGGGGCTCGGGCATGGGGGTGGCATGGCTGTGCTGGGCGGTCGCCGCGGGGGCTTCGGCGCTGCCGCCCGCCGCCGTGCCGCCCCCTGACCCTCCCGACCGACGCGACACGATCGTGGTCACCGGCGAGCGGGTGAAGCGCTCGCTGAAAGACACGACATCGAGCGTCGCGGTGTTCGACCGGCGCGACCTCGAGCGGATGGCGGCCCCCGACCGCATGCAGGACGTGCTGCAGTTCGTCCCCAACGTCCTCATCGGGTCCAAGCGCGACATGCCCGTCATCCGCGGCCAGAACAGCGCCGGCGTGCTCGGCGGGCTGCCGGCGTTCCTCGGCGGGGCGCGGCCGCGGACCGTGGTGCAGGTCGACGGACGGACGATCACCTTCAACGAATTCGCCTTCAGCCCCGAAGGGTTGTGGGACGTCGACCGTGTCGAGGTGTTCCGCAGCCCGCAGACGACAACCCAGGGCGTCAACTCGATCGCGGGCGCGATCTTCATTCATACGACCGACCCGAGCTACCGAATCGAGGGGCGGGCGCGGGTGATCGCCGGGCAGCTGCACCGCCGTCAGGCGTCGGCAGCGCTGTCGGTGCCGCTGGTCGACGACCAGCTCGCCATCCGCGTGTCGGGCGACCTGTATCGCGCGCGCACCTCGAACGAGCTCAGCGGACCGGTCGCGGGAGTCGATCTCAACAAGGACGTGTACGGGACGGCGCGGGTCAAGCTGCTCGCCGATCCGCACGCGCTGCCCGGGCTGCGGCTGCTGCTGACCTACGCGCACGTGCAGTCGGAAGCGCCTCAGGTGGAGCTCGCGCGGCGGCCATTCAGCGAGCGACGCGACCCCGCCTACGTATTCGGCGACTTCAAGGTGAACATCGATTCGCTGACCGGCGCGGTGAGCTTTCCCGTCGCGCCGTCGCTCGAATCGCGCACGACGGTGAGCGCGGGGGATACGAGTGCGCAGCGGCGCGCCCCGCGCGGCTTCGGTCAGACGAGGAGCCACGGCCGCGACGGCTTGGTCGAATCGCTGCTGGAATGGACGCCCGAAGGCCGCGTCAGCGCCATCGGCGGGGTGAGCTGGTCGGCGATGGATCTCGACCAGTTCATCGACCTGTCGGTGACGCCGTTCGGAATCGGCACCTTCGATGACCGCCAGCGCAGCCGGGCGCTGTTCGGCGAGGCGACGTGGCGTGCGAGCGGGCGTTTCTCGCTGACTGGGGGAATACGGCTGCAAAGCGACTCCAAGAAGCGCGTGGGCGTGCTCCGCGCCTCGCCGGACCTGCCGGTCGATTTCGACATGACGGCGCGGGCTTTGCTGCCGAAGGTCAGCGCTTCCTATGACATCACGCCGGACGTGCGGGTCGGGGCGATGGTGCAGCGGGCCTACAATCCGGGCGGGGTGACGCTCGACCCCGGCAGGCACGTCATCGTTCAGTTCGCGCCCGAATATCTCTGGGATTACGAGTCGTTCGTCCGCGCCGCGCTTCTCGGCGGCGCGCTGAACCTCAACGGCAACCTATTCTACAATGGCATCAGGAATGCGCAGCGGACGCTCGACGTCTGCTTCCCGACGCCGACAGGCTGCGTCGGCCTGTCGGGGATCGCCAACGCGCCGCGCGCGCACAGCTACGGCGCGGAGTTCGAGCTCGGCTATAAGCCCGGCGTGAACCTGACGCTGCGCGGTGCGGGCGGGTTCCTGTGGACCAAGTTGACGAAGACGCTGCTTCCGAAGGACGAAATCCTCGGCAAGGAGTTTGCCGGCGCGCCGCGATTTACCGGGACCGCCGGCGTCGACTGGGCGCCGGTCCGCAGCGTCAGCCTTTCGGCGCAGGTGCGGCATAGCAGCGGCTATTTCGGAGACGATGCGGAAACGGCGGACTTCCGCATCGCGCCCGTCACCACGGTCGACGCGCGCGCGAGCTGGCGACACGGCCGCTTCACCATGTTCGCTTATGCGCAGAACCTGTTCGACAAGTTCCACATCATCAACTGGAGCGATTTGCGCGATCGACCGAACGTCGATGCCACGACCAACGATGCGCGGGAGATCGGCGTGGGACTCGACGCGCGCTTCTAAGCGTAGACGAGATAGTCCGGCCTGACCCCGCGAGCGCGCCAGTAAGCGGTGAGCCCGAACTCGGCGCAAAGCTTTGGGAAGCGGGGGTCGGCGCGCATGTTCGCGACCGGCGGGGTGAACAGCCACTGAGTCATTCGTCGGCTGTAGTCGTCGATGGCCTTGCCGTTCGCGCCATCGGCGGTCGTCATCTTGCCGCGCCAGAGCAGAAAACCCTCGGTCAGCTCGAACGCCGTATCGGGGAGCCCGAGCGCGCACAGATACATGACAATATCGTTCGCCAACTGCGGTGAGCGTCGCGCGGCCTCGACGCATGCGATTTTTGCCGCTTCGATTGCTGTCGGCGTCCGTTCTTCAAGGGCGTCGAGAATGACGTTCCTGGTTTTTCGCCCGGGAAGCCACCTTGCGTCATCGACAATCGCGCGCGCCGCCTGCGGGCGGCCGGTCAGCGCGAGGATGTTGAACCGCGCATATCTCGCGAATGAATAGTCCGGCCAGAGTCCCTGGACTCGCGTGATCACTTCGTCGGCCTCGCGAATCCTGCCCATGATCCAAAGCTTCATGGCCCGAACGACGAGGCACTGGCGCATGAAGGGCGATGCCCTGAGAATCCGCTCGTTCCACACCCACGACTCCCGAGTGAGCCCGGCTGACTGGAGCAGCGGCATCAATTCCAGCATCGCCGGGATATTGGCCGGATCGGTGGCAAGGATGGTGCGGAGCTGACGGTCGCGCTCCAGCATGTCGGCCATCGGTCCCTGCAGGAGGAACATGCCCACGCGAGCGTTGGGGTTCTTCGGATCCAACTCCAGCGCGCGGTGGATCGCGAGGTCCGCTTGCGCCACCAGCTTCGGCGATTCTTCGTTCGACGCATTGTCGGCCCGGGCGCTTCTGAAATATGCGAGCAAGCCCCATGCAGCCGCGCTGTCGGGTTGAGCATGGACCGCCTGTTCGTACAGCTCGATCATTCCGGGATTGCTCTTCTCGCTGACCGCCGAATTCTCGAAGGCGCTCCCGTTGCGGAATGCTTCCTCGCCGCGCGCCATCAGTGCATCGAAACGGGGATTTGAGCGCGTCCGGGTGATCGACCAAAGGCCTGCAGCCCCGGCAACCGCGGCGGTGAGCGCGC
>DASSOE010000154.1:0-23357 GCA_035700945.1 Sphingomicrobium sp. | reverse complement strand
TCTCGCCGAGACGCGGCAGGATCGGCCGGCGCTTCGGCGCTGCCACAGCGCAGCGCCGGGCGATCACCGCCGTATTGGCGAGCGCTTCGGGCAAATCGGCGAACAGCTCGGCCATTGCCTTACCGTCCTTCAGCCAGGTCTCGGACGACGAAGTAACGCGGTCGGCGCTTTCGACATAAGCAGAATGAGCGATGCACAGCATTGCGTCGTGCGCGGCATGGAACGACAGGTCGGCGTACGCAGCCGGGTTCGTCGCCACCAACGGCAGGTCGCGGGCGTAAGCGAGCTCAATCAATGCGGCTTCCGCGGTTTCCTCGACAGGATCGCGGCGTCGGCTGATTTCGACGTACAGCCGCCCAGGGAAGAGCCCCTCCAGGCGCTGGAGACAAGCTTCCGCCCTGCGCCGCTGACCGTCGGCGATCAGTCGCGCCAGCGCTCCTTCCGCGCCTGCGGTGAGTGCGATCAGCCCGTCGGACAGGCCTTCGAGCTTCGCGAACGCAACATGGGGTTCTTGATCGAGCGGCCGGTCGAGATGCGCGGAGGAAACGAGCTTGCAGAGGTTCGCATAGCCGCGGTCGTCCTTGGCAAGGAGGACGAGCCAGTCGATACCAGCTTCGCCACCCAGATCCGTTGGACGCGCCACCGCGAGCATCGCGCCGACGATCGGTTGCACGCCCTTGGCGATGCACGCGTCGCTGAACGGCATGACGCCGTAAAGCCCGTTGCGGTCGGTGACGGCGATCGCGGGAAAACCGAGCATCGCCGCCCGCGCCGCGACCGTCTTCGGCTCCATCGCTCCTTCGAGCATGGTGAAGGATGAGAATACGCGGAGCGGAACATAAGGCTCGTTCATTGGCCGATTATGAGCCGCGGCGCCCCGATCTGGAAGCGCGGCCAGGGCGATTTTCCACAGCTAAAACTTCGGGAATTCCTCGACGTGCCGGTAGAGGAAATCGAACGCCGCCTTCCAGCTCTTCCCCTCGTCGGTCGACGCTTCGCCCCACTGCCGGACCTGGCCATCGGGCTGCTTCTGGTAGTTCATCCGCACCAGCGCATCCTTCCCCGGACCGGCGAAGCCCGGCCAGTTGCCGGTGATCGACATCACGCCATTGGCGAGGCCGCCCTCGAAATCGGCCCGGGCGCCGCTGGAATCGACCCAGGTCTGCCGCCAGTGCCGGGACTGGGGGTCATAGGAACTGAGGCTGCCGCCGCCGCCGGTCAGCTCCTTGCCGAGCGGCATCCAGTTCTCGCGGACGGCGCAGCCACCATATTTCTTCTCGATCAGCGAATGGGCGACGATCTTGTCCGCGCCGTTGGGATGCACCTCCCACTTGCCCACCCAGAAATCGAGCTGGTGGGATTCGGGCGTGTCGCAGCCCGCCGGGCCCGCAGGCGCAGTCTGCGCGAGCGCCGGGCCGGTGGCGGCCACGAGCGCGGCTGTCACGGCAAGCGAAGTCCGAACCATAGGCGGCCTCCTTTGCCCCATAGTGATGTAGCAGCGCATCGTCGGCAAGCAGGCTCAGCGCGGCGGCCTCCAGCTCCCTTCCATGATGTCGCGGATCTCGCGCATGCGGCCGACATAGGCATCGGCGATGCACGAGCGGTTGGGGCAACGATCCCGATAGGAGAGGAAGCGGTCGCGGGTCCGTTGCAGCATGGCCTTCTCCTCGGGAGAGGCGGATGCCAGCGCGCGACGGTATTGAGTTGCCATGTTCACGTCGAGCGCGGCGAGGCCGCTGTCGGAGCAGACCGCGATCTCGCCCTTCGTGCTCGCATTCGAGCAGTCGAAGCTCGGGCGTGCGCTGGAACTCGTCTTCGGGCCGACCTCCTTGTTCGCGGACTCAGAGGCGGAGACGTCCGGTTGCGTCTGCCCCGCATCGGGCGCCTCAGTCGTGGGCGTTTCTCCCGGTTCACCGCCAGCGGGTTGCCCCTCCTGCTGCGCGACCCGCGTCAGCGTCGCCAGGGGCGTGACGATCGCGTCCGCGCTTCGCAGCGCGACAACATTGCCGCTGCCGTCAGCGGCCGGTTGCACGGTATAATCCACGTCGGACGACAGCGTCCGCCGGCCATCGACGACCGCGACTCCCGGCGGCAGGTCGAGCGCAAGGGATGCCGAGCAATTGACCGCTCCGGTCGAATTGTCCTGGCTTTCCATCACCGGGTTTTCGACCCGGAGCACTGCATAGCCCGACAGGTTGTTGAACGCGGCCTCGTCGCTCCCGCGGACCTGCGCGGCGCGGTGGAACAGGTCGCGCTTGATGAGGTCGTAGGTCGCCTTGCTCGTGCACAGTTTCGCCGGATCGGCGGGCGCAACTGCGTTTTCGGCAGCCTCGTTCCCGATAAGCTTGTCCTGGTCGGGGTTACGGCTGGTCGCGAGATAGGCGACCAGCAGCACGAGGACGATCAGCCCTCCGATGAGCGCAATCGTCGTCCAGCTCAGGCCACCTCGGCCGCTGCCGCGGTCACGAACGATCTCGGTCTCCCGCTCCGTTCGCGGCTCCTCCGTGGTCTCTTGATCGCGGCGGATGGGCCACTCGGGCGGACGATTACGGCCGTTCATGGCAAAGTCCTCGTTTCATGCTTCGAACGAACGAACGAACGCAGCGGGCCGTTCGAGGATGCAATCGGTCGGCCAATGCCCGGTCGCGCTACCGCGAAGCGCCTGTACCCACCGGCGGCGAGGCGTGGACTACGGGAAACCAGTAATATCCATCGTAGCCGGAGCGCCAATCCGCTGTGTCCGTCGGCCGGAGTGCGGTCGGAGCCGTCGACCAGAGACCGATCTGCGCTTTTGGTTGAACGGAGTCGGCGCTCGCCATCCCCGTTTCGTGCGAACCGCAATCGATATCGCTTTGCGAGATCGGCTCGCCCGATCTTCGGTCGGCCCTCGGCTTCACGATGCAATTCCAGGCCGTCCCCGAGCCGAACGTCTCATCGAGGCTCAGGACCGGCCCAGCCCTAGCCAGCTGCATCGCCATCGGCTTGTAGGTCGAATCACGGAATTCGATCGGCTTTTTCTGTGCGTGCGCGTTGCCAACGAGGATGAGGATGTCGTCGTAGTTCTTCTTCTCCGCCGCCGCGGCGATGTTGGCGGCTTGACCTGCTTCATGCGCACCCTGGCCCGGAAGCTCGGCCCAGCGCTTTTCCTGGGCCGGATCGCTGTTGAATGCGACGACGTCGATTTTCATCCCCGCGCGAGTGAGCGCGTGAAGCCGTTCGAGCATGTGCAGCATAGCCTCGCTACCGACGCCGTCCTGCCGGTGAGCAAAGTCCGGCAACCGATCTTGGAGGCGCTGCGCGAACCCCTCAGTCGGGCTGTCCCAGAGTTGCTGGAGCGTGGAATTGCCGGACGAGCTGAGCTCGACGCCGACGAGGACATGACGCCCGCTGCTCGCCAGCGCGCAGACAATCGAGCCTACGAGCTCGGGCGACTCTCGGGTTCCGTGCTCCTCGCCGAAAACCAGGAATCGCGCATTCTTCGCGGCGATTTCGCTCCAGCCCGTCGACAATTCGCATGGGCCTGAGGGCGCTGCAGTCGCGGCGAGCATCAGCGCCGCGGCGATCAATCGAGCCTGCCTTCGTGCAGCCGGACGACGCGGTCCATCTTGGCGGCGATGCGCTCGTTATGCGTGGCAACGAGCGCCGCGGTCCCCTCCCCGCGGACCAATCCCATGAATTCGGCGAAGACCGTGTCGGCAGTGTGCTCGTCGAGATTGCCGGTCGGCTCGTCGGCGAGCACCAGCGGCGGCTTGTTGGCGAGCGCCCGGGCGACCGCCACGCGCTGCTGCTCGCCGCCGGACAATTTCGACGGCCGGTGGTCCAGGCGATCCGCAAGGCCGAGCGCACCAAGCAATTGCTGCGCCCTCTCGCGTGCAGGCTGCATGTCCGCGCCGCGCACAAGTTGCGGAAGGACGACATTCTCGACCGCATTGAACTCAGGCAGCAAATGGTGGAACTGGTAGACGAAGCCGAGCAGGTCGCGCCGCAGGCGCGTGCGGCCCTCGTCATCGAGCTCCGAAGCCTCCTCGCCTTTAAGCCGGATCGATCCCTGGAAGCCCCCTTCGAGAAGACCGACCGCCTGAAGCAGTGTCGACTTGCCCGAGCCCGATGGCCCGAGCAGCGCGACGATCTCGCCGGGCTCGACAGCCAGATCGACGCCGCGCAGCACCTCGATCGTGACGTCGGCCTGGGTAAAGCTGCGCTTCAGGCCGCGCGTGGCTAGGATCGGCGTCGCGTCCATCCGGACCCCCAGCGGCGACTCCTCACTCATAGCGCAGGACCTGAACCGGATCGGTGCTCGCCGCCTTGTAGGCGGGATAGAGCGTGGCGAGGAATGACAGGATCAGGGCCGTCAAGATGATTGCCGCGATCTCCAACGGGTCACTTTTGGCAGGCAGGTCGGTGAGGAAGCGCACCGACGGGTCCCACAAATTCTGACCGGTGATCGCCTGGATCGCGTCGACCACGTCCTGCCGGAAGTAGAGGAAGATGGCGCCGAGGATGATGCCGAGCAGGATCCCGAGTGAGCCGATGGTGACGCCGACGGTCACGAACACTTTCATCATTCCGCGGCGGCTCGCGCCCATGGTGCGCAGGATCGCGATGTCGCGCGTCTTTGCGCGCACCAGCATGATCAGCGAGGAGAGGATGTTAAACACCGCCACGAGCACGATCAGCGAAAGCACGATGAACATCGCGACACGCTCGATCTCCAGCGCCTGGAACAAGGCCGAGTTCATCTGCCGCCAGTCGGTGATGACGCCCTTGCCCTGGACGAGCTTGCGCAATGGTGCGAGGATTTCCTGCACCTTGTCGGGATTGCTGGTCTGGATTTCGATCATCCCGACCTGATCGCCCATCAGCATCAATTCCTGCGCGTCCTGCATCGGCATGATGACGAACGCCTTGTCATAATCGTAGACGCCGATCTCGAAGATCGCGCCGACCGTGTAGGTCACTTCGCGCGGGACGGTACCGACCACGGTTGAGCGGCCCTCCGGGTTCCACAAGGTGATCTGGCTGCCGGGATAAGCGCCGAGCGTATCGGCTAGCCGGGAGCCGAGTGCCACGCGGTTGCTGCCCGGCGCGATCGAACGGATGTCGCCCGCGAGCACGTTCGAGGTGATCGTCCTGTTGCCGCGAATGTCCTCGACCCGCATGCCGCGCACCAGCACGCCTTCGAAGCGGCCGTTCGCGGTCGCCATCAGCGGAGTCTCGATCAGCGGCAGCGCCGATGTGACGCCGGGTGTCTTCTTCGCGGCGTCGGCGATCCGCTGCCAGTCCGGCAGCCTTCCGCCGTACCCCTGGACGACGGCGTGGCCGTTCAATCCCACGATCTTGTCGAAAAGCTCGGCGCGAAAGCCGTTCATCACGCTCATCACGATGATCAAGGCTGCGACGCCGAGCGCGACCGCGATGAGGCTGATCGACGCTACGAGGAAGATGAACCCCTCGCCCTTGCCGGGGAGCAGGTAGCGCCGGGTGAGCATCCGCTCCGCGCGGTTGAGGATCATGATCCGGCCTGTACCCCGGCGCAGGGGCACCCCGCAAAGTAGTACTTTGCGGGGACCCCGATGGCCGGGGTCCAGAAGTTGCTGTAGGGCTGGACCCCGGCCTCCGCCGGGGTACAAAGGCGCTTCATTCGGTGAGCCTCGCAGCTACTGATTCCAAACTCAGCTCCTCACGCTCGCCCGTCGACCGGCGCTTTAACTCGACCAGGCCACTGGCGATGCCGCGCGGGCCGACGATCACCTGCCAGGGCAGGCCGATCATGTCCATCGAACCGAGCTTGACCCCTCCGCGCTCGTCGCGATCGTCGTAGAGCACCTCGACTCCGGCGCGGCTCAACTTGGCGTAGAGCGAATCCGCCGCGGCGACGCTCGCCCCGTCGTCCGCGCGCATGGTGACGATTCCGACGCGCCATGGGGCGACAGCTTCCGGCCAAATGATGCCACTGTCGTCGTGGCTGGCTTCGATGATCGCGCCGACGAGCCGCGACACGCCGACGCCGTAGCTGCCCATCATCGGCGTTACGGGCGTGCCGTCGCGGCCGGAGACCTTGAGCCCCATGGACGCGGAATATTTGTCGCCGAAGTAGAAGATGTGGCCAACCTCGATCCCGCGTCCGGTTCGGCGGTTGCCTTCGGGCAACACTTCCCACCTGGCGACGTCGTGCGTCTCGTCCGTGGCGGCGTAGGTCGAGTTCACGCGGTCGAAGAGGCTCTGCAGCCCTGTTTCATCGCCGTAGTTGAGGCCCGCCTGGTTCCAATCGAACTCCTCGTACGCCGCATCGTAGAACACCTCGCTCTCGCCGGTCGGGGCAAGCACGATGAACTCGTGGGACAGGTCGCCGCCGATTGGTCCTGACTCGGCCTTCATCGGCACCGCGCGGATGCCCATCCGCTGGAAGGTGCGCAGGTACGCCAGCATCTGCGTGTAGTAACTCTGCCGCGCTCCGGCCTCGTCGAGGTCGAAGCTGTAGGCGTCCTTCATCAGGAACTCGCGTCCGCGCATCACGCCGAACCGCGGCCGCACCTCGTCGCGGAACTTCCACTGGATGTGGTAGAGCGTGCGCGGCAGGTCGCGATAGCTCTTCACCTCATCGCGGAAAAGAACGGTGATCATTTCCTCGTTGGTCGGCCCGTAGAGCATCTCGCGGTCGTGGCGGTCGCGGATGCGCAGCATCTCCGGACCATAGGCGTCGTAGCGCCCGCTCTCGCGCCACAAGTCCGCCGACTGGAGCGTCGGCATCAGCATTTCCTGCGCTCCCGCGCGGTTCTGCTCTTCGCGGACGATCTGCTCGATCTTCTTGAGAACGCGGAAGCCCAGCGGCAGCCACGCATAAATGCCGGCGGCGGTCTGGCGCACCAGCCCCGCACGGAGCATCAGCTTGTGGCTGACGATCTGCGCGTCGGAGGGGCTCTCCTTGAGGACGGGGAGGAATGCTCGGGACCAGCGCATGGCGCCGCGCTGTAAGGTCGCAGCATCGGGCGTGCAACCGGAGCCGCCTTGACTTGTGTCATGTGTCTCCACCGACACAGCAGCGGCGAAAAAGCAACCTGCGTCAATTTCCCGGCGTGACAGGGCCTTGGCAGGGTCCTACTCAAACCCCGTCCGAACGCACGACTCTTGGGTCAAGTTCGGGGAGCGGCCGGGATGTCGCGAACGCTCGTGCTGGGGAACGGGCTGATCGCGTCCTGGGGACTCTGGCCGCGGCACATCCAAGGGGGCTGACGAGCAATCGTCACGCAGGGCGCCCGGATCGCTGGTCGATCCGGGCGTTTGCTTTTGAGCAATCATATTGACGTCACGCCGCACTTAAGGGATCAGCCCGTCAAGCCAAGCAAGGCGCAAACCGGCCGTTGTGTCGTCGCGGTTCAGGCGTATCATGAACCAAACGGGACCACGGTGCTCACAAGGGGATAGACGGCATGGCCAGGAATGTCGGACCGGAAGACCGGGTTGTTCGAATCGTTCTCGCAATTGGGCTCGCGGTTCTCGCCTATCTCGGCGTGCTTCCGCCCGTAGCGACGATCATCATGGTGGTCCTTGCCGTCTACCTGCTCATCAGCGGGCTTCTCGCGCGCTGCATCTTCTACAAGATGATCGACGTCGATACGAGCATCCAGGAGCAACCCTACTCGACGACCGACGACCGCGCCGGACTCTAGGCTCGGAGCGACCCGCGACACCTCTCCGCCGTAATGGCCGGCTCGTCTCGAGTTGCGGCCGCATGAATGCATCCCATGACCAATCGTGACAAAGGCAAGGCAAGCCGGCTGGTCGAAGGCGGGCGGCGCAAGGAGTGGCGCGGCCGGCTGGTCAATCCGGCAGTCGAGCGCGCATCGACGATCCTGTTCGACAGCGTCGCCGAGCTTCATGCGAGTCGCCCCGGGCTCGGCACCTACCGCTACGGCCTGCAGGGCACCGCGACTCAGTGGGCGCTTGCCGAGGCGCTGACCGGGCTTGAGCCGGGCGCTGCCGGCACCGCGCTCTATTCGTCGGGCCTGGCCGCGATCACCACGCCGCTCCTCGCTGTCCTCGAACCGGGCGATGAGCTGCTGGCACCGGACAATGTCTATGGCCCTACGCGCCGCTTCTGCGACACCTTCCTCAGACGCTATGGCGTTGCCACCCGCTACTACGACCCGCTGGTCGGGTCCGGCATCGCCGACCTGATTGGAAAGAGCACGCGCGCGATCCTGCTCGAGAGCCCGGGCTCGCTGACCATGGAAGTGCAGGACGTGCCGGGCATTTGCGCGATCGCGCGCGAGCGCGGCATCGTCACCCTGCTCGACAACACCTGGGCGACGCCCCTGCTCTTTCCCGCGATTGCCGCCGGGGTCGACATCACGATGCTTGCAGCCACCAAATATGTCGGCGGGCACGCCGACGTGATGCTCGGATCGGCGACCGCCACAGCCGACCATTACGAGCGCCTGCAGGAAATCAGCTGGGACCTCGGCCACAGCGTCTCGCCCGACGACGCGTGGCTCGGCTCGCGCGGGCTGAGGACCATGGCCGTCCGTCTGAAGCAGCACGAGGAGAGCGCGCTCAAGGTCGCGGATTGGCTGAAGGCACAACCGCAGGTCGGCCGCGTCCTCCACCCCGCTTTGCCCGACTGCCCCGGCCATGAGCAGTGGAAGCGCGACTTCCAGGGTTCATCCGGTCTCTTCTCGTTCGAGCTCAATGCCGACCGCTCGGGATTCGTCGACGGCCTGGAGCTGTTCGGCATCGGCTACAGCTGGGGCGGGTACGAAAGCCTCGCCATTCCGATCGATCCGTATCGGACGGTAGGCACTGCGCCCGCACCCAATCTCGTCCGCCTGCACATCGGCCTCGAGGATGCCGACGATCTCATCGCCGACCTCGCCGGGTCTCTCGCAGCACTGGAGCGCTGAACGCGCTAGCGGGCCAGCAATATCGCGATCACCGCGACGAGGCACCCCAGCAACAAGGCTTCCAATATCCCCAGGCGCAGCGACTTCTTGCGCGCCGCCATTTGTCGAGCGGCTTCATCTTCGGCCCTCCGCTGCTCGCGCGCGCGCCGCTCGGCTTCCGCGGTGGCGCCCTCGAACCCGGCGCTTCCGAACCCGCGATCGAGAAACTCGCGCAACTCTTCGTGGCTGCGATCGTGCCACCACGCCCGCGAAAAGCATTCAGGTGCCGCTTCCGTCCGATCCGCATCGGCGTACGCAAGCGTTTCATCGGCAGTCATGGACGCACCCTCCAAATCGAGAAAGCGACCACCGGACGGAATCCCGTCGGCCCTCAGGAGCGCGAAGCGAGGGGCGAAACCGTTCTTACTCCGAAACGGAGTTCGAATTAAGTGTGCTTTGGCGATGGTGGGCGGCGCCCGGAAGTGAATGGTAGCGGAGGAGGGACTTGAACCCCCGACACGCGGATTATGATTCCGCTGCTCTAACCAGCTGAGCTACTCCGCCCCAAAGCCTGAAAGGCGCCCGCCCGGGGCGCTGGAGGCGCGCATATAAGAGCGTGCGTCGGACCGGTCAACGCGAGGAACCGCTTAATGCTGCTGTCGTTGAGCGCGCAGGAGAAGAGGCTTCGATGGACCCGCTCACGCCGCTCGAAACACTTTGCCGGATTATCCTGCGCGCGCGGGAATATGAGGCGCAAACGGTCGACTATGCCGGTGACCAGGACGCGGACGACGTCGACGACGAGCAGGAAGGCACGCTCAGCGTCCTCGAGGACGACATCAACGACAGCGTCGAGGAAGAGCTTCGCGCCGTTTTCGAGGACCTTGGCGAGGACCAGCTCGCCGAGGTGATCGCCTTCTGCTGGGTCGGCCAGGGCACCTACGAGGCGGGCGACTGGGACGAGGCGATGGAAGAGGCGCAGAGCCTCGTCGGCGAAAGCGTCGATGAGGCGATCGACGAGCTGATGGATCAGCCGATGCTCGCCTCGGTGCTGGACTCCGGCCTCGCGGCCTTCGATCTCAGCTGCGACGGCATCGGCGACGTCACCTGAACGGGTAAGTCGCGAGCCGCTCCCAAGGACCGTCGACATAGCGGTGAATGGCCAGGCCGGCGATGCCCAGCGGGCGTGGCTGAAAGCCTTGTTCGAGGCTGGCTTTCAGCGCGCGCGCGACTTTCGGCGCCACCTTGTTCTGAATGGTGATGTGCGGCCGCCATCCGCCGCTGTCTTGCGCCCCGAGAAGGCCGTGCAGCGCGTCGACGAGCTCATCGCGTACGGCGTCGAGGTCCGGCGACACCACCCGGAAGGCCACGCCGCCGCCGAGATCCATGAGCCCGGCGATCACCGCCTTGGGGGCCGGCCGCCGGACGATCCCCGCGAGTCTCGACCGGAGCTCCGTCTCCGCCGACGGCGGAAGTGCATGAAAGATGGTGAGGTGCGCGGGCACCTGGTTGCGCTCGACGGGATAATGCGCGCGCCGGAGCCCTTCGATCCACGAGAAATCGCTTTGCCCCATCTCGGCGGTGACTATGAGCGGGCGACGAGTTCCCGGGGCGGAAGTCGTCGATCCGCTCATCGCCCCGGCCATTCGTCCCTTTGCAGCTCGTCGAGGCGTTCGAAGCGGTCGGCCGCCAAATCCGTGACGACGACCTCGCCGTCGACGTGCGCGTCGTTCCACGACAGGCGGCGCAGCTTCTCGCCGACGCCGGCCACTCCTCCTTCCGAGACGACGAGATAATCGAGGCGGCCGCTCCGGCAGCCCGCCATCGCATCGATGCAATGGCCCACCTCCGTCCGGCCGCAGCGCACGGGTGCCCTGCCGAGCAGCGATACTGGGAACAGCGCTTCCCCGGGGGTGCGCTCGCTCGCTTCCGACGCCGATCGCGCGCCTTCCTCCACCCGCGCCTGACGTCCGAGCCATCGCCACACGCCGAAGACGTCGAGGGCGAGCAGAACGACATTGGTCCACATGAGCGCCGGCTGGTCCGACAGCGCGCCCGTGGCAATCCAGCACAAGGCGCCGATCGTGAAGACGGCGAATCCGTATCCGGTGACGCGCGAGCCGAGGTTCGACGCGGTCATGAACGCGCCGATGATGGTCAGGACCGTTGCGGCCCAGGAGATCGAATCAGCCATGCGGCGGCAATGCGTGGACACTCCGTTGTATCCCGGCGAAGGCCGGGATCCAGTCCTTCAAAAAGGGAACTGGGCTCCTGCCTTTGCAGGAGCACAGGCATCAGATTTCCACCTGGCTGCCGAGCTCGACCACGCGGTTGGTTGGCAGCTTGAAGAACTCCATCGCGCTTTCGGCGTTGCGCAACATCCAGGCGAACAGCTTTTCGCGCCAGATTGCCATTCCCGGACGCGACGACGGCAGCAACGTCTGGCGCGCGAGGAAGAAGCTGGTGTCCATCATCTTGCACTGCGGACCGATGCCCTTGAGCTGCGCGAGCGCCGCGGGCACATTAATTTCCTCCATGAAGCCGTAACGCAGCACGACGCGGAAGAAGCCGGCGCCGTAATCCCGCGGCTCGAGCCTCTTCTCGTCCGGGACGTAAGGGACATCCTCGATCTTGACGGTCAGCAGGATCACGCGCTCGTGGAGCACCTTGTTGTGCTTGAGATTGTGCAGCAGCGCATGGGGAACGCCGCTCGACGCGCTGGTCATGAACACGGCGGTTCCGGGGACCCGCGCTGCGCTCGGCGCGGCCGATTTGATGAAGATCTCCATCGGCAGGCTGGCCTCGTTCATCCGGCTGATCATCAGCTGCCGGCCCTTGGCCCAGGTCGTCAGGAAGGTGAAAGCGATCGCCCCCACCAGAAGCGGGAACCAGCCGCCCGCCGGCACCTTGGTCAGGTTCGAACTGAAATAGCCGATGTCGACGGTGAAAAAGAGGACAACCAGCGCCGCCGACAGGATGCGATTCCACTTCCACATCGTGAACAGCACCACCGCGATCAGCACCGTGTCGATGAGCATGGCGCCAGTCACCGCGATTCCATAAGCGGCGGCGAGGTTCGATGAAGTCTGGAAGGTGAAGACGAGCAGCAGGACCATGATCATCAGCGCCCAGTTGACGACGGGGATGTAGATCTGCCCGGCGGCGCTTTCGCTCGTATGGGTGATCCTGAGGCGCGGCACGAAGCCGAGCTGGATTGCCTGCTGAGTGACCGAGAACGCGCCGGAGATAACGGCCTGGCTGGCGATGATCGAAGCCAGCGTCGCGATGATGACGAGCGGCAGTCGCCACGCTTCGGAGGCGAGATAGAAGAACGGGTCCTTGACCGCCGTCAGCACTGCATTCGGCGGAAGCGAGAGCAGCATCGCCCCCTGCCCCATGTAATTGAGCAGCAAGGCAGGCAGGACGAAATAAAGCCACGCGACCTTGATCGGCCGCCGGCCGAAATGCCCCATGTCGGCGTAGAGCGCCTCGGCGCCGGTCAGCGCGAGCACGACCGAGCCCATCGCAAGGAAGGCGCGCATCGGCTCGGTGACGAAGAAGGATGCCGCGTTGAGCGGGTTGATCATCGCCAGGATAACCGTCGGACGATCGACGATGTGAATGACGCCGAGCACGGCCAGCGCGGCGAAATAGACGAGCATGATCGGCCCGAACATCATGCCAACCCGGGCGGTCCCCCTCGCCTGTATCGCGAACAGGCCGACGAGGATCACCACCGCCGCCGGGATGACGAACGGAGCGAACGCCTGCTGCACGGTCGTCAGACCCTCGACGGCGGAAAGCACGGTCACGGCGGGCGTGATCATGCTGTCGCCGTAAAACAGCGCGGTCGCGAACACGCCGAGCATCACGATCCCGCTGGTCCACTTCTTCTTGCCGCTGGTCGTCCGGTTGATCAGCGCCAGCAGCGCCAGGCTGCCGCCCTCGCCCTTGTTGTCCGCGCGCATGATGATGATCACATATTTCAGCGTCACCACGATCATCATCGACCAGAAGATCATCGAGAGGACCGCGTGGATGTGGAATTCGTCGGGCACCAGCGGGTGATGGCCCGCGAAAGTCTCGCGGAACGAGTAGATCGGCGAAGTGCCGATATCGCCGAAGACGATCCCGACCGCGCCGATCGCGAGCTTGTACATGGGACCCCGGGCGTGGCCGTGCGCGGTATCCTGCGGCGCCTCGGCTTCGGCGGCTCCAGTGGCGGTGATGCTCATGCTTTGGGGTTCGGACTCGACTGTCTGCGGCTTCGCATCCCGTTGGCCGCGAGCGAGATCATCTCTCGCGGAGGCGACGCACTAGCACTGCCGTTCCGGCCCCGCAATCGCAGGGGACAGAGGCGAAAAGCCCGTCTATACGCCCGCCCAACCATCAAGCTGGAGCGAACGAATAAATGCGCATCGGGGTGCCAAAGGAGATCAAGGTCCACGAATATCGCGTCGGGTTGACCCCGGCGTCGGTCGCCGAGCTCGTCGCCCACGGGAACGAGCTTTTCGTCGAAGCCGGCGCCGGCCAGGGCATCGACTGCCCGGACAAGGCGTACGAGAAGGCAGGCGCGAAGATTGTCGCGGACGCGAAGTCTGTGTTCGACTCCGCCGATATGATCGTGAAGGTCAAGGAGCCGCAGCCGCAGGAAATCGCGATGCTGCGGCCGGGGCAGATCCTGTTCACTTACCTCCACCTCGCCGCCGACAAGGAGCAGGCGCTCGGTCTGATGAAGTCGGGCGCGATCTGCATCGCCTACGAGACGGTGACGTCGCGCACCGGCTCGCTCCCCCTCCTCAAGCCGATGAGCGAGGTCGCGGGCCGCATGTCCGTCCAGGTCGGCGCCCACTATCTCGAGAAGGAACAAGGCGGCCGCGGCGTGCTGCTCGGCGGCGTCCCCGGCGTCGCGCCGGTGAAGGTTGCGATTCTCGGCGGCGGCGTGTCCGGGGTCAACGCTGCGCAAATGGCGACCGGCATGCGCGCCGACGTCACCATTTACGACATCAACAACGACCGCCTTGCCGAGCTCGACATGTTCTTCTCGAGCCAGATCAAGACGGCCTACGCGTCACGTGCGGCGATCGCCAGCGCGGTCAAGGAAGCCGAGCTGGTGATCGGCGCCGTGCTCGTTCCCGGTGCGGCCGCGCCCAAGCTCGTCACCCGCGAGATGCTGAAGACGATGAAGCGTGGCAGCGTCCTCGTCGACATCGCGATCGACCAGGGCGGCTGCTTCGAGACCAGCCACGCGACCACCCACGCCGACCCAGTCTACGAGGTCGACGGCATCATCCATTATTGCGTAGCGAACATGCCCGGCGCCGTCGCGCGCACCAGCGCCTTCGCGCTTAACAATGCGACCCTTCCGTTCGCGCTGAAGATCGCCAGCCTCGGCGCCGAAGGAGCGATGCGGCAGGATCCGCATCTGGCCAACGGACTCAACGTGTCGGACGGCAAAATCCGCCACCTGGCCGTCGCCGAGGCGCTCGACCTTCCGTTCGAGCCGGTCGCCGCCTGATCCATGAAGCGATGGGGGGCTCTGGCTGCGGTTGCGGCAGCCATGTCTTTCGCTGGGCCGGCATGCGCCGATCCGTTCGACCCGGCGGCATGGCTCGCCGACCTTGAGCAGGCGCGGCAGGCGTTCCACGAAAAATATGGCAACCTCGATTGGCTCGAGGGCGAGCGTGAGGTCGGCGTCGACAAGGTTTTCGAAGATTTGGCCAAACGGATGAGCCGCGCGCGGAACGAAGCGCAGGCCATCTCCGTGTTCAACCGGCTCGTCCGCAAAACCGGTGATGGTCATGTCGCGGTCGAGTGGCCGGAACCGACGGCCGCAGCGACGACTTCAGGCGCGGTCAAGCCTGACCTGTGCGGCAGCATCGGCTACGACCAGCGCCAGAATGAGCCGGGCACAGCCCAAGCTTTGCCCGGGTACACCAAACTCGCATCCACCGGCAGCCCGTTCGAGGCAGGCACGCTGATCGTCGGCGACACCAAGCTCGGAATCGTCCGCATCGGCGTCTTCCAGCCGCAGGGCTATCCCGAGCTGTGCCGCGCGGCCGTTCACGAATTAGCGGTCCCGGCCGACAAGCCTTGCGATGACGAGTGCCAGAACAGCATCGTCACCCTCGCCTACCGGGATCTGACCGTGGCACTCGAGCAGCGGCTGAAAGAGCTCGAGGCAGCAGGCGCAACCACCCTGCTCGTGGACCTCACGAACAACGGCGGCGGGTCGGAGTGGGCCGAAGCAGCGGCGCGGATGTTCTCGTCGCGGCAGCTCGTGTCCGAGCGCCGGGGCTTCGTTCGCGGCGAGCATTGGGCCAAGCAGTGGCGTGATCTCGGCGGGCAGCTCCGCGAATTCGCCAGGGATGCACCAGCGGCCGACAAGCAGCGGCTGCTGCGGTGGGCCGCCGAAGCCGATGCGGCGCTTAGACAGGCGCAGACGCCCTGCCCTGCGACCTCACGGGCCTGCACGCGCATCGCAATTGCGGGCTTCTCAATTGGGCTCGTGGGCTCCGCCCCGGCGGGCGCGTTCGACGGGAAGGAGTGGGGCGTGCTCGTCTTCAACCCCGCGCAATTCCCCTACCACGACGGGGTGTGGGATGGGCCGCTGATCGTGCTGACGGACCAGGAAACATGGTCGGCGGCGGAAGAGTTCGCGGCCGTGCTGCAGGACAATCGCGCGGCCGTCGTCATGGGTGCCCGCACCGGCGGCGCGGGCTGCGGCTACACCTGGGGCGGGACGCCGACAAGGCTGAAGAACAGCGGCGCCGTGCTGAAGCTACCCGACTGCGTCCGCTACCGGGCCGACGGATCGAACGAGGTGCGCGGCATCCTGCCCGACGTCCCGGTCGCCGTTCGTGCCGACGACGGGCTCGCGTTGCGCGCGCGGCTTATCGCGGAGAAGCTTCCGGAGGCGATTGCCCGGGCGCGGGCGCTCCAGGCACAGGCGCGCTGAGCGCCGCCACGCCCTGCTCCACCAGCGGCCGCCAGCCTGCATCCGGCGGTGCCTTCGCGAGAATCTCCCTCCATTGCCTGACGGCGCCCTCGCGATCGCCGGAACGGGCCAGCGCGAGCCCGTAGAAGAAGGGCGCCGCCGGATGGCCCGGCGCAACCTGCTCGGCGCGGCGGAACGCGAGCTCGGCCGCAGGAGTGAGCCCGCGCGCATGATCGACCAGCGCGTTGCCGAGGCCGATCCACAGCTCCGGGTCGCCGGGATAGCGCTTCACCGCATTCTCGAGAATTCCGACCGAATCCGCGCTGTTGCCAGCCCGCGCGAGCGCCTCCGACATGCGAAGCCACGATTCAGCCGCCGTGAAATTGCCGAAGAAGGCGTGGCGCGCCTCGGTAAGCGGCAGGAAATTGCCTGGCTCGCTCATCTCGGCGGACGCGCCAGGCAGACCCGGACTTCCCTGGAGCGCGTAGCCGGCACCGCCGAGCAGCAGCGCAGCAGCGCTTGCGGTCAGCCCCGGACCGCGAACATTGAGCAGCCGGATGCCACCGAGACTGGCACCGATCAGCACGACGAGAATGAGCCAGCCCATCAGCCGCCCTTCAACCTGATGCGCCGGCGGATCAGCCATACGCCCACGAGCAGCAGCCCAAGCGGGGCCAGCCACAACGGCCAGGCCGCGGGCTCCGCGGTCGGCTTGTAACTGATCCACGTGCCATAGCGGTCGATCAACCACGCGCGGATAGAGCTGGGCTTTTCGCCCGCCGCGATGCGCCGCCGCACGAGGTCGCGCATGTCGCCGGCAAGCTCGGCGTCGGAATCGGCGATCGACTGTCCCTGGCAGACAAGGCAGCGAATCTGCTCCATCAGCGCCTGTGCCTCCGCTTCTTCCCTCGCGTCGGGCAGCTGGCGGTTCGACCAATAGGATGGAGGCAGGTTGCTGTCGGCGAGCAGCGGCTGCGCAATGACCATCGCCGCGATCAGCAGCAGCGCCCTCACCGCGCCTGCTCCAGCTTCGCCAGGATCATCGGCACATCGGATGCTTCGATGGCGCCAATGTGCTGGTAGCGGATGACGCCTTTGCCATCGACGACGAAACTCTCGGGCACGCCCGACGAGCCCAGCGAAATCTGCACCTGGCTCCGCTCGTCGCTTCCGATCCGCTCATAAGGGTCGCCGTTGACCGCGAGGAAGTCGGCGAGATCTTCCGGCCGGTCGCGTACCGCAATGCCTTCGATGCGGGCGCCCTTGTCCTTCAAAGTCTGCAAGACCTTCACCTCCGTCACGCACGGCACGCACCAGCTCGCGAAGATGTTGAGGAGGTGTGGCTGCCCGGTCGAAAGGTCCGCCGACGATAGCGCCGGCTTGCCGGGCAGTGCTTCGCCGAGGTCGAACGCGGGCACCGGCTTGCCTTCGAGCGTCGAATGGACGTTCGTGTCCGCCGGGGTCGCGAGGCGCCACACCAGCGCGGCGACGATGAGGAGCAGTAGCGCCAAAGGCGCGAAGCGGACGGCGCGGCTCATGCGTAACGTTCCGTTCGCCATTCGGCCGCGCTCGACCGGCGCCGAAACAGTAGCCAAATCCGGCCCAAAAGCGCGAGCGCCCCGCCCAATGCAATTAGCCCACCGCCGGCCCAGATCAGGGTTACGAACGGTTTCCACCACAGCCGCAGCTGCCACGCGCCCGAAACGTCCTGCCTGCCGACCACCGTATAGAGCTGGCCGTTCCAGAAGCTCGCGATCGCGGACTCATTGGTTTCCATCGGCGGGTCGGAGAAATAGCGCATCTGCGGCGCCAGCGTGATGATGCCGGCGCCGCGCGTCGCCCGCAGCTGCGCCTCGATCGCCGTCCAGTTCTTGCCCGCGGTCGGCGTGACACTCTCGAGTTGCACCTGCCACGGGCCGACAGCCAGCACGTCACCAGGGTTGGCGATCGCCAGCTTCTCGGTCGTGAAGGCGGCATTGGCGGCCATGCCGAGCAGCGCCACTGCAATCCCGAAATGGGCGACCACCATCCCCCACGTCGCAAGCGGCGCGCGCAAAGGGTTGCGGCCAATCAACGGGAGGATGCTCGCGGCGGCGAGATAGGCTGCAACCGTGAAGCCGAGTCGCGGCAGGATATGGATGTGCGGCGCAAGGATGATCGTGATCGCGAGCGCTGTGACGCCGAGCAGCGCAGGCACCGCAAGTTGTTTGATTACAGGCCGCCGCTCGCGCCGCCAGGCGAGCAGCGGGCCGACCCCGACCAGCACCGCGAGGAGTAGCGCGAGCGGCCCCGCGACGGCGTTGAAATAAGGCGCGCCGACGGACATCTTTTCGCCGCTGACCGCCTCGGCGAACAAGGGGTAAAGCGTGCCGACGAACACGACGCCGAGGATCACGCTCAGGAACAGGTTGTTGATCACCAGCCCGCTCTCGCGGCTCACGAGCTCGAAGGGCGCGCCTTCCTTCAGGCTTGCCCCCCGCACCGCAAACAGCACGAACGCCGCGCCGACGTAGATGGCGAGCAGTGCCAGCAGGAAGGTCCCGCGCTCCGGGTCGATGGCGAAAGCGTGGACCGACGTCAGGATGCCCGAGCGGACGAGGAAGGTGCCGACCATCGACATGGAGAAAGCGATGACGGCGAGCATCATCGTCCACGCCTTGAGCGCGCCTCGCGCCGCCAGCACGTTGATCGAATGGAGAAGCGCCGTCGCCGCGAGCCACGGCATCAGCGACGCGTTCTCGACGGGATCCCAGAACCAGTAGCCACCCCAGCCGAGTTCGTAATAGGCCCAGTAGCTCCCGGCCGTAATGCCGAGCGTCAGCAGCAGCCATGCGCCGAGCACCCACGGGCGCATCGCGCGGCCCAGGCGGGAATCCACCTCGCCGGTCAGCAGCGCGCCCACCGCGAGACTGAAGGCGACCGACAGGCCGACATAACCGAGGTAGAGCGTGGGCGGATGGAACGCGAGGCCGGGGTCTTGCAGCAGAGGGTTGAGCCCCTGCCCGTCCGGCGGGGGCGGCCACAGCCGCGCGAACGGGTTCGAGGCGAACAGCAGGAATGCGTAGAAGCCTAGCGCCAGGAGAGCCTGCGCGCCCAGCGCGGCAAGCAGCGTCCGTTCCCCGGTGCGATGCGCGAGGATCGCAAGGAAAGCCCCCGCGACCGCGAGGATCGTCACCCACATCAGCATCGAGCCTTCGTGGTTCCCCCACGCACCCGCGACCTTGTAGACGAACGGCTTCACGGCGCTGCTGTTCTCGAACACCAGCGCGACCGACATGTCGCTGCGCGCGAAGACGATCAGCAGCATCGCGAACGCGATCAGCGTCAGCACCCCCTGCACGACCGCGACCGACCGCATCGTGCGCGAAACTTCCGCCTCGCTGCGGAGCGCGAGAATCATCAGCAGGAACTGGAGCGCGGCGAGCCCGGCAGCGAGCCACAGCGCCGCAAGGCCCGTCTCGGCGATCATTTTTCGAGCGTCTTCCCGGCCTTGTGCTCCGCGGCGAGATTGCCGAGCTGGGGCGGCATGTAGCGTTCGTCGTGCTTGGCGAGGATGGTGTCGGCGACGAATGTGCCGTTGTCGAGGCGACCTTCAGCCACCGCACCCGAGCCTTCGCGGAACAGGTCGGGCACGATCCCGCGATAGACGACTGGCGTCTGCGCCTTGCCGTCGGTAACGACGAAGCGGATGGTCACGCCGTCCGCGAGGTGCTTGATCGAACCCTGTTCGACCATGCCTCCGAGCCGCATCGCCTGTCCCTCCGCCGCCTTACCGCCCGCAATGTCCGCCGGCGTGTAGAAATAGGAAGCGCGGTCGCGCAGCCCCCACATGGCGAGCAGCACCGCGGCAAGCACCGCAGCGATGGCCGCTGCCACCAGCACCAGGCGCTGATTCTTCGGCTTCATTTGCGGGTGATCGCGTCGGCGGCGGCTTCCGCCCGGCGCATTGACGCGAACGACCATAGCACCAGCGCCGCCGTCAGGAAGATTGCCACCGCATAAGCTGCAACGACGAAGGGCCACGGATTCATGCGGTCCCCATCCGGCGCATCCGCGCCTCGACCTTGGTTTCGGCAAGCTCCGCACGCATCCGCATCAGCACCGCCGCCCCAAACAGGCAGGTGAAGCCGGCCATCGTCAGCGGCAGCGGCCACAGGATGCTGTTGTCGATGCTCGAGCCGCTGAAACCGATGCTCTGCCCCTGGTGGAGCGTGCGCCACCACAGCACGGAATAATGGATGATCGGCAGGTTGATCGCGCCGACGAGCCCGTAGATCGCGGCGATGCGCCCCTCCCCGCGGCGCTCGCGCTCGGCGGAGCCAAGCGCGATGTAGCCGAGGTAGAGGAAAAACAGCACCAGCATCGAGGTCAGCCGGCCGTCCCATTGCCACCACGTCCCCCAGGTCGGGCGGCCCCAGATCGAGCCGGTGATGAGACAAATCGCGGCAAAGGTCGCGCCGGCCGGCGCGGCAGCCCTGCCCGCCACGGCCGCGAGCGGATGCCGCCACACGAGCTGGCTGAGCGAGGCCGCGGCAATGCCCAGCCATCCGGCCATGCCGAGCCATGCCGACGGGACATGAATATAGAGGATGCGCACGGTCTCGCCCTGGAGATAATCGGGCGGCGTGAGAATCAGGCCCGCGACCATGCCGCCAATTGCCAGCGCGAGGCCGACGAGCAGCAGCCAGCTGGTCGCCGGGCGGGCGAAGCGCAGGAAGCGAGCGGGATTTGCCAGAGCGTGCACGTCGGTGCGGCTTATGCCCTTCCGATCAGCCTTTGCGCCATAGCGTCGGCAACCGAGGCCGGATCCGTACCCGTTTCCGAGCCTTCGGCCCAGATCTGCTCAAGCCGGCGCGGAATTCCTTCAATTCGGTGACGCACGAGGCTGGCGTCGCCGTCGCCGAGATATTCCGTGCAGACGTTGATGATGCCGCCGGCGTTGATGACGTAATCCGGCGCGTAGAGAATTTGCCGCGCCAGCAGACGCTCGCCGTCTTCGTCGGTCGCGAGCTGGTTGTTTGCCGCACCCGCGACGATCGGCACCCTGAGCTCGGGAATTGTGCTTTCGTCGAGCACTGCGCCGAGCGCGCAAGGGCTCAGGACGTCCGCTTCGAGCGTCAGGATTTCGTCGGGCGACACCACCTTGCCGCCGGACCTGTCGGCGAGCTTCTTCGCCTTGGCGTGGTCGATGTCGGCGATCGACAGCTTCGCGCCCTCTGCGCAGGCGTGCAGCGCGACTCCCGTCGCGACGCTTCCGGCACCCTGCAGCGCGATGTGAAGCCCGTTCAGGCTGTCCTTGCCGAGCGCCCATTTCACGGCCGCTTTGATTCCGAGGAACACGCCGAGCGCGGTGTGCGGGCCTGGATCGCCGCCGACGTCTCCGGATGAATTCGGCAGTCCCGCAACGAACTTCGTCGAACGCGCGACCTCGATCATGTCGGTCACGCTCATGCCGACGTCTTCAGCCGTGATGTAGCGGCCGCCGAGCTTGTCGACCTCCTTGCCGAACGCGTGGAGCAAGTCGGGTGACTTTGTCCGCGCTTCGTCCGCAAGGATGACGGACTTGCCACCGCCGAGCGGCAGACCCGCCATTGCATTCTTGTAACTCATCCCGCGCGAGAGCCTCAGCGCATCGACGAGCGCTTCCTCGTCCCTGGCATAATGCCAGAAGCGCGCTCCGCCCGCGGCGGGGCCGAGATGGGTCGAATGAACGGCGACGATGGCTTTGAGGCCCCGCTTCTCGTCGGTGAAGAAGTGAACGGCTTCGTGGTCGTCGAAGTCCGGCAGGCCCCAGGGCGTAGTCATTGGAATGCGCTAACTCTGCATTGCGAGGAATGGGGCGATCGAGGGGACTTGAACCCCCGACCCCTGGTACCACAAACCAGTGCTCTAACCAGCTGAGCTACGATCGCCACGGTGCGTATCGGGAGCGGCTCCCTTGCCCCGCGCGGGGCACTTAGGAGGCGGGGCGGAGGAACGCAAGGCGCGCAGGCGCGGTGCATTTCCATGCAAAGTTTTGATAAATGCATGTTATATAATCCTTCGTGTATACCTTGCGTCTCTCTCTAACGAGGCGCATCGTTGCACGGGGAGAGGCCGCTATGGCGAGTCGGCGATTCAAGTCGGCAACGCAGGGGGTATCCCTGCGTGAAACTTTGATCTCGGCGGGCCTTGAGCCCTATCTCGCCGATCTTCTCGACGAAATGCCGCATCGCGTCGTGCAGGTTGAGCCACGCCGACCCTTTCGCGAACCCGGTGCCCCGCGTGACGAAGTCATGTTCGTCCGCTCCGGCATCCTCTCCAAGTTCAAGAGCGATTCCTCCGGCCGGCGGCAGATCGTCGCGCTGCGCTTCCCCGGCGAGGGAATCCTCCCGAGCGGCGGCATCGCCGAATACGGCATCCAGGCGATTGTCCGAAGCGAAGTGATGGTCGGCCGCGCCGAGGAATTCGATCCGATCGTCGACGCGCATCCCGAGCTGCATCGCTTTTTCCGGCGGCTGATCCAGCGCAACGAAGCGATCGGCTACGAATGGCTGGTGAATTGCGGAAGGCGCGATTCTACCGCGCGCGTCGCCCATTTGCTGTGCGAAACCGCGGTGCGCATGAACGTCAAGGATGCGCACATGATGAACCCGTTCACGCAGCAGCAGATCGCTGACATCACCGGTCAGACCTCGGTCAACGTCAATCGCGTGCTCGCCGATATGGAGCGCCAGGGGCTGATCAGGCGCAAAGGCCGCGAGATCGAATTCAGCGACTGGACCGAGATCCGCCGCGTTGCGAGCTTCCAGCCCGATTATCTAGCGATTTAGAGCGTTTCGTTCGCGACTTGCTCCGGGTTGCGCAACGGGGAAGCCATAAGTGCGTCGGTGAAGCGCGTGCGCCACCAGTGCACGTCCTCGCGATCGACCCTCTCCTTCATTTTCCGCCAGCGCAAGATGCGCTCATCTCTGGGCATCCTCAGCGCGGCCCGGATCGCGTCGGAGATTTCCTCGGCGCTGTGGGGATTGACGAGCAGCGCGTCGGTCAACTGCTCGGCGGCGCCCGCGAAGCGCGAGAGGATCAGCACGCCGGGATCGCCCGGCTCCTGCGCCGCCACGAACTCCTTGGCGACAAGGTTCATGCCATCTCGAAGCGGGGTCACGAGCGCGATCTTCGCCGCCCGGAACACGCCCGCCAGCTCTTCGCGCTTGTAGTTCCGGTTGACGTAGCGGATCGGCACCCAGTCGAGGTCGGCATGTTCGCCGTTGATCCGCCCCGACAGCCCTTCGAGCGTCTCACGGATGCGCTGGTAGGATTCGACGGTGCCGCGCGACGTCGGCGCGACCTGCAGCAGGAATACCTCTTTGCGTTCCTCGGGACTCTCGGTCAGGAATCGCTCGTAGCCGCGGAAGCGCTCCTCCACGCCCTTGCTGTAATCGAGCCGGTCGACGCCGACGATCATCACGCGATTGTCCGCGCTTGCGCGCATGCGCGCGGCGGTTTCGCTGGCGACGGGTCCATCGGCGAGCGCTTCGAAATGCGCGGCGTCGATCCCGATC
>DASSOE010000153.1:0-28542 GCA_035700945.1 Sphingomicrobium sp. | reverse complement strand
CCTCCATCCGGCAACCCTCTTCGGTCATGTCGCTGAGTTTCACCCGCGCCTGGGAGCCGTCGTCGCGGTGCACGACCGCGTCGATCGCGACAGGATGGCGATCCTTGCGTCCGACCCATCCATGCATGCGCTGCATGACGTCTCCCCATCAGGCGTGGAGGCCGTTCTCGCAGGCGGTGGTAAACTTAGCTTTAAGCTGACTTTCCGGCGCCGCTTCGGCAGCTCAGGCGGCGATGTCGTAGGGCTGGATTTCGCCAGAGAGATAGAGGTTCCGCGCCTTGGTCCGCGACAGCTTGCCGGAGCTGGTGCGCGGGAGGGTGCGCGGAGGGACGAGCTCGACGACCGGCGTGATCCCGGTGATCGCGCGCACGCGTTCGCGGATCTCGTCGCGAAGGCGCCCGCGCTCCTTCGCGTCGGAGACGCGGCAGTGGACGAGCACGGCCGGCGTTTCCTCGCCCAGGGGGCCGCTGATGGCGAAGGCCGCGATGTCCCCCGACTTGAACCCGGGCAGCTGCTCGACCGCCCATTCGATGTCCTGCGGCCAGTGGTTGCGCCCGTTGATGATGATCATGTCCTTGGCGCGGCCGACGATGAAGATATAGCCTTTCGACATGTAGCCCATGTCGCCGGTGTCGAGCCAGCCGTCGTCGCTCAGCACGGCCCTGGTCGCTTCCTCGTCGCGGAAATAGCTGTGCATGACGCTGGCGCCGCGGACGAACACCCCGCCGATCCCGCGGTCGGGGAGGATGTCGCCGTCCGGTCCGCGGATTTCGACCTCCATGCCGGTCACCGGCCGCCCGCAATTGACCACGGCGCGATAGCGGCGCGGGCGGTCCTCGTCTTTGGCGACTCCGCCGGAAAGCTCATTCTCCTCGACCAGCTCAAGGCGGATTCCTTCGCCCGGCGGCATCAGCGACACGGCCAGCGTGGCCTCGGCAAGGCCGTAGCTCGGGCAGAAAGCGCTCGCCTTGAAGCCGGCGGCAGCGAAGCAGTCGACGAACGACTGCATGACATCGGGCCGGATCATGTCGGCGCCATTGCCGGCAATGCGCCAGCGCGACAGGTCGAAACGGTCCTCGGCCCGCGTCTGCGAGCTCATCCGCCGTGCGCAGATGTCATAGCCGAAGCTCGGCGAATAGCTGACGGTGTTGCCCGGATTGCGGGTGACCATGTCGAGCCACGCGAGTGGGCGGCGCGCGAAATCCTCCGTTTTGAGATAGTCGACCGAAAATTGCAGCGCGACCGGCGAGAGGAAGCAGCCGACCAGCCCCATGTCATGGTACCAGGGCAGCCACGAAATGCAGCGGTCCCGTTCCTCGATCTCCAGGCCGACGCCGTGAGCGCGAAGGTTGTCGAGAAGCGCGCGATGGGTGACGGCCACGCCGTGCGGGAAGCGGGTCGAGCCGCTCGAATATTGGAGATAGGCGATGTCGTCCGGGTGTGCCGCCGGAAGATCGGCCGCGGACGGCGCGATGCTGCCGAGCGTTTCCCACGCCCGCGAGTCCACGCCGGCCTTGCCGGCCGCGCCCTTGCCGAAGTCGGCGAGCACCTGCGGATAGAGGAACAGCCGGGCGTCGCAGCTCTTCAGCTGGATGGCGAGCTGGTCGACATAGGCATCGCGGCCGCCGAAGCTGGTCGGCAGCGGCAGCGGCACGGGCCACGCGCCGGCATAAACCGCGCCGAAAAAGCAGGCGGCGAAATCGGCCCCTGTCTCCGCGACAATCGCGATCCGCTCGCCCGGCTCGATGCCGAGGGCGAGGAATCGCCGCGCCTGGACGAGCGCGTCCTCGCGCAGCTCGACATAAGTGTAGGTCCGCTCGAGCGCGCCGCGCGCGTCGTGGAAGTTCAGGCCGCGGCGCCCCTGCGCCGCATAATCGAGCGCTTCGCCGATCGTCGCGAAATCGGCCATGCGGCGCGGAAGCGTGTCGAGGGTCGGTGTGGCGCCCGGCGGGGCAAGCTCGTTCTTCACAGAGGCGTTCCGTTCGAGCACGCCGTCCCTTCCTGGCTGTTGAACTTTTCCGCCCGCATCTCTCCAGCCGCGGGCGGTTCGTGATGGGCGGCGACTGTGGCATAAAAACGGCGCGATGGCACGTGTGAGGTCCCCGACGGCGCCGGTCCCGCTCGACTCAAAGCGGCTCGAGGAGCTCGCTTTGCGCTATGTCGGGCGCTACGCGACAACGCGGGCGAAGCTTACTGCCTATCTCGCGCGCAAGCTGCGCGAACGGGGATGGGAGGGGCAGCGCGAGCCCGAGCTCGAGCGGCTGGCGAGCCGCTTTTCCGAGCTTGGTTATGTCGACGATGCCGCTTTCGCGCTCGCCAGGTCGAGGGCGTTGAGCAGCCGCGGCTACGGCAAGCGCCGGCTCGACCGGACTTTGCGCATCGCGGGAGTCGGCGAAGCGGACTCGGCCGCGGCACGCGACCATGCCGATCAAGCGGCGGTCGAGGCCGCGCTTCGCTATGCACGACGGCGCAGGATCGGGCCGTTCGCTGCCGCCGCGCCCGACCCGAGGCTGCGGGAGAAAGCGATCGCCGCCATGGTCCGGGCCGGTCATTCCTTCGCGCTTGCGCGGATCATCTCGGCCATGGCGCCGGGCGCCGATGTCGATCCGGAGGAGCTGCGCGAGCACTGCCCGCCGGCATCGCGCTAAAGTCGGTTTCCCGACACTAAACTGCATGTTAATGAGCGCTGATGGTAAGCGCGTTCGCCAGTTTGGGCCCAGGGGGGCCGCAGCCGATCGTCGAGTCGAGGGATGACATGGCCGATGCCGAGCTTCCGCCCGTCACGGGCCGCGTCAAATGGTTCGACGCGACGCGCGGGTTCGGCTTCCTGGTCAGCGACCAGCTGGATGGCGACATCCTTCTGCACTTCAGCGTGCTCCGCGAGCACGGCCGGCGCAGCGTACCGGAGGGAGCGATCATCGAGTGCGTGCCGGTGCGGCTCCCGCGCGGGCTGCAGGCCAAGAAGATCCTGTCGATCGACCTCAGCTCCGCCTTGCCCCAGCAGCCGCGCTCGTCCATTCACCCGGCCGAGCGCGCCGACCGCAAGGCGCTGGTCGAGGCGGCGGGCGAGTTCGAGCCGGTGGAGGTCAAATGGTTCAACCGCGTTCGCGGCTATGGCTTCGTCAAGCGCCCGGAGGAACTCGGCGGCGAGGACGTGTTCGTGCACATGGAAACGGTACGCACGGCGCACCTTCCCGAGCTCGAGCCGGGGCAGAAGCTGGAAGCGCGGATCGCGCCGAGCGGGAAAGGCCTGACCGCGGTCGAGTTGCGCGACTTCGGGTCGCCGGACTAGCAGTCGCCTTCGCCGTTTTCGCTGCGTGCAGCCCGCAGGCCCCGGCGCAAAATGCCCACGTCGACCAAGGCTCGCCGCAAGTGGGGCTCGCCCGAGTGCCGCTGACCATCCATTCGGCAAGCGGCGATCACCGTTTCACGGTCGATGTCGCCGCGACCGGTGAGCAGCAGCAGCACGGCCTGATGTTCGTCCGCTCGCTGCCGGGCGACCGCGGCATGATCTTCCCCTACGACCCGCCACAGAATGTCGGCTTCTGGATGAAGAACACATTGATCCCGCTCGACATGATCTTCGTCCGCGCCGACGGCACGATCGCGCGGATCGTCACCGCCAGGCCGCTCGACGAGACGTCGGTGCCCGCCGGCGAGCCGGTCGCCGCGGTGCTCGAGATCCGCGGCGGACGCGCGGCCGAGCTCGGCATCCGCGAAGGCGACAAGGTGGAGTGGCGGCGCTGAGCCGCTCGTCATTGCGAGCGTAGCGAAGCAATCCACAAGCGTCGGTGGACTGGATTGCTTCGTCGCTTGCGCTCCTCGCAATGACGGGGCAGAGGCAGCCTCCCATGGGTTTCTGGTCGAAAACATTCACCTGGTGGAACGGCGCGACGGTCGGCACTGCGCTGTGGTCCCGCCGCTTCGGCACCGAGGTGGGCAAGGACGACGCCGGGAACGTCTATTACCAGGACGCCAAGCGGCCGTGGCGGCGGTGGGTGATCTACAACGGCAGCAATGACGGCAGCCGGGTCCCGCCCAACTGGCAGGCATGGCTCCGCGGCACGATCGACGACCTGCCCGACAAGGCGCTGCCGCCGGCGCGCAGGTTCCAGCAGGAGCCGACGCCGAACCTCACCGGGACGATGGAAGCCTTCCGCCCCGACGGCGCGCTGGGAAGCGGGCGCATCCGGCCCGCCTCGACGGGCGACTACAAACCCTGGATCCCCGAATAAGCGTGAGCAGGCTTGCCGCACCGCTGCTGATCGGGCTGGCGCTGGCCGCGTGCGACCGCGGCGCCGAGCAGCATAACGCGCCGGCGCCCGCGGCGACGAAGGTCCGCGCGACCGCCGCGGGACAGGGCGGAGTCACGCCGATGGCGCAGCGGGTGGCGGTGCTCGGCATCCTCAACAAGCGCAACGGGATCGTCCAGAACGTGACCCTCCGGCCGGGGCAGTCGGTGCGGTGGAAGGATGCGATCGTGCGCCTGCGCGCCTGCGAGAAGACGGCGCCTTGGGAAGAAGAGCAGCTGACCGGCGCTTTCATCCAGCTCGACGTGCAGCGGCCCGACGACAGCTGGGGCCGCGTATTCTCGGGCTGGGTCTACAAGGAATCGCCGTCGCTCAACGTCGTCGAGCACCCGGTTTACGACGTGTGGCCCAAGAGCTGCGCGATGACGTATCCGGCAGGCACGCCCGCGCCCAAGGCGCCGACAACCTCGAGCAACCGGTCGAGCGCGGCGAAATCGGCCGGCGAATCCGCTGGCGGCGCGAATTCCGCCGGCAATCCGGGCGAATCGCCCGCACCCGCGCCGTCGCCGCCGAGCGCCGCGGAGAGCAACGCCGCGTAAGTCTCACGCGAGACGCTGATCGCGCCGAGCGAGGCGAGGTGCCCGGTCATGAACTGGCAGTCGAGGAGCGCGAAATTGCCGGCCCGCAGCCGGGCGACGAGCCAGGCGAGCGCGACCTTCGACGCGTCGCTGCGGCGGCTGAACATGCTCTCGCCGAAGAAGGCACGGCCGAGGCTCACGCCGTAGAGGCCGCCCACGAGCTCCGCCTCCGGATCGTCTCCTTCCCACACCTCGATCGAATGGGCGTGTCCCGAGCCGTGGAGCGCGATCATCGCATGCTCGAGCTCGGCGTTGATCCAGGTTTCCTCGCGGTCGGCGCAGGCGGCAATCACCCCGGCGAAGTCGCGGTCGTGGGTGACGGTGAATTTGCCCGACCGAAGCGTCCGGCGAAGCGAGCGCGAGAGGCGGAAGCCGTCGAGCGGGATGATCGCCCGGTTGCGCGGCTCGACCCAGAACAGCTCGTCCGCGTCGCGGCTGTCGGCCATCGGAAAAATGCCGGTGGCATAGCCCTGGAGGAGCAGGCGAGGGTCGAGCCGAGTCACGGGGCCATTATGCGTCGCGCCGGTAATCTCGTCATTCCTACGAAAGCGGGAACCTGGTCTTTCTTCTTTCGCGGCCCGCGTTCGCGGGGATGACGGACATCACAGAATCTCGCGCACCTTGTCCTGCGGGCGGCAGAGGCGGACGCCGTTGGGAGTCTCGACGATGGGCCGTTCGATCAGGACCGGGTGCTTGACCATGGCGTCGAGCACGTCCTCGTCGGTCACGCCGGGGCGCGTGAGGCCGAGCTCTTCGGCCAGCGGCTCTTTCGCGCGCAGGCCCTCGCGCGGGGTGATTCCCGCCTGGTCGTACAACCGCTTCAGCTCGTCGCGGGACGGGGGCTCCTTGAGATATTCGCGGATCCACACATCGCAACCCGAATCGCGCAGGATATCGAGAGTCTTGCGCGACGTGCCGCACATCGGGTTGTGGTAGATGGTTGCCTTCATTCCGGTTCGTCTTTCCTTTGGAAATCAACAGCTTGCCCAAGACCGTTGAAGGGTTGGAACAATCCCTCTAGCGCGTCTTTGTCGCGGTTGCGGAACGATGAGCCGCAATCGTCGTTCGTGCGCTTGTAACATGCACCACCGCGTGGCGGTTGTCTTGCGTGCGGCGCATGTTCCGGCAGCTCAATAGAACGGGAGAAAGAGCGATGCGTAAATCCATTCTGGCCCTCACGCTTGCAGGGACGGCCGCGCTTGGCGCGTGCACCAGCAACCCGCGG
This sequence comes from Sphingomicrobium sp., assembly GCA_035700945.1. Taxonomy (GTDB): domain Bacteria; phylum Pseudomonadota; class Alphaproteobacteria; order Sphingomonadales; family Sphingomonadaceae; genus Sphingomicrobium. Next base: position 22,429 of record DASSOE010000153.1, on the reverse strand, counting down.
ACCAATGCGGACATTGCCACTGGTGCGGCGGTCGGTGCTGCGGGCGGCGCGGCCGTCGGCGCGCTCGCGCCCGGCATCGGCACGATCACAGGCGCCGCGGTCGGCGCAGCGATCGGCGGCCTTGCCGGCGCGGTCTGGGCCGACAACAACAATGACGGCTATGTCGACGGTTATGTCTACAACGGCCAATATTACAACGGCCCGCCGGCCGGTTACGATCCGACGACTCATGCGGTCGTGGGCGGCGCGCTTGGTGGCGCGGCGCTCGGCGCGGTTGCCGGTGCGGTCCTTCCGGGGGTCAGCGTCCCCGTGGGCGCGGTGATCGGTGCTGCCGTCGGCGGTCTCGCCGGCGCGATCTGGGCCGACCGCAACAATGACGGCGTGGTGGACGGATACGTCTATAACGGGCAATATTACGCCGGTGGCCCCGCCGCCGCTCCGATGCCGGCCCCGGCTCCGACCTACACGGCGCCGTCCCGGAGTGGCGAACGCGGCTAAACGCGAAGCCAAGTATCGGAGAACAGGTGGAAAGTCTGCGTAAATGGTGCACCGGCCCTCGGCCGGTGCACTCTTTTTAACCGAAAGGCGGAATATCCGCGGCGCTGATCGCAGGCGCAGCCGTCGTGCTCGCGCCGGCGCCTGCGGCGGCGCAATCGGCAGCCGCGGCGTCGGCCGCCGCAGTCGCTCGTCCGCAGAGCGGCCAAAGCGTCGACGATTTCTACAAGGCCCGCAAAGGCGCACCGCTGTGGCTGACGCCGGAAGCGGGAGATGCCGCGGACCAGCTCCTGTCGCTGCTCGGAAGCGCGAGCCTCGATGGGCTGAGCCCGGCCAAATACCGCGTCGCCGAGCTCCAGGCAGAGATCGAGACGGCGCGCGCGAAGCACAAGCGCAAGCTCATCCAGCGCGCCGACGAGGCGCTGTCCGAGGCCTATGTCGCCTACGTCGATGACCTTCGCCGCGACCCGGGAGTCGGAATCAGCTGGGTCGACCCGCAGCTGAAGCCAAGCCCGCCGACTGCCCTCGCGGCGCTGCTCGGCGCTGCAAACGCGCCGTCGCTGTCCGATTATGTCCAGGACATGGGGTGGATGCACCCCTTCTATGGCGAGCTTCGCGAGGCCATCGCCGGGCACAAGTACAGCGACGACCACGAGCGGCAGGTGCTCGAGCTCAACCTCAAGCGGTCGCGCATCCTTCCGGCGGGCAAGCAGCGCTACATCATCGTCAACGCCGCGCAGCAGCGGCTGTTCATGTACGAGAACGGCAAGCCGGTGGATTCGATGGTCGTGGTGGTCGGCAAGACCAAATATCCGACGCCGATGATGGCAGCCTACATCCGCTACGCGGCGCTCAACCCCTATTGGTACGTCCCGCCCGACCTCGCCTGGGACGACGTCGGCCAGTTCGTCGAGAAGCAGGGCTTCGGCTATTTCGAGCGGATGGGCTACGAGCAGGTGTCCGACTGGTCGAAGCACCCGCAAATCCTCGACGCGACCAAGATCGACTGGAAGTCGGTGCGCGACGGCAAGACCGAGGTCTACCTTCGCCAGAAGCCGGGGCCCGAGAATTTCATGGGCCGAATCAAGTTCATGTTCCCCAACGATTTCGGGGTCTATCTCCACGACAACCCGCGGCGGAACCTGTTCAAGGAATCGGTCCGCTATTTCAGCGGCGGCTGCGTCCGGCTCGAGGACGCCTGGCGGCTGAGCCGCTGGCTGTTCCATCGCGAGCTGAGCTGGGAAGGCGCGGGCGTGGAGGAGCCGGTGCCGCTGGCGCAGCCGGTGCCGGTCTACATCACCTACATGACGGCGGTGCCGGATGGGCAGTCGATCGCCTATTTCGAGGACGCGTACGGCCGCGACAAGGCGCAGGTGGCGGACGGCAGCGGCAACGACGGCACGAAGTCCGGCGCTGTCGGCGGGCGCTAGCGCCGCGCCCAGACGGGCACCCAGGTGATGTCCTGCGCGACCGGCCGGCCCGCCGGATCGCGCGCGGGACTGAACCGAACATATTGCACGAACAGATCGCACATCAGCGAGTCGGCGGTTGAATTGCCGCTGCTGCGCACGACACGGCAGTTCGACACGGAGCCGTCGGCGTTCACGCGCACCGAAATCGCGACGCTTCCCGAGGCGACGCCGGTGGCGGCGAAGCGCCGGTATTCGCGATCGGGGATCTTGGTGAGCTTGCGCGCGGGGGTAAAATCACCGGTGCCGCCGGCGCCCGTCCCGGAGCCGCTTCCGCCGGCGCCGGTCCCGGTCCCCGACGCGCCCGCCCCCGAGCTTGAAGCGCTGCCGGCGCCGGCGACCTTCGCAGCCGGGATGGGAGAGGGCGCGGGGATCCGCGGCTGCGGCGCGACCACGGGTGTCGGCTCCGCCTGTTTCGCGGGCGCTCCGGCTTCGTCCTGCTGCTGCGGCCGGCGGCGCTGCGGCGGCGGAGGCGGCGGAACCGGCGGGGGAGGGGGCGCCCGCAGGTCAAAGGTCTTGAGCTGCTCGACCGCCCTGCTGACGATCTCGACATTGAGGCCGGAGAGAATGACGAAGGCGAGCGCCGCGTGCACCGCGACGACAGCGGCGATCGCCTTGGCCTGGTCCGGCCCGTCAGCGGTTCCGCGATAGCTCGACACGCCTTCCTCTCGCCGACCAACGCGCGTCACCGCCGAAGTTTGCCTCGGGCCCTATTCGTGAGCCGCATTCGCGTCCGCGATGAAATCTGCGTTCTTCCGTTCGGGTCCGATCGCGGTCCACACCGCGATGGCGACGGCCATGGCGCCGCCGAAGATAGCGAGCGCAAGGCCGTAATTGTTGCCGTGGCTCTCGGCGATGCGCGCCTGGAACACGGCGTTGCGCGACATGATGAGGTTGCCGAGCTGGTAGGCGAAGCCGGGGAACAGCGCGCGGGCGCCAGGCGGCGCGAGCTCGTTGAGATGGACCGGCACGATTCCCCACGCGCCCTGGACGGCAACCTGCATCAGGAAGGCGCCGATGCCGAGCAGCAGCGGGGTCGTCGCAAACGCCCACAAGGGGATGATGGGCAGCGCGAGCAGGCTGGCAATGACGATCGTGCGCCTGCGGCCGATCCGCTCCGACCAAATGCCGAAGCCGATCCCGCCGACGATGGCGCCGACGTTCATGATCGCGGTGAGGATGCCGGTCGTATGCGTGTCGAAATGGTGCTGCTGCTGGAGGAACGTCGGGTAGAGGTCCTGGGTGCCGTGGCTGAAGGCGTTGAACGCGGCCATCAGCACGATCATGTAGAGGGCGATCTTCCAGTGGCGCAGCAGTTCGGCGACGGGCCGCGCGCGCGGCTTGCCGCGCCGTTGCTCGAAGACCGGGCTTTCCTTCACGTGGATTCGGATGAGGAGGACGAGAAGCGCCGGGGCGACGCCGACCATGAACATACCGCGCCAGCCGATCGTGTCGAACAGCAGATAATAGACGAGGCTGGCGACGAAATAGCCCGACGGGTAGCCGCTCTGCAGGAGCCCCGAAACCGGGCCGCGCAGCTTCGCCGGGATGGTCTCCATCACCAGGCTCGCACCGAGACCCCACTCGCCGCCCATGGCGATTCCGAACAGGAACCGGAGCACGAGCAGGCTGGTCAACGACGGGGCGAAGCCGGACGCGAATTCGAACAGGGAGAAAAGGACGATGTCGGCCATCAGCACCGGCCGCCGGCCGAAACGCTCGCCGAGCCAGCCGAAGCAGAAGGCGCCGATCGGCCGCGCCGCGAGCGTCCAGAAGATGGCGACCGCCACCGCCTCGATGTCGGTCCCGAACTCGGCGGCGATGGCCTTGAGCATGAAGACCATCAGGAAGAAGTCGAATGCGTCGAGAGTCCAGCCGAGATAGCTCGCCCAGATCGCGCTGCGCTGCGACGGCTCGAGCGCCTTCAAGTCGGCGATGAGGCTCATGCGGCGGTCCCCCTGTGGGGATGATTACTGCTCGCGCATTCGCCCGCCTGCAAGCGCCGCCCCCGGCCCACAAGAAAGGCCCACCCAGGGTGTCGCCCGGGTGAGCCCGTCAGTATTCTCGAGTCTGACTGACCGGCCACAGGGGAAAGGCCGGCGTATCCATTAGATCGGGCTGGGATGGCCACATTCAAGAGGATCGCATTGCCGATCTGCGAGGTGCTCGGTTGCCAGCCGGGCGATTTACTCGCGTTCGAGCCCTAGATAATGGAGGCGATGATCAGCGAGACGTTGTCCGGCGCGCCGCGCGCGAGGACGGTCTCGGTGAGCCGGTCCACAGCTTCGCCTGGCGAAGAGCGTTCGAGCTCTGCTGCAATCTCGTCGTCCGGGACGACACGGGTCAGCCCATCGCTCGCGAGCAGGAACCGGTCGCCGGGCACGGTCTCGCCGGCAACGACATCGACCTGGGCATTTTCAGCGACTCCCACGGCGCGGGTGATGAGGTTGGCGTTCGCGTGGCTTTCGGCGTCCTCCGGCTTGAGCATCCCGGCGTCGACGAGGTTCTGGACGAGGCTGTGGTCGTGGCTGATGCGCGCGAGCTCGCCGGCGCGGAACAGATAGGCGCGGCTGTCACCCATCCAGAAGCAGCGATAGGCGCCGTTCGCGATCGCGAGGCCGACGACGGTGGTGCCGATCGTCTGCTGGCGCTCGCTGGCCCGCGCAAGATCGATCAGCTCGCGGTTGACGCGCTGGATTGCCGCGACCGCCTCGCTGGCGAGCTCATCGAGATCGTCGCAGGGCGGCAGGTTTCGAAGCGCATCGGTGACCATCGCGCTCGCGATCTCGCCGGCCTCGTGACCGCCCATGCCGTCGGCGACGACCCAAAGCCCGCGCTCCGGATCGGCGAACACGCTGTCCTCGTTGATTTTCCGCTTCAGTCCGACGTCGGTGCGGCTTGCGCACTCAAAATTCATTCGCGCCCCCCGGCATTTGTTGGTCCGGCTGACTAGCATTTGCCGGAGCTTCATGCGATTTACTTTTCGATAACGCGGTTGGGGGGCACTCGCGGGGATGAACAAGCCGTATAGTAACAAAGCTCTGCCGATGGGCACGGTGCTGCGCGAATGGCGCATCGAGGAAGTGCTCGGCGTCGGCGGCTTCGGAATCGTCTACAAGGCGCGCGGCGTCTATTTCAACGAGCTCGTCGCGATCAAGGAGTATTTCCCGAGCTCGATCAGCGAACGCGATTCCGAGGACACGGTCGTGCCGATCGATTCGGACGCGGAGGAAGTGCACGCACTCGGCCTCAAGAAGTTCGTCGAAGAGGCCAAGCTGCTCTGGAACCTGTCCACGCCGAGCCGTCATCCCAACATCGTCAGCGTCCGCAGCCTCTTCGAAATCCATGGCACCGCCTACATGGTCATGGATTTCGAGGACGGCATGTCGCTCTCGAGGATGCTCAAGCAGGGCCGCCGCTTCAACGAGCGGAGCTTGTGGAACATTCTCCAGCCGATCGCAGAAGGGCTCGAGCGGGCGCACCGGGTCGGGGTGCTCCACCGCGACATCAAGCCGCCGAACATCCTCATCAACGAGGACAACCGCCCGGTGCTGATCGACTTCGGCTCGGCGCGGTTCGAGGCTGCCGAAGCGACCAGCACCAAGGTGACGTTCCACACGCCGCCTTACGCCGCGATCGAGCAATATGTGAAAACCTACCCGCAGGGGCCGTGGACCGACATCTATGCGCTCGGCGTGGTGATGTACGAATGCGTCACCGGCGAAAAGCCGCCGGAGGTGCTCGAACGGCTCCATGCGGGCCTCGGCACGCCGCTCGCCGCGGGGAAATGGCCCGGTTACGGCAAGCGCTTCCTCGCTGCGATCGACACGGCGATGACGGTCAAGCCCGACGAGCGGCCGCAGACGCTCAGCGCGTGGCTGGCGATGTTCGGCAAGCCGACCGAGGCGACCGACGACGCCGACGACGAAGCGACGCGCTTCTTCGCCTCCCAGGTCGAGGCCGACGAAATCATGCCGGTCCCGCCGACCCCCGATGTCGATCCCAAGGCGCCGGTGCAGACCGGCGTTCCCGCCGACCCGAAAGAAGCGAAGTTCAAGCGCGTGGGCGAGGAAACCGGGGCGTCGAAGAAGCGGGCTTCGGACAAGAAGGACGCAGAGCCGGCGGCGAAGGAGCCCGTGGCCACCGAGCCCGCGGACAAGAAGGCCAAGGCCGCAGCCGTGATCCCGGTTGCCGACAAGGCGGCGGGCAAGGGCGGCGAGCCGGCAACCACGAAAAAGAAGCTGAGCCCGGTCATGCTCGGCGCGGCCGCGGCCGGGCTGATCGCGGTCGTCGGAGTCGGCGCCTTCACGATGCGCGGCGGTGGATCGCCCAACGAATTCACGAACGCGGAAACGATTCCGAACGGGGTCGGGGACGTCGCACCGGCGCTGGGAGCGCCGACCGACGCCCAGGCCGCGACGGATCAGGCCGCGCTGGCGAATGAATTGCAAAATGCGGCGGCTCCCGGGGCCGGAGAGCAGGAGGATTCAGCGCAGGCGCTCCAGGCCGAGAGGGCCAAGGCCGCCGCCGCGCAGGCGCAACTCGCGGCGATGAAGAAGGCCGCGGCCAAAGCGGCCGCGAAGGCCGATCCAGCCGCACCCTCGGCAGCCAAGGCCCGGAACGGCAAGAGCGTCGCTGCGGCCGAAATCACGGCCACGCCAGACGCGGGCGTGTCGTCGTCGACCCTGTCCCAGTTCAATGCGACGGTGGACGATGCGCGGGCGATGGCGAAGCGGGTGATGCGCTCGGGATCCGGGCAGAATGTCCAGCTGGCGAGGAATTACGATTCCTATTTGAAGACGCTCAAGGCGTCGATGCGCGGCATCGAGACGGAAAAGGAAGCGCAGAAGCTGCTCAAGCAGGCGAACCAGACGCGCGCCTATATCGTCTTCCTTCAGAAGCAGCCGTCACAATAAAGAAGGCGCTTCACGACGAGGCGGCGATCCCGGCGGGCTGAAACCAGGTGCGCTCGCGCGCCGCCGCCTCCGCCTTGGTGAGGATCGCGTGGCGCAGCGCCACTTTGCCGAGGCGGAGCACGGAACCGACCGGCAGGATCGTCGCGCGGTCGATGCGCGCGTCGTCGATATAGGTGCCGTTGGTCGAGTTGAGGTCGGTGACCAGCAGCTCGTCGTTGGCGAGGCCGACGATGCAATGTTCGCGCGAGATGCTGCGGTGCGCGAGCACGATGTCGGCCGGGGCGGCCCGGCCGATCTTCACGCCCGACGCTTCGACGACGATCAGCTCTTCGGGCAGCTCGGCATCCTCGATCTCGAGGCAGTGGACCTCGCTTGCCATCGGATGAGGCTCGGGAGCGACGTTCCGCGGATGCGGGACGACGGCCGGTTCGCGCCGGAAGCGCTCGGCCGAGATCACCTCGCTGCTGCCCGGCCGCAGCGGATGGCGCCCCACGGGCTGGGGCGCCGATGCACTATGCTGGGGCACTGCGGCGCGAGGTTCCGCGGGCCTGTGTGCGACGGGGGCGCCGCTCGCGTGGCCGTCCTCTTCCTCGGCGTGGACGAGTCGGCCAAGGTCCTCGACGAAGGTTCGCCAGCGCATGTCGGACCGGTCGCCCTGCCAGTCGGCGAGCTCGGCCGTGTGGGTCAGTTCGAACACGATCGGGCGGTCGCACGCCTCGATGATCGCGGGAACGAGCTTGTTGCGCCTGTCGGCGAGCGTCGCCTCGGCGCGAACCCAGCGCGAGGCGACCGAACGCGGCGACCACAGGACAATGACCGCTTTCGCGGCCCTCAGATTCTGTTCGATCACCTCATCGAAGGTCTGGCCCGAGTGGAGCGACGCATCCCACCAGACCTTGAATCCTTCTTCGGCCAGGCAATCGGCGAAAATGCGCGCAGTTTGCCGATCCTGACGGGCATAGGACAAAAATATGTCAGTTCCGGACACGCGAGCCCCCTCGCTGATCGTCGCCATTCATTCGCAACAGGCTGTTGAGCGCAGACTCGGCCGCCCGCGACTCACACGCGCATTTGAACCTTAATTTCGGTTAACCAGAGCCGAAAGTCGAGGACGAACTGAACAGTGTCGCGGTTTGGGACGCAAATCGAACGGGTTAGACCGGCTCCGACTGCTGGCGCGCGAGCCATTGCTCGAGCCATTTGATGGTATAGTCGCCGGCGAGGAAATCCTCGTCGCGGACCAGCCTCTGGTGGAGCGGGATGGTCGTCTTCATCCCCTCGACGACGAACTCCTCGAGTGCGCGGCGCAGCCGGCGGATGCAGCTCGCGCGGTTGGAGCCGTAAACGATCAGCTTGCCGATCATGCTGTCGTAATAGGGGGGAACCTTATAGCCGGTGTAGAGGCCGCTATCGACGCGGACGTGCATGCCGCCGGGCGCGACGTAATTCTTCACGAGGCCGGGTGAGGCTGCGAAGGTTTCCGGGTCCTCGGCGTTGATGCGGCACTCGATCGCATGGCCATGGAGATGGACCTGCTCCTGCGTGCAGGACAGGACCTCGCCCGACGCGACTCGGATCTGCTCGCGCACGAGGTCGATGCCGCTGATCATCTCGGTCACCGGGTGCTCGACCTGGAGCCGCGTGTTCATCTCGATGAAATAGAATTCGCCGTTCTCGAACAGGAACTCGATCGTGCCCGCGCCGCGATAGCCCATTTCGGCCATCGCCGTGGCGACCAGCGTGCCCATGCGGTGCCGCTGCTTGGGCGTGAGGGCGGGGGAGGGCGCTTCCTCGAGTACTTTCTGATGGCGGCGCTGGAGCGAGCAGTCGCGTTCGCCGAGGTGGATCGCATGGCCGTTGCCGTCGCCGAACACCTGGAATTCGATGTGGCGCGGATTGCCGAGATATTTTTCCATGTAGACGGTGTCGTCGCCGAACGCGGAGCGCGCCTCCGACGCCGCCTGGCTCATCAGGTTCTCGAGCTGGTCCTCCTCGGGGACCACCTTCATGCCGCGGCCGCCGCCGCCCGATGCCGCCTTGATCAGCACCGGATAGCCGATCTCTGCAGCCATGGCCTTCGCCTGCTCGACGCTGACGAGCGGGCCGTCGGAACCGGGGACAAGCGGCAGGCCGAGCCTGGCGGCGGTGCGCTTGGCCTCGATCTTGTCGCCCATCGTCCGGATATGCTCGGGCCTGGGGCCGACCCAGACGATGTTGTGGCTCTCGACGATCTCGGCGAACTGCGCGTTCTCCGAGAGGAAGCCGTAGCCGGGGTGGATCGCGTCGGCGTCGACGATCTCCGCCGCCGAGATGATGTTGGGGATGTTGAGATAGGAGTCGGTCGCCGGCGGGGGGCCGATGCACACCGTCTCGTCGGCCAGGCGGACGTGCATCGCGTCGGCATCGGCGGTCGAATGGACCGCGACGGTCCTGATGCCCATTTCGTGGCAGGCGCGATGGATCCTGAGCGCGATCTCGCCGCGGTTGGCGATCAACAGCTTTTCGATTTTCGCCACTTTGGCTTCAGCCGATGACGACGAGCGGCTGGTCGAACTCGACCGGCTGGGCGTCGGCGACCATGATCTTCCTGACGACGCCGCCCTCGGGCGCGGTGATCGGGTTCATCACCTTCATTGCCTCGACGATCAGCAACGTGTCTCCGGCTTTGACCGCGCTGCCGACCTCGATGAACGGCTTGGAGCCGGGCTCCGACGAGAGATAGGCGGTGCCGACCATCGGCGACTTGACGGCCGTGCCCGCGACCTCCTGTTCCTGCGCGCCGACGTCTTCGCGGGCGTGCATCGGCGGTGCGCTGAGCGCCGGTGCGGCAGCATGAGCCGGCGCCGCGGCGGCATTGATGACGGGGGCGGGCTCGCGGCTCACCTTGATGCGGCGGTCGCCGTCCTCGACCTCGATCTCGGTCAGCGCATTGTCGGTGAGCAGCTGCGCGAGCTCGCGAACCAGGCCCGGATCGATACGCATTGCGCCGCCTTTGTCGCCCTTGGAGGCTTCGGCCATTTACCCTTCCCCTATTGAATCTGGCTCTTCGCCTGCGCCGCGCCCGCTCCCTTGCAGAGGTGCGCCGCCGCGTCCAGTGCGAGCAGGTAGCCGAGCGGCCCCATGCCGATGATCGAGCCGCGCGAGACCTGGCCGATCAGGCTTTGGCGGCGAAAACCCTCGCGGGCGTAGATATTGGTCAGATGTACCTCGATCACCGGAATCGGCAGCGCCGCCGCGGCGTCGCGCAGCGCGATCGAGCTGTGCGCATAGGCGCCGGCGTTGACGATCACCGCCGACGCCCTGGCGAGCGCCTCGTGCATCCAGTCGACCAGCACGCCCTCGTGGTTCGACTGGCGCACGTCGAGCGCGAGCTTGAGCGCCTTCGCGCGCTGCCGGAGGGTTGCCTCGATGTCGGCGAGCGTCTGCGTGCCGTAGATGCGGGGCTCGCGGGTGCCGAGCAGGTTGAGATTGGGGCCGTTGAGAACGAATATGGTGTCGGTCATTTGCGACCCGGCGTGGAGCCTCCTATCTGCCCTTTGTCAATGAGTCTCGACCCCGGCCTCTCTGTACGCGTCAACGGCGAGCACCGGCATGTGCCGGGCGGAACGAGCGTGGCCGAGATGGTGAGCCTGCTCGGGCTCGACCCGCTACGTGTTGCGGTCGAACGCAACCTCGAGGTCATCCCGCGCTCCACTTTGTGCGAGGTGCGCGTCGAGGACGGCGACGATTACGAGATCGTGCATTTCGTCGGAGGGGGTTGAACTTGCCTGTGCTCCTGCGAAGGCAGGAGCCCAGACTCTTCCTTGCAGGGACTGGGTCCCTGCCTTCGCAGGGACACAACGGTGAACGTTCAAACCGCAGTTTCCACCGACACCTGGACCGTCGCAGGACGCACCTTCACCTCGCGCCTGATCGTCGGTACCGGCAAGTACAAGAGCTTCGAGGAGAATGCGGCGGCGCTCGAGGCTTCGGGTGCGGAGATCGTCACGGTCGCCGTGCGGCGGGTGAACATCTCGGACCCGAACCAGCCCAAGCTCACCGACTTCATCGACCCGAAGATGGTCACCTACCTTCCGAACACCGCCGGCTGCTTCACCGCCGAGGACGCGATCCGCACGCTTCGGCTGGCGCGCGAGGCGGGCGGCTGGACCTTGGTCAAGCTCGAGGTGCTGGGCGAGGCGAAGACGCTCTATCCCGACATGCGCGAGACTCTGCGCGCGACCGAGACCCTGGTGAAAGAGGGCTTCGAGCCGATGGTCTATTGCGTCGATGACCCGATCGCCGCCAAGCAGCTCGAGGAAGCGGGGGCGGTCGCGATCATGCCCTTGGGTGCTCCGATCGGCTCCGGGCTCGGCATCCAGAACCGGGTCACCATCCGGCTGATCGTCGAGGGCGCGGGCGTGCCGGTGCTGGTCGATGCCGGCGTCGGCACGGCGAGCGATGCCGCGGTGGCGATGGAGCTCGGCTGCGACGGCGTGCTGATGAACACCGCGATCGCCGAAGCGAAAGAGCCGGTGCTGATGGCGCGCGCAATGAAGGCCGCGGTCGAGGCGGGGCGGCTCGCATATCTGGCCGGCCGCATGCAGAAGCGCCGCTACGCCGACCCCAGCAGCCCCCTAGCTGGATTGATCTGAGGCGTATATACGCGTATATACGCGAGCATGATCGAGGTCGACAGCAAGACGTTCAAGAGCGGCAACAGCGAAGCTGTGCGGCTGCCGAAAGAAGTCGCGTTCGGCGAAGGGACAGAAGTGACGATCCGCAAGGTGGGAGACACGCTGACCATTGTGCCGAAGCACGATCGGCGGCTGACGCCGGCGGAACTGGTGGCCGAATTGCGAGTCATTGGAACTCCTCCCGGCCCGAGCGTCGGACGACTGAAGCCGATAGCGCCAAAGCGGCGTGGACTCTGAGCGACTTTGCTCCTGATCGACACCAGCATTGCGGTGGGTCTCCGCGAGAACGTGCAAAGCGTCGGCGATCGGTTCGCGCGATTGAGCAGCCTTCCTTCGCTGTCGATTGTCTCGGTCGTCGAACTGGAAGGAGGGGTTGCCGCGGCACCTGAAGGCCGCGATGCCCGCCGGCGCTTGCTCAACCGGCTCTACGCCAATCTCGAGATTCTCCCGTTCACGCAGCGCGAAGCCGCTGCGTATCGTGACATCTTGGCTGCCATCGGCTTTTCCCGCCGATTGGTCATCGATCGTATGATAGCCGCGCAGGCGCTGGTCGCTGATTGCGCGCTGGCGACACTGAACCCCCGCGACTTCCGCGCTATCCCCGATCTCAAGGTCGAGGACTGGAGCTAGGCGGCGGGAGCCGCCGCGGACTCATTCCTCGTCTCCTCGGCGAATTGCCCCGCGAGCACCGCCGCGACCGTATCCGCGACGGCCTCCGTCACTCGGCGCGTGCCGTCCTTGTCGGCGTGGAATTCGTCGAGGAAGGTGACGGCCTCAGTTGTGCCGGCGAGCGGGATTCCGAGCGCTTTCGCAAGCGCCGCGCGATGCTCGAAGAACGGCTTGTTGAACTTGCGGTGGTTCGCGAACTGCAGCTCCTGCCACGGGTAAAAGGCCTCGCCGAGGCCGCACTCGATCTCCGTTTCGGTGGGGGTCGCTTTCTCGAAGAAGCTCGACTGGTGGAGCAGGACCAGCGGAATGCGATTGGCCCGGCACAGGCGGGCGATCGCCGATGTCCACAACGTCGTGAACGACAACAGGCTCGGAAAATTCCTGTCCGGGTCCGCGCTTTCGGCGTTCTTCTGCACTGTCCTTAGTTGTGAGATGTTCGGCGAGCCGAAGATCGGGTCCGCCATCGACGAGCTGCAGAAGCCGCCGAGGTCGCCATCGTTCGAGAAGACGATTACTTCCGGCTTGCGCTTTGCTCCGCTGAGCAGCCCGGTCAGGAGCGAATGAAGGTTGCGGCTGCTGGCACCCGGCATTGACGCGTTGGCGAAGGGGAAGCCGAGGCGTTCCGCGCCGATCGACGGACCGGTGTTTTCATTGCCCGCAATGCCGAAACCGAACATGATGCTGGAGCCGAGCGAGATTCCATATTGCTCGCTGCGCAGGCAGTCCGAAACCGAATAGGTCCGCTCCTGGAAGCTGCTGTGGCGGTATCCCGCGGAATCGGTCGTGAAGCTGTCGGTACGGCTGTTCGGCCAATAGGTAAGGACATCCCCGCGCAATCCGATCTTGCGCTGGTTTTCCAGGAAGTCGGCCACCTCGGGCCAGAACTCACTTATCTTTTGATAATCGGCCATGCGCCGGAAATAGCCTGTGAGCCGCGAGCGTAAACCCGTCCCCCGCAGTCTCCTGTGGATTGCGCTACCCTGCTGCGGTCGCGGCCGCCGGCTCTTTCACCTGTCCGCCGGGAGGTTTGGCGTCCAGGACGGTTTCTACCTTGTCGCCGACCGCCTTTGCGACCACCCGGAAGCCGTCCTTGTCGCAGTGGAATTCGTCGATGAAGCCGATGTCGTCCGTGGCTGCGCCGGCGATCGCGATCCCGCGGTTTTCTGCGAATGCGCGGCGGTTGGCGTAGAAGGGCTCATCGAACTTGCGGTGATTGGCGAACTGCAGCTCCTGCGACGGGTGAAACACCTCGCCGAGCCCGCACTCCAGCTCGATCGCGGTTGGTTTCGTCTTCTCGAAGAATGTCGACTGGTGGACCAGGACCAACGGAATTCGGTTCAGGCGGCAGACCCTCGCGACCGCCGACGTCCACATCGCAGAAAAGGCGAGCAGGCTGGGGAAGTTCTTCTCGGGGTCGGCATTGTCGCCGCTCGTCCGGATCGACTTCAGCTGGGCGCGGTTGGGCGAGCCGAAGATCGGGTCAGCGAGCGAGGACTCGCAGAATCCGGCGAGGTCGCCGCCGTTGGACAGGATCACGACCGCAGGCGGCTTCTTCGTGCCGGCGATGAGTCCGACCAGCAGCGAGTGGAGGTTGCGGCTGTTCGCACCGGGCATCGCGGCATTGGCGAACGGGAAGCCGAAGCGCTCGGCAAATAGCGACGGCATGCAGTTCTCGTTCCCGCCGACGCCGAAGCCGAACAGGTTGCTCGCGCCGAGCGCGATCCCATAGCGGTCGCTGTGGATGCAGTCGGAGAGTGACAGCGTCTTTCCCTTGAAGGTGCTGTGCCGGAATCCGGCGCTGTCGGTCGTGAAGCTGCCGGTGCGCGTGTTGGGCCAATAGGTGAGCACATCGCCGCGCAGTGCGATCTTGCGCCGGTTCTCCATGAAGTCGGCCATTTCCGGCCGAAGCTCGATGATCTTCTGATAATTCGCCATTTGCGGCACCATAGACGGACGCGGTGGCCGGTAAAGCCGCGGTGCGGCTAGCCGGTCGCGGTCACGACATGTGCCGCCATTGGCGCGTCGATGCCGGCAGGTCCTTCGAACCGGCGAAACGCTTCCACCACGCGTTCGAACGCGCGATCGAGAGTCCCGGGCGCGCGGTCCTCGATCTCGACTCCCATCGGCGTGCCGTAGCAGAGCGCCGCAGCGGCTTCCGTCGCGGACCGACTGCGGCTGCGCAACTCGACCGTTTCAATGTCGACGGTGCCGAAGCCCGCGTCGTGCAGGTCTGATTCGATGCTGACCGGATCGTGGTAGCCGAACGGCCCTTCGCGCATGAACAGCGGCGGGTCCTCGGGGAAGAGGTCGATCAGCACCTGCTGCGCGGCTTCGCTCAGCGGGCTCCGTTCGATCCTGTCCCAGATGGCGAGGAGATAGTGGCCACCTTCGCGCAGCACGCGCCGCGCCTCGCCATGGCCGCGCACCTTGTCGGGGAAGAACATCGCTCCGAACTGGCACACGACCAGGTCGAAGCTCGCGTGCGCGAAAGGCAGATCCTGAGCATCCGCCTGAATGAAGCGCACGCGGTCCGGTCCGACCTGCCCGGCGGCGACATCGAGCATCGGCTGGTTGAGGTCGGTCGCGACGATTTCCGCAGCGGGCAGCGCTTCGCACAGCGCTTTTGTGACCGCTCCGGTACCGGCAGCCGTTTCCAGCACGCGCTCCGGGGCGAATGCGCGCGCTCGCGCGGCGAGCTCCTCCGCAAAGGGGCGGAAGATCAGCGGCACCATCAATTGCTGGTATTTCTCGGGCACTGAGCCGGTGAAACGGAGTTCCTGCGCTTTCATCGGAACGGCCTCCTCTCCTCGCGGGTTTTTCATCGAGTCCGGGAGGTGGACCATGGCCGAGACCATGACAGACTTCACCGCCGAGCGCGAGGCGATGGTAGAGCGGCAGCTGCGGCGCCGCGGGATTACCGAGCAGCCGATCCTCGATGCCTTTCTCGAGGTGCCGCGCGAGGCGTTCATCGGCGCCGAATATGCTCATCTCGCTTACGGCGACCATCCGCTGCCGATCGAAGCGGGGCAGACCATCTCGCAGCCTTATATCGTCGCGCTGATGATCGAGGCTGCGGGCATCGAGCCGGGCGACACGGTGCTCGAGGTCGGCGCCGGCTCGGGATACGCCGCGGCGGTGATCAGCCGGATCGCCCGCAAGGTCATCGGCATCGAGCGGCAGCACGACCTCGTGGACGTCGCGCGCGAGCGGCTGCAGCGCCTCGGCTACCACAATGTCGCGATCGTCGAGGGCGACGGTACCAAAGGCTGTCCCGACGAAGCACCCTTCGACGCGATCCTCGCGGCGGCGAGCGGCAGCCATGTGCCCAAGGCGCTTCTCGACCAGCTCGCGGAGGGCGGCCGGATCGTCATGCCGCTCGGCAGCCCCGGCTGGGTGCAGGAGCTGGTCAGAGTGACGAAGCGCGCCGACGGAACGTTGGACCGCGAGAACCTCGGCGGCGTCCGGTTCGTTCCCCTGATTGGGGAAGAAGGCTGGAAAGATGCTTGATACCGAACTCGATACCCTGCCGCGGCTCATCGCTGACGCCGCCGAGCCCTTGCCCGACATCGACGACGAGTCGTTCGGGACTTTCTTCGACCGCTTCGCCGACGCGCGCGTCGTCTGCCTCGGGGAAGCGAGTCACGGGACGAGCGAATTCTACCGTGCCCGCGCCGCCATCTCGCGCCGGCTGATCGAGCGGCACGGATTCACCATCGTCGCGGTCGAGGGAGACTGGCCCGATTGCGCGACCATCGACCGCTATGTCCGCCATCGCCCCTGGCGCGAAGGCGAGCTCAAGGCGTTCGAGCGTTTCCCGACCTGGATGTGGCGCAACGAGGAGGTCGACGCCTTCGTGCGCTGGATGCGGCGGCATAACGAGAGCCGCGCCTACGAGCGAATGTGCGGTTTCTACGGGCTCGACCTGTACAATCTCGGCGCCTCGATGCGCGCGGTCATCGACTTCCTCGACGAGGAGGACCCGGAGCTCGCCGCCCTCGCGCACCGCCGCTACGGCTGCCTCGATCCGTGGGCAGAGGACCCCGCGCTCTACGGCAGGCACTCGCTGCTCGAAGGCTATGCCCGCTGCGAGGTGGGCGTGATCCAGATGCTCAAGGATCTGCTCCAGAAGCAGGTCGACTGCTTCGGGCCCGAATGCGACGAATGGCTCGACGCGGCGGCGAACGCGCGACTCGTGAAGGATGCCGAGGCTTACTATCGCGTGATGTACCAGGGCTCGGCGGAGAGCTGGAATCTGCGCGACACGCACATGTTCGACACGCTCAACATGATTCTCGACGCGAAAGGGCCGAGCGCGAAGGCGATCGTGTGGGCGCACAACAGCCACATCGGCAACGCCGCCTTCACCGACATGGGTCAGCGGCGCGAGGAGATCAACATCGGCCAGCTGGTCAAGGAGAAGTGGGATTCGCGGGCGCGGCTGATCGGCTTCGGCACGCATACGGGGACAGTCGCGGCCGCGGACGATTGGGACCAGCCGATGAAGATCAAGCGCGTCCGCCCGTCACTGCCCGGAAGCCACGAGCGGATGAGCCACGACAGCGGGGTCGAGCGGTTCCTGCTCGACCTGCGCGCGGGCGAGGTCGGGCGCGATGTCCGCGAGGCGCTGATGGAGCCCCGCCTCGAACGCTTCATCGGCGTGATCTACCGCCCGGAGACCGAGCGCTGGAGCCACTATAGCGAGGCGATCCTAGCGAAGCAGTTCGACGGCTGGGTGTGGTTCGATGAGACCAATGCGGTGACTCCGCTGCCGGGCGAGGCGCGCCCCGGCGAGCATGTCGAAACCGAAGAGACTTATCCGTTCGGCCTGTAATCCTCCCTGTTGCGAAGCAATGGGGAGGTGGCAGCGCGAAGCGCTGACGGAGGGGCCCCTCCACCACCGAGCTGTCGCTCGGCGGTCCCCCTCCCCACGAGCTTCGCTCGCAGGGAGGAGTATCGATGACCGACGACGAACGCGCGATCCGCGAGCTGGTCGACACCTGGATGGACGCGAGCCGCCGCGGCGACACCGCCGCCGTGCTCGAGCTGATGACCGACGACGTGCTTTTCATCACTCCAGGCCGGGAACCGTTCGGAAAGGAGCAGTTCCGCGCGACCTCGGAAGCCATGCGCGACATCGAACTCGACGGCCGCGCCGAGATCCGCGAGATCGAGGTGATCGGGGACCGCGCCTGGATCCGCAACCGCATCGACTTGACGCTGATGCCGGCGGGAGGCGAGCCGCTTCGGCGCTCGGGCTACACGCTCACCATCCTGCGCAGGTGCGAAGACGGACGCTGGCGTTTGTTCCGCGACGCCAATCTCGTGACCTAAATCCGGACATCTCTTCACATTGGACGATTATTCCGGGAGCGATTCGCCGCATTCGCGCGTATGCATTTGCGAGCTCGGTACTTTTGGGATGCGGAGGAGATCATGCCGCACCGACGCCGGGTGCAAAAAGGCAGCTTCGAGAGCCATTTCGACGAGCTGGTCGCCCAGTTCCCGGCCGATGAAATGCCAGCGCCGCAACGCATTGACGCGGACAGCCGCTCGGCGAAACTCCAGGAGAAGATTGATATCCACGCCTGGCTGTTCCGGCAGGCCTGGCAAGTCGAGGACGAACGTTAGCGCTTCGCGTTCTCGCGCAGCTTCGAGATCGTCGTGGCGTTGCTGATCTGCTCGACGTCGGTCCTGCAGTGGATCAGGCGGATGCCCTTGCGCTTCAACGCCTCGTCGAGGGCCGGCTCGAACGCTTCGGTCGTCCCGACCGTCTCCGCCCAGCCGCCGTACGCCCGCGCAAGCGCGGCGAAGTCGGGGTTGCGAAGCTCCGTTGCGCTGATCCTTGTCGGATATTCGCGCTCCTGGTGCATGCGGATCGTGCCGTAGGCGCCGTTGTCGACCAGCACGATCAGCAGGTCGGCGCCATATTGCGCGGCGGTCGCCAGCTCCTGGCCATTCATCAGGAAATCGCCGTCGCCGGCGACGCAGACAACCGGGCGGTCCTTGAAACGCAGAGCGGCGGCGACTGCGGCGGGGAGGCCGTATCCCATCGTTCCGCTCGTCGGCGCGAGCTGCGTCGGCATCGGACCGTAGCGCCAGTAGCGGTGCCACCAGCCGGAGAAATTGCCGGCGCCGTTGCAGATGATCGTGTTGGCGGGGAGCTTGTCGCGCATCGCGGCGACGCATGGGCCGAGGTCGAGCTTGACGCCTCCGCGAGGCTTCGGTTCGGACCACTCGAGCCATTGCTCGTGCGCGTCGTCGCCGCACGAGAAGCGGACGAGGTCCGGGTCGATCCATTCGTCGACCATCTCGGCGAACTCGCCCATGTCGGCGCAGATCGGCAGGTCCGCGTGATAGACCCGCCCGAGCTCGTTGGGGTCGGGGTGGACATGAACGAGCGTCTGGCCGGGATGGTCGGGGGTGACCAACGTATAGCCGTCCGTGGTCGCTTCGCCGAGCCGCGGGCCGACCGCGAGGACCAGGTCCGCGTCGCGGATACGCTGCTGCAGTTTCGGGTTAGGGCCGTAGCCGAGGTTTCCGGCATAGACGCCGCACTTGTTGTCGACGGCGTCCTGGCGGCGGAACGCCGCCGCGACCGGGATTCCGTAGCGGAAGGCGAAGTTAGCAAAATGGTGCGCGGCGCGCGGGCTCCAGTCGGCACCGCCGACGATCGCAACGGGGGAGGCGGCTTCCTTGAGGAGCTCGAACAATGCCTGCACCGCCCCGGGGTCGGGTGCTTCGGCGAGCGGCGGGACGCACGGGCGGTCCTCGGCCTCGACCTCGTCGCGAAGCATGTCCTCGGGCAGCGCGAGCACCACCGGGCCGGGGCGGCCGGCGGTGGCGACGCGCCAGGCGCGATAGACGAACTCCGGGATTCGCCGCGCATCCTCGATCCGCGCCGCCCATTTGGCGATTGGCGCGAAGAAGGCCGGGAAATCCACCTCCTGGAAGCCCTCGCGCTCGCGGTCGCCGCGCGCGACGTCGCCGATGAACAGGATCACCGGGGTAGAGTCCTGGAAGGCGACGTGGACGCCGGCGCTGGCGTTGGTCGCGCCCGGGCCGCGGGTGACGAACGCGACTCCCGGCCGGCCGGTCATCTTGCCGTCGGCGTCGGCCATGTAGGCCACCCCGCCCTCCTGCCGGCACACGATTGCGTCGATTTCCGGCGTGTCGTGGAGCGCGTCGAGCACCGCGAGGAAGCTCTCGCCCGGCACGGTGAAGACGCGGTCGCAGCCCTGGAGCCTGAGCTGGTCGACGAGGATGCGTCCGCCCGTCCTGGCGCCGGTGCCTTTTGCCATGGGCGGCGCGTTAGCCGGAACCCGCCGTCCCGTCACCCCATCGCGGCGGGAACCATTTGTTCACTCTCCAGAGAGCATGAATTCCGGCGGAAAGGCGCTCCACATGAGTGATTCCGACACAACACCCAATGGCCAGCCCGAGCGGCGGCGCGCAGCGCGCACCGCGCTTCGGCTCAACGCGTCGATCCGCGAGCCGGGCCGCAGCCGAACGGGGGCGCGCGTGATCGACATATCGACTCGCGGCTGCCGGATCGAAGCCATGCCGAGCGTGTCGGCGGACAGCTGGGTATTGCTCAGCATCGCCGGCCTCGAGACCCAATATTCCCGTGTCGTGTGGAGCTGTCACGAGTTCGCCGGAATCGAGTTCGCGACACCGATCGCGGAGGCCGTGCTCGACCGGTTGCTGCAGGAGCATGGGCAGCTGTCGGAGACGGCGATCGGCGAATTGCGCGCCATCGCGACGCGCGCGCACCGCCTGTCGACGCAGGACCACGGCGAGCGGCGCACGCTGGCCGAGCTGTCGCGCAAGTGCGCGGTGGATGCGGTCGTCGAAGGCCTGCGGCTCGGCGAACGGGGGCCGAATTCCGCTCGTTCCGAGTAGCCGTTGAGCCTGTCGACAAGGCGGATCGAAGGACCGTCCTTCGATACGGGACTTCGACTTCGCTCAGTCCCTACGCAGGATGAGCGGGGGCAGATTTGGCTGCGCCTCAGGCGGCCTTTGCCTGTCCATTGAGGATCGACCCGATTCCGCCCTCGGCCTCGATGCGCTGGGCGAGCGTGCCGCGCGGAAGCTCCTCCTCGAAAGCCCAGGCGAGGATCGCCTCGAGCTGCTCGATCGCCGCCTCGTCGCACATGCCGTGGAACGCGAGCTTGGCGACCGGTTTCATCGGCGAGCGTAGCTGGATCTTGAGGCCTTCCGCCTGAACCAGCTTCAGATAGTCCTCGGGGCTGTCTTCCGCATCGAGCGCGAAGTCATAAGCGGCGCTCAATCCCTCATAGAGGGCGGAATTCGCGCGCAGCTTGGCCTGGCGTGCTTCGTCGGCCTTGGCGCGGACTTCGGTCAGTTTCGTTTCCAAGCTCGCCTCCAGGGTTGAAGTAATTTCGGTTGCCGGTTCGTCGGAGACGAGTTCGGCTTCGGCCGCGGCGGGTTCGCCGGGCGGGACTTCGTTCGTCTCCGCTTCGTCGGCCACGGCTTCTTCGACGGGTGGGTCGTCGGCCGAAGGTTCCTCCGCTTCATCGGGTGCAACGACGCCGAACGCGTCCATGTTCATGTCGACGGGCGTTCCGTAGAAGCCGCCCACCCTCGCGAGACTCTCGAAGAATTTCGCGGAGAAGCCGGGCGCCGGGACTTTTTCGGCCATCGTCGGCTCCGGTCGCGCTTCGCCAGCTGCCAGATCGACCGGAGTTGCGCACGTCTCCGCGCCTTCCTCCAACTCGGCCCCAGGCTCGTCGGCAGCTTCAGCCGGGTCGGCGTCCTCGGCCGCTGCCGCTGCCCCAAGCGGAGGGTCGAGGCTCACGAAGCCGTAGACGAAGTCGATCCAGGTCCCGGTCGCGCTGAACGGCAGGAGGGTGACCCAGCAGCGTGTCTTCCCGTCCGCACCTTCGAACTCGTCCTCGAACGCGAAGGCGTCGCGCGACGCGGCGACGACCGGGAGGCGGGCGGCGATGCACGACAGCAGCGACGGGTTCGGCGCCTCGCCGATCTTCGCCACATCGGGCTCCGCCTTGATCTCCTGTCCGACGTGGCGGATTTCGGCGTCCTCGCCGCCGCCGATCATCTCGAGCAGGACGCTGAACGCGCCCGCGTCCGAGATTTCGAGCGGGTCGAGGTCGTGGATCGGGGGGAATTGGCGGTCGCGGCGGATCGTCAGCCAGTAATTGTAGACGCTCGCATGCCTGCGCCGCTCGGGCGCGGAGATCGTCCTCAGCGAGCTCAGCAGCGCGTCGGCCAACGGATCGTCGACGCCGTCGATGTCGGGATTCATCTCTGGAGCGGGCGCGCCCATTTTTCTGCCTTCCCCTCGCGTGGAGTCGCGAGTGTCGGGCGCATGGTTCTTAGAAAAGGTTAAGGGCGCGGCGGACGTGCAAGTGCGGGTGCCAAAGCGGGACGCGTTTGACGCTCGGCGGAGCGGCGATAAGCTTGTTTCATGAGTCTCGGCAGCAGCGTTCAGCAGATGCGGGAGAGCTTCGAAGCGCAGTTCGAAGCCGCGGGCGAAGGCGCATTCTTGTATCGCCGCAATCAGAAGAGCGAGCCCGTCCCCGTGACGGCCGACGAACGAGCGCGCTTCGTCCATCAATATGTCAGGCGCATCTGGTTCATCCTTTGGGGCATGATGGCGGCATTGCCGGCTTTCGTGGCGTTGCTGATTTGGCGAACCGTCGCCACGAATTCCGACCTGCCGGAGGTCACGATGTACGTCGGCATCGGCGCCATCGCAGTTGTTTCGATTGGCCTCATGTACTGGATCCGGGGAGCGCCGGCGCGCGAGCTCGAGGGCCGCACGCCCGTAGGTCGCGAACGCTCAAAGGAGGAAATGCAGGCGATCCTTTTCAGGAAGCTGAGCTACGGACAGCTCGCAAGCGTCGCCGTGATGGGCGCCATCCTGCCATTTACCCTGCGGTCCCACCCGGACGTGTTCCACGGATGGGGCCGGCTGTGGCTCCTATTCGGGGGTGCTGTCATTGCCCTGGCCACCGTCCAAGCATTGCGCAAGTGGCGCTTCGAAATCGAGGAGCGTGACGACTTGATCCGCTAGGTCCTAAGCCTGGTGAATCGCCTTCACGACCTGGTAGCTCTCGAGGCCCTCCTTCCCGCCCTCGGAGCCAAACCCTGAGTCCTTCACTCCGCCGAATGGCGCGTCGGCGACGCTGATGGCGAAGGTGTTGATGCCGACCATGCCGCTTTC
>DASSOE010000152.1:0-43735 GCA_035700945.1 Sphingomicrobium sp. | reverse complement strand
AGCGTCAGCATGTTGGTCAGGTGCTGGAGATATTTCGCCTTGGTCTCGGCGAGCTTCGGCTCCTTCGACAAATAATAATCGCGGTCGGGCATCCCCAGCCCGGCCTGGTAGAATTGGAGGATGTACTGGTCGGGGGCCTTGTCGTCCTGCCCCACGAAGCCGCCGAACGGCGTGCCGATCTGCAGCTTGAGGGCTTCCGCATAAAGGTCGGCGAGACCGGCGCGCGAGCTCAGGCCGCGTACCTGGCTAAGCCACGGATCGAATGGAGCGAGGCCTTTCGCCTCGACCGCCGCCTCGTCCATGTAGCTCGCATAGGCCGCACCGATCCTGCTGTTCGGGTCCTTTGCCTGCTCCTCGATGATCTGGCGCGTCCGCTCGCGCGACAGATCGTCAAGCACGGTGAACATGCCGTAGTTGGACTTGTCAGCCGGGATCGGCGTCGTCTTCGCCCAGGTGCCGTTGGCGAAACCGTAGAAGTCGTCACCCGGTGCGATGCTCTTGTCCATGCCCGCGGTATCGAAGCCGAAAGTCCCGTACTTCGGCGTCGGGGCAGGAGCAGGCTCGGGCACGGCTTGGGCAACGGGAGCCGGTGGGGGCGCTGGCGGCAGCGGCGGCGGCGATTGCGTCGCGCAGCCGGCAAGCGCGGTTGAAGCAAGAGCGAACGCGAAAAACCTGATCATTCCAATCCCCTCCATGGGCACCTATCCTTTGTTAGGTTGAGCGCTTCGATGCAAGCCGCGCCAAGGTCATTCGACGGCCGCGCGCGGTGCGCCTGCGAACGGCTTAAGGCTCATGTCTCCTTGCGCGCGGCAGGCCGTTGCTGCCAACGGCTTCGCGACCAGAAGCGCCACGCCAGCGCGGCCGACAGATAGCCGATCACGCCCGCGAGCGCAGCAATCGTCAGGATTCCGACGGCGATCGGTCCCGAAGCCTCGTGCACCCAGAACAGCAGCCGGCTGAGTTCGCTCGAGAACCGCTCCGCCGCCGACGGATTGAGGAGCGTGGCGTCATGGTGCAGCTCCCACGAGCCGATCCGATAGGCCGCATAATACATCGGCGGGATGGTCAGCGGATTGACGACCAGCGTGAACACCGCCGCAACCGCGACGTTCGCCCGGGTCGGGATCGCCAGCAGCGCGGCGATGAAGGTGTGCATGAACGGAATAATCACCGCCACGAACAATCCCAGCGCGACCCCGCGCGGCACCGACCGGCGCGTCATCCGCCACAGCGACGGGTGCGCCAGATGCGGGGCGAACGGGCGCAGCATGCGATGTTCGTGAATGGTTTCCCGCGTCGGGATATGGCGCGTCAGCCAGCGCATCGGACCGGAGCGGCCGGAAGGCTCAGCCATTGTGCCGGAGCAATCGCTGCTGCTCGCGCTTCCAGTCGCGCTCCTTGATCGTCTCGCGCTTGTCGTGCACCTTCTTGCCGCGCGCCAGCGCAAGCTCGATCTTCGCGCGGCCGGTGCCGTTGAAATAGATCGAGAGCGGCACGAGCGTGAGGCCCTGGCGGGTCACCGCTCCTTGCAGCTTGGCGATCTCGCGGTTCTTGAGCAACAGCTTGCGCTGCCGCCGCGGCTCATGATTCAGGCGGTTGCCGTGGCTGTATTCGGGGATGTGGCTGTTGATCAGCCACACCTCGTCGCCGTCGACCGTCGCGTAGCTCTCGGCGATCGATCCTTCGCCGCCCCGCAGCGACTTTACCTCCGTCCCGGTGAGTTGAATGCCAGCCTCAAATCGCTCCTCGACGAAATAGTCGAATCGCGCGCGCCGGTTCTCAGCCACAACCTTCTGCTTGTCGAATGGCGGCGAAAGCGGCTTTACCATGCTTGGCGCTTAGCTGCGCCCTCGTGGCTATGAAAGGCTTGCGTCAGGCGTACTCACGTGTCTTCGACGCTGAGGGAATAGGTTCTCCGTTCGCCCTTGCCGCTTCAATCCAGCTCGCAATTGCGTCGTAGATGTTGTGTAACGCTTCGTCAGGGGTCGCACCATCCGACACGCAGCCAAGCAGGTCGGGCGCATAGGACACGAACCCGCCGCCAAGATCAGGCACAAGTGGCTCGACGAATACACGGTAAGAGCGAACGTCGATGGTCATTGGCTCTCCAGAGCGTCCACCACTTGTAACAGCAGTCGAATATACAACTGCTTAATCGGCCTCCTCGCCGGTACGGTCAGATGCCCGGCAATGCGCGGATGCTTCAACGTATAATGTGAGCCACGCTTCGGGCTTTTGCAAGAAATTCCATATGCTTCGCACACGGTGATTACATCGGCGATCGTCCAATCTGCGCGCGCATTTGCACGCATTGCATCGACCAGTTTCGAACGACGCGACAATGAAGAGGCGCTCAGGCGAGTCCAGCGTGATCAAGTGCAGCATCGACCGCATGTTTCGATGAATCGGACGCTTCGACGAGCGGCAGGCGGATGTCGGTGGGGAAGCCGCGCCGCACCCGGGACAGCGCATATTTGGTCGGCGCCGGCGAAGCGTCGGTGAACAACGCCGCGTGGAGCGGATAGAGGCTGTCCTGGAGCTTCAGCGCTTCGTCCCAGCGCCCTTCGCGCATCGCCTTCTGGAAATCCGAGCACAGCTTCGGCGCGACATTGGCGGTGACCGACACGCAGCCGACGCCGCCCATGGCATTGAAGCCAAGCGCCATGTCGTCGTTGCCGCTGAGCTGGACGAACTCCTCGCCGCAGGCGAGGCGCTGGGCCGAGACCCGCCCGAGATTGCCCGTCGCATCCTTGATCGCGACGATCTTCGGATGTTTTGCAATTTGCGCGAGCGTTTCGACCGAGATGTCCGCAACCGTGCGCGACGGCACGTTGTAGACGACGATCGGGAGCGGCGAGGCTTCGGCGATGGCGAGGAAATGCGCCGCAAGGCCGGGCTGGCTCGGCTTGTTGTAATAAGGGACGACGACCAGCGCGGCGTCGGCACCGGCGTCCGCGGCCGCCCGCGTCCGCTCGATCGAATGCTCGGTCGAATAGGTGCCCGTGCCGGCGATCACCGGCACTCTCCCATTCGCCGCTGCGACGACGGTTGCGATCACATGGCGGTGCTCGTCGGCGGTCAGCGTCGCGACCTCGCCGGTCGTCCCGCAAGGAACGAGCCCGTTCGATCCTCCCGAAATCTGCCATTCGACGAACGCGCGCAATGTGTCCTCGGCGACACGCCCCCCTGAAAAGGGGGTCACGAGTGCCGGGATCGATCCGAAAAACATGAACTTAACTCCCGCGTGGCGAGTTTTCTGTGGACAAGTCGGCTGCGTTCAGTGGCTGATAAGGAGGGGCGTGCCAAAATGTCCAGCATGTGGAGATTTGCTGGATTAGTGCCGGTACTGCTGGCGACTGCACCGTTGAGCTCGGCGCAATATGCCGCGCCGACGACCCCCACTGCTGCGTCTCCGACTTATACGCCAAGCGTCGCCTATGCGCTCGACCAGTGGCGGCGGCTGCGGCAGAGCAGCGGCTACGACTTCCGAGATTATGCATCCTTCCTGATCGCCAATCCCGACTGGCCCGACGCTTCGCGGATGCATCGGTGGGCGGAAAAGGCAATGCGGCCCGGCGAGAATGCGGCGACCGTGATCGCCTTCTTCGCGAGAGAAAAGCCGCAGACGGGCAATGGCTGGGCGCGCCTCGCCGACGCCTATGCTGGCAGCGGCCGCGCCGCCGATGCGCTCGCCGCCGCGCGGAGCGCCTGGGCTTCGTCCGACCTCGGCAGCGACGACGAGCAGGCACTGTGGGCTCGCTATGGAGGGAGCTTCACCCGCGCCGATCACGACCGGCGGATCGATTCGCTCCTGTTCGACAAGAAGGAAGACGCCGCTGCACGCTTCCTCGCCAGCGCGAGCCCCGAGCGTCAGGCGGCGTTCGCGGCGCGAATCGCGATGCAGAACGGCGCTTCGGACGCAGAGAGCCGCTACCGGGCTGTGATCGGCAGCGTCACCACCGACGCCGGCCTGATGATGGACCGCGCGCGCTATTTGCGCGATCACAATTACAACAATAGCGCGCAGGATCTCGCCGCCCGCACCCATCACTTCACCTACAAGCCGGCGGACACGGAGCGCTTCTACGAGATGCTCCTGCTGATCGCGCAGGACGCGGCGAACGATCGCGACTGGACCACCGTCTACAACATCACCCGCCAGATCGACGACGTACTCCCCGCGGGCGCGGAAGTCGCCGACCAGCCGCTGGGCGTGCGCGACGAATATACCAACCTTGCGTGGCTCGGCGGAGAGGTCGCGCTGCAGCGCATGCGCGATCCCAAAGCCGCGATGGCGATGTTCGACCGCTATGCGCGCGCCGGCCGCTCGCTCCAGGTGCAGACGAAGGGCGATTATTGGGCAGGACGCGCAGCCCTCGCCTCGGGTCAATTCCAGACGGCGAGCACCTATTTCCAGCGTGCCGCCGCGCACCCGGGACTATTCTACGGGCAGCTGGCCCTTGAGCGGCTCGGGCGTGCGGTTCCGGCCCCCCCCGCCGCGCTGCCGCAATATACGACGACGTCGGTGCAGCGCGCAGCGTTCGACAGCCGGCGTCTGGTCCAGGCCCTGCGCCTTCTCGGCCAGCAGGGCCGTTCCACCGAGCAGGCACTGTTCGTCCGAGCGCTGGCGACCTCGCTCGACACCGACGTCGACCGCAACCTCGCGCTCCAGCTCGCCGAACAAATCCGCCGGCAGGATCTTCCGGTGTGGGTCGCGCGGATGGCGCGCATCAAGGGCTCGAGCTTCTACGTCCGGCAAGCCTATCCGTATCTGTCCGCCTCGGTCTCCAGCAGCATCTGGTCCCTCGCCAACGGCATCAGCCGCCAGGAGAGCTCGTTCGACCCTTACGCAATCAGTCACGCCGGCGCGCGCGGGATGATGCAGCTGATGCCGGGAACGGCCCGCGAGCAGGCTGGCAAAATGGGTCTCGGTTATGACAGCTACAAGCTGATCAGCGATCCCAATTACAATGTGACGATCGGGTCCGCTTACTTCCAGCGGATGCTCAACATCTGGGACGGCAACGTGCCGCTCGCTGTCGCCAGCTACAACGCCGGCTCCGGCAATGCCGGCAAGTGGGTCCGGCGCTACGGCGACCCGCGCGGCAAGGTCGATGTCGTTTCGTGGATCGAGGCGATTCCCTACGACGAGACCCGCGGCTACGTGCAGCGCGTGATCGAGAACACGGTCGTCTACGATTCGATGCGCTCGGCCCAGCCGCAGCGGACGGCGCTCCACGTCTCGCGCTACCTTGGGAAGGACCAGCCGGGCTGATAAGCGGCCACGGGTGTCCCACCGATACATCACTGCCGAAGGCCTGGCGCGCATCCGCGCCGAATATGACGCGCTGTTCGGGACCGAGCGGCCCAGGCTCGTCGAGACGATCGCATGGGCAGCGGCGAACGGCGACCGCTCCGAAAACGGCGACTACATCTACGGCCGCAAGCGCCTGCGCGAGGTCGACAGGCGGATTTCACATTTGTCGCGCATCATGAAAGCAGCCAAAGTCGTCGATCCGTCGGCGCAGCAATCGCGAGACCAGGTCCGCTTCGGCGCCACGGTCGAGCTTGCCGACGAGGACGACAATCGCCGCACGCTGACGATCATCGGCGACGACGAAGCCGACGCCTCTTCCGGGCGGATCGGCTGGAGCGCCCCCATCGCCCGCGCGCTGGTCGGCGCGAGGGTGGGCGACGAACGGATCGTCCGCCTTCCAGCGGGCGAGAAGAGCTACGAGATCATCGCAATCCGCTACCCGGAGTAGCGTTACTCCTGCGCGACGACCTTCGCCGGATCGACCTTCGCCGGCGGGGCCGCCTCCCCCACGACCTTGATGCTCAACTCCTTGAGCTGCTTCGGCGTCACCTCCGACGGCGCGTTCATCATGAGGTCCTCCGCCTTCTGGTTCATCGGGAAGAGGATGACCTCGCGGATGTTGGGCTCGTCGGCGATCAGCATGACGATGCGGTCGATGCCGGGCGCCGAGCCGCCGTGCGGCGGCGCGCCGAACTTGAAGGCGTTGATCATCCCCGCGAAGTTGGTGTCGACCTCCTCGCGCGTGTAGCCGGCGATCTCGAACGCCTTGTACATGATGTCGGGCCGGTGGTTGCGGATCGCGCCGGAGCTGAGCTCGACGCCGTTGCAGACGATGTCATACTGCCAGGCGAGGATGTCGAGCGGGTCCTTGCTCTCGAGCGCCTCGAGGCCGCCCTGCGGCATCGAGAAAGGATTGTGGCTGAAGTCGATCTTCTGCCGCTCCTCGTCATACTCGTACATCGGGAAGTCGACGATCCAGCAGAAGCGGAACGCGTCTTGCTCGATGAGGCTGAGCTGCTCACCGACGCGCGTCCGCGCTGCGCCGGCGAGCTTCGCCGCATCGGCTTCCTTGCCCGCCGCGAAAAAGATGCCGTCGTCGGGCCCGAGGCCCATCGCGTCGGCGATTCGGTTCATGCCCTTCTCGCCATGGTTCTTGGCGATCGGGCCGCCCCATTCGCCGCTTTTGCGGGTCGCATAGCCGAGGCCCGCGAAGCCTTCGCTCCGCGCCCATTCGTTCATGTCGTCGAAGAACTTGCGGCTCTTCTCGGCAGTGCCGGGCGCCGGGACCGCACGGACCACCCCACCCTTGTCGACGATGCTGGCGAACAGGCCGAAGCCGGAGCCTTTGAACTCCTCCGAGACATCCGTGATGAAGAGCGGATTGCGCAGGTCCGGCTTGTCTGTCCCGTACTTTAGCAGCGCTTCCTTATACGGGATGCGAGGATATTCGCCGGCTGGCGTGACGCTCTTTCCGTTGGCGAATTCCTCGAACACGCCCGACAGCACCGGCTCGATCGCCGCGAACACGTCGTCCTGCGTGACGAAGCTCATCTCGAAATCGAGCTGGTAGAATTCGCCTGGGGACCGGTCGGCGCGGGCGTCTTCGTCGCGGAAGCATGGCGCGATCTGAAAATATCGGTCGAAGCCGGCGACCATGATCAGCTGCTTGAACATCTGCGGCGCCTGCGGGAGCGCGTAAAACTTGCCGGGATGGACGCGGCTCGGAACGAGGTAGTCGCGCGCGCCCTCGGGCGAGCTCGCGGTCAGGATCGGCGTCTGGAACTCGGTGAAGCCCTGCTCGATCATCCGGCGGCGGATGGAGGCGATCACCGCGGAGCGCAGCATGATGTTGGCGTGGACCTGCTCGCGCCTGAGGTCGAGGTAGCGGTACTTGAGACGGATGTCCTCGGGATAGTCCTGCTCGCCCGCGACCGGCATCGGCAACTCGGCCGCGGTCGACTGGACCGTCACTTCGCTCGCGCGCACCTCGATTTCGCCGGTCGGGAGGTTGGCGTTCACCGTTTCCGGCGAACGCGCGACGACTTTGCCATCGACGGTGACGACCGATTCCACCCGAATCCGGTCGAGAACCCGGAATGCCGGGGAATCGGTGTCGACGACGACCTGAGTCAGCCCGTAATGGTCGCGCAGATCGACGAACAGCAGCTGGCCGTGGTCGCGCTTGCGATGGACCCACCCCGACAGGCGGACGGTCTCGCCGACATTCGAGGCGCGGAGTTCGCCGCAGCTATGGGTACGATAGGCGTGCATCGTTCAACTGCTCTCTTCTTTCGTCATTCCCGCGAAAGCGGGAATCCCGCTTCCTCCAAGCTGTGGAAGGGAGAAGCGGGACCCCCGCTTGCGCGGGGGTGACGAGCTTTGGGAATTCGCCCGGGCGCTAACTTCCCGCGTGCCTTTGTCAACCCGCGAGGGCGGGGCTATGGGCCGATGCAGACTCATGCGTATCCATCCCCTGATTACCAAGTCCGAAGACCTCAGGGCCCTCGTCGACAGACTGTCCGAACATTCGTTCATCGCCGTGGACACCGAGTTCATGCGCGAGAACACCTACTGGCCCGACCTTTGCCTGCTGCAGGTCGCGAGCACGGACGAAGCCGCCGCGATCGACCCCAAGGCCGAAGGGATGGACCTCAAGCCGCTGCTCGACCTGTTCGTGAAGAACGAGGAGGTGCTGAAAGTCTTCCACGCCGGCGGCCAGGACCTCGAAATCATTCACAATCTCACGGACAAGGTCCCGTACCCGCTGTTCGATACGCAGATCGCCGCGATGGCGCTCGGGCACGGCGAGCAGATCGGCTATTCGAACCTGATCGAAAGCCTGCTCGGCCACAGCCTCGACAAGGGCGCCCGCTTCACCGACTGGGGCCGCCGCCCGCTCGACAAGCGCCAGATCGATTATGCGATTGCCGACGTCACTCACCTCGCAACGGTGTTCCCGAGGATGGTCGAGAAGCTGAAGAAGACGGGCCGCGGCGCGTGGCTGGACGAGGAAATGGAGCGTCTCGCCGACCCATCGAGCTTCGCATTCCCGCCCGAAGACGCATGGAAGCGGCTTAAGCTTCCGAGCCGCAACCCCGCGGTGCTCGGCCGCCTGAAGGCGCTCGCAGGCTGGCGGGAAACGGAGGCGCGCTCGAAGAACCTGCCCCGCGGCCGAATCATCAAGGACGACACGCTCAACGAGATCGTGCTCCACCCGCCCAAGACTCAGGACGATCTCGGGCGCGTGCGCGGATTGTCGGCCGGCTGGAGGGCCAATGACATCGGCGGCCGGCTGATGGCCGCGCTCGAAGCCGCACGGTCCCTCGATCAGGACGAAATGCCGGACAGGGAGCCGAGACGCCCGGGCCTCACCAAGGACGCGGCGCTGGTCGGCGACCTGTTGAAGCTGCTGCTCAAGATTCGCGCCAAGGAGAGCGGCGTCGCCGCGCGCCTCATCGCCCGCTCCGACGATCTCGAGGCGCTCGCCGCCGGGGTTCGCAAGAACCTCAAGATCCTCAGCGGCTGGCGCTACGAGCAGTTCGGCAAGGACGCGCTGGACCTGGTCGAGGGTCGCCTCGCCTTCGCGATCGAAGACGGAAAGCTCAAGATGAGCCGAATCCGGAAGGAGGAACCGGTCGATGCGTAAGATAGTCGCTTTGGCACCCGCCCTGCTGGCAGCCTGTTCGACGGCGCCGGCGGCCCCCGCCGATCCGCCCGTACACGGCGAAACGCCCGGTCACACGTGCACCGACGAAGGCACGAGCCAGTTCATCGGCCAGACCCGCAGCGACGCGGTCGGTGCCGAGATCAAGCGCGTCTCGAACGCTGCGGTCCTGCGCTGGGCGCCGCCGGGAATCATGTTGACGATGGACTATCGGACGGACCGGGTGACGGTCTGGCTGGACGCGGCCAACAGGATCACGAAGGTCAGGTGCGGCTGAGCGACTAGGCCGCTTCGCCGATCATCCGCGCTTCGGACAGCGCCCTCCTCACCGTCGGCAGTGACAACCGAGCCCGCTCGGCCATCGCGAACCTGTCGACGGCCTCCACCGCGCGCTCGGCCGTCCAGTAGTCGCGGTGCAGCCGCTCGCTCATGTATCGCAGCGCGTCGGCGGGCACGTGCAGGCCGCGGTCGGCGAAATGCAGCTGGATCAGCGCCGCGAACAACGCATCGTCCGGATGTGCGATGCGCAAGACCGGCGTGACCGCAAGACGGGTCTTGAGATCCGGGAGCGCCGGCGACCAGGCCGGCGGCGCCTCGTCGGCGACCATGACCAGCGGTCTTCCGGTGTCCTGCGCCTGGTTCCACGCGTGGAACAGCTCCTCTTCGTCGCGCTGCTCGGCCTCGTCGAACAGGCGCCCCCCGACTCGCTCGACGAAGCTGCGCGCGAGCAGGGTCCGTCCGGACCGACGCGGCCCGGTGACGATGGCCGCCTTGACCGGCCACAGGCTCCATTTGCGGAAATGTTCGAATGCTTCGCGGTTGGCGTCGGAGACGATGAACCGGGCGTCTCCGTCGCTTTGCGGCCAGTCGAGCGGGAGCGCGATCTGGTCCGGCGCGTGTTTCATTGCACGGCGCCGCTGTTCTGGACCGGCTGCTGGGGTACCGGCGCGGGCTGCGGAGCTGGAGCAGCCGGCGCCGCGGCCGGGGGCGGCGGCGGAAGCGATGGCGGCTTCTCGCTAGCCGGATGGATGCGCACCACGGTGCCGGAGAAATCGGCGATCCAGCCGCGCGCCCTCAGCGCTGCGGCGAGCTGCGCGACATTGCCGTGATAGGCGACGAGCACATAGCTGGTGCCGGTCGGGTTGATCAGCTGCGGAGTGGCCGAATCGACGCCGGCGAGCGTCCGCAGATGGGCCATCGCGAAATTGTAGACGTTGACGTCGCTGCCGGTGACCTGGACCTGGAAGGCATTGACGACATTCGCCGGCTTGGGCGGCGGCGCCTGGACCGGCAGCTCCTGGATCGGCGGCGGAGGCAGGTTGAGCGACGAGTCGCGCGAGAGCTGTCCGGCGGCGAGCGCCTGCGCGAAGATCGAATCTATGCGACGCGCGCCTTCGGCCATCATCGCCGGAATGGCATCGCTGTTCGGCGCCGTCAGCGTGAAGCCGCCTACCACTTCGTTGTCCGGACCGTGGCGGGCGATGAAACGCCCGCGCGCGGGTCCTCCCGGATAGGCGTGCTGGAGCTGCACTTCCGCGATCAGGATGTCCTGCGCACCATACATGTCGAGCAGCGCGCGCCACCAGCCGCGGCCGGGGCGCGTGGTCTGCGCGGCGTTCACCAGCAGCGGGTCGGCGCTCATACCGCTCACGCGGACATAGTTGATCGGCGTCTGTGCGGTGCGGAACTCGGCCCATGCTCGCTGCCAAAGGTTGCGGAATTCGACGCTCGTCGCCGTGCCGGCCGAGACCGTCACCGGAATCAGGAGCATGGGGACAGAATGTTCGGTGACCTGCGCGCCTTCGACACCGAGGAACGGCGCGGCGCGGCTGCGATCGAACTCAACGCCGAGATCGGCAATGTAACGGTGCGGTCCGAGCTCTTCGCGGTCGACGTTGATGGAGGCGACAATCTGGTCGAGCGTCGAATCGGGAAGGTTGGGCGCGCGGCTCGCCGGCGCATTGTGCATCTTGGCCCACAGCGCGCGGAAGCCGAGGCGCTGCGCTATCCGCCACCCGGCGAGGCGCGCAGACTCCGCGTCCGGGCCGCCGACGTCGACGTGCACCGATCCGCTCTCGAGCGTGTTCGAAGTGTCGAGTGGAAGGATTCCCCGGTCGCTGCTCTCGAGCTGTGCGTAAACGGCCGCCCCCGTCCCGAGAACGGCGAAGAGGACCAGGATAAGGGCTACAAGGCGGCGGCGGAGCATTCGCGCCGTCTTTTGACGACAACGGCGTGGAAATCCAAGCGGCTTGTCTCTAGTGGCCCGGCTCGATGAGCCAAAAGCCCCTTACCTACGCCGACGCGGGCGTGTCGATCGACGCCGGCAACGCACTGGTCAGGTCGATCGGCCCGCTCGCGCGCTCGACCGCGCGACCGGGCGCGGATGCCGAGCTCGGCGGATTCGGCGGGTTCTTCGATCTGAAAGCAGCAGGCTATTCCGACCCGCTGCTGGTCGCGGCGAACGACGGCGTTGGCACCAAGCTGAAGCTGGCGATCGAAACCAGGGTGCACCGGGGCGTCGGGATCGACCTGGTCGCGATGTGCGCCAACGACCTCATCGTCCAGGGTGCCGAGCCGCTGTTCTTCCTCGACTATTATGCGACCGGGCAGCTCGACAACGAAGTCGCGGCTGCGGTGGTCGCGTCGATCGCGGAAGGCTGCAGGCAGGCTGGGTGCGCGCTGATCGGCGGCGAGACGGCCGAAATGCCGGGCATGTACGTCGCCGGCGATTATGACCTGGCCGGGTTTTGCGTCGGTGCGGTCGAGCGCGATCGGGTGCTGACCGGCGCAGCCATCAGCGCGGGCGACATAGTGCTCGGCCTCGCCAGCTCGGGCG
This sequence comes from Sphingomicrobium sp., assembly GCA_035700945.1. Lineage (GTDB taxonomy): Bacteria > Pseudomonadota > Alphaproteobacteria > Sphingomonadales > Sphingomonadaceae > Sphingomicrobium. Next base: position 31,918 of record DASSOE010000152.1, on the reverse strand, counting down.
TGCACAGCAACGGTTTCTCGCTGGTGCGGCGCATCATCGCGCAGGAAGGCTGGGATCTCGGCGAAAGCCTGCCGGGTCAAGGCGGCAGATCGCTGGGCGAGGTCCTCCTCGAGCCGACCCGGATCTACGTGCGCGCCCTCCTCGCGCTGGTCCAGGAGGGCCGGGTCAAAGGCCTCGCGCACATCACCGGCGGCGGACTTCTCGAGAATATTCCAAGGGTTCTGCCTGATGGCTGCCTCGCAGTGATAGATGCCGCGCGCTGGCAATTGCCGGCTATCTTCACGCTCCTTCAGGAGGGCGGGCGCATCGCCCCCGAGGAGATGGCGCGCACATTCAACTGTGGCGTAGGCATGGCCGTCGTCGTAGCCCCTTCGCTTGCCAGAGACGTGTTGGAGGCGCTCGAAGGCGCCGGTGAGACGGCGTTCGAAATCGGACGCATCGAAGAAGGCCCGCGCGGCTGCACTGTTCATGGGCCGGCAGGCACCTGGAATTCACCCGGGGACTGGTCCGCGACCCACAATGGGTGACCCGAAGCGCGTCGCGATCCTGATTTCCGGGCGCGGAAGCAACATGCGCGCGCTGGTCGCCCACGCGAATGCGTACGAGGTCGTGCTGGTCGCGTCCAACAAGCCGGACGCTGCCGGCCTGCAATGGGCGCGCGATCACGGCCTCCAAACCTGGGCGCACGACAGCAAAGCCATCGCAAGGGAAGAATATGACCGCATGCTATCCGCCGCGCTGGAAGAGCATGAGGTCGGAACCATCGCACTCGCCGGGTTCATGCGCATCCTGTCGCCCTGGTTCGTGCAGCGATGGAGCGGGCGGATCGTCAACATCCACCCTTCGCTGCTGCCGAAGCATCGCGGCCTCGACACGCATGCCCGGGCTATCGCGGCGGGCGACGAGGTCAGCGGCTGCTCGGTCCATATCGTGACCGAGGAGCTCGACGCCGGCGAGGTCCTCGGGCAAGCGGAAGTGCCGATCGATCGCGGCGACACGGCGGCAATTCTCGAGCAGCGGGTGCTTGCCGCCGAGCATCGGCTATACCCGCGCGTCCTGAACGAGTTCGTGACGAGATGACCCATCCCCTTGCCAAGGTCCGCGAAGCCGCGCTCGAGTTGCCCGGAACGGAGGAGCGGCTGTCCCACGGACAACCAACCTTCTTCGTCGCAGGGAAGCAATTCGCACAGTTCCGCCAGAACCATCATGGCGACAGCAGAACGGTCGTCTGCGTCCGCGTCGGCAGCCTCGACGAACAGGCAATGCTGATGGAAGTCGACCCGGACACCTATTCGAAACCAGCGTACCTGCCGAGCTGGATTGCGATCAATCTCGCGGGGGAGCAGGTCGACTGGGCCCATGTCGCAGACCGCATCGCGGCGAGCTGGGAGCTTGCGGCCCCGCGTCGCCTGCTGGAGGCTGGCGGGCGATGAGCGAAACCGAATCGGAACGCCGCCGCCGGCTCCGCTGGGTCACCTTCGGCGAATTCATCGCGCTCGCCGCGCTGATCGTGTCGGCAGCCGGCGTATGGATCAGCTGGAAGAACAGCGGCGATGACGACGACAAGCCGACACGCATCGTCGAGCAGCGTCAAGCGATCCCGCTGGCACTTCGGGCGAAAACGGTGGACGATGGCCGCAAGCTGGAGATCAGCCCGGTCGAATCTTCGCACGCGCTCGAATCCCTCACGGTGACGCTGCCCGGCGCGCCGCCGATCCAGGTCGGCAGCGACGGCATGCTCGAGGCAGACGACGTGGGGTCCGCCCTGGCTAGCCGCGACAAGGAACCGAAGGAGGAGACGCTGTCCGTCCGCGCCCGGATCGACGCGCGCTACGTCGAAGCCGGCAAGGACCGTCGAGCCGGCGGGTCGTACACTTTGCGCTACCGATGGGAAGGCGGCGGGCTGTTCGGCGGCCGCTCGCTTCGCCTGGTGAGCCTCAGCCGCGCCTGAGCAGCGTTCGGCTGGACAGCGGCGCCGCAATATGCGGCACTGCCGCCGGTGAATTGGGAGCTGGTCAGCTCGGCCGCGATTTTTCTCGCCGACGCCGCAACTATCGCGCGGGCGCTGCTTCGCCCACACCGCGAGCCGGCTTCGCGCCTCGCATGGATCATTGCTGTGCTTGCGCTGCCGGTGGTCGGGGTCCTGCTCTATCTCCTGCTCGGCGAGGCCCGAATCAGCGCCGGCCGCCGGAACCGCGGGCGAGAGATCAACGCGCGGCTCCCTCGCCCGCAAGGCAATTACGACTGCCCTCTCGACCGCGTCGGCGGCGCGCACTGGGCGCCGTTCGCGCTCGCCAGCACCGTCAACAGGCTCGACCCGACCTGCGGCAACAGCGCCCGCCTGGCCGCCGACAGCAATGCGGCGATCGACGAGATGATCGCGGACGTGGATGCTGCGCGCGAGACGGTCCACGGCTGCTTCTACATCTGGCTCGCCGACCATAACGGCCTGAAGCTCAAGGACGCCTTCCTCAGGGCCGCGCAGCGCGGAGTCGAGGTGCGCCTGCTCGCCGACGCGCTCGGCTCGCGCCGGCTGATCCGATCGGACCACTGGCGCGAGATGCGCGAGGGCGGCTGCAAGGTTCGCGTCGCCCTCCCCGTCGGAAACCCGGTTTGGACCGCGATCCGCGGGCGCGTCGACCTTCGCAATCACCGCAAGCTGATGGTCGTCGACAATTGTATCGCCTGGTGCGGCAGCCAGAATGCGGCGGATCCGGAATTCCGGGTCAAGCCGAAATACGCGCCCTGGGTGGATGTCATGAGCCGCTGGCAGGGGCCGGCCGCGCGCCAATGCCAGTATCTTTTCGTCTCCGACTGGATCGCCGAGGGCGGCGACGAGATCATTGGCCTGCTGAGCGGCCCGGCGCCTGAAGGCGGCGGCCCGGTCATGGCCCAGGTGCTCGGCACCGGGCCGACGGTGGAGTTCGATGCAATGCCCGCCTGCTTTTCCGAGCTGATCCACTCGGCGCGCGAGGAACTCGTCGTCACCACGCCCTATTTCATCCCCGACGAGCAGCTGCTGTTCGCGCTCACCTCCGCAGGACGGCGCGGAGTCCGCACGCTGATGCTCTTCCCCAAGCGCAACGACAGCCGCATCGTCGCCGCGGCAAGCCGCAGCTATTACAAGGACCTGATCGATGCCGGCGTCGAGATCTACGAATTCCGCCCGGGGCTGCTCCACGCCAAGACGATGGTGGTCGACCGCACTGTCGGGCTGATCGGCAGCGCCAACCTTGACCGCCGCAGCTTCGAGCTCAATTTCGAGAACAACATCCTGTTCGACGATCGCGGCTTCGCGGCCGAGCTGCGGGCTCGGCAGGATGGGTATCTCACGGAATGCGACCGGGTCACGCGCGACGATGTCGCGCGCTACGGCATCGCGCTGCGCCTCTGGCAGAATCTGCTCGCGACGCTGAGCCCGATGTTGTGACGGGGCAAACCGCCCATCCTGAGTAGGCACTGAGTAACCCCGGCGAATGCCGGGGGCATCGAAGTGCCGTATCGAAGGACCGTCCTTCGATACGCGCCCTCGACTTCGCTCAGGCGCTACTCAGGATGAGCGGATCGAGAAATCTTCAGCCGACGATCTCGTCCGGCGCGAAGAAGAAGTCGATCTCGATCTTCGCATTTTCCTCACTGTCGGAGCCGTGGACCGAATTGGCCTCGATCGATTCGGCGTAGCTCTTGCGGATCGTGCCTTCGGCGGCGTCGGCGGGGTTGGTCGCGCCCATCACGTCGCGGTTGCGCTTCACGGCGTCCTCGCCCTCGAGGACCTGGACCACCACCGGGCCCGAAGTCATGAACGTGCAGAGGTCGTTGAAGAACGGCCGCTCCTTGTGGACGGCGTAGAAGCCTTCGGCCTGGTCGCGGCTCATGCGGATCCGCTTCGAGGCGACGATTCGCAGGCCCGCATCCTCAAGCATCTCGGTAATCGCGCCCGTAAGATTGCGGCGGGTGGCGTCGGGCTTGATGATCGAAAAGGTGCGGGTCACCGCCATGAAAGCGCTCCAATGATTGGATTTGGTTGGGATTGGCGCGGCGCCTAGCGGCGGAGCCGCGCGCGGGCAAGCCTCAGCGATTCTCGACCCATTTGCGATCTTCACGCGCCCAATAGTGCCGCTCGACGCCTTCCCTGCCCGCCAGCGAACGCCATGCCGCACGCGCGTCTTCGAGCGTAGCACTGTCGAACATGAAGAAGGCGCGGTCGTAACTTAGTGCCGAATCGCGCCACATTCCATCCGCGATCAGCATGTTGCGCGCAAGGTTGGGCGCGTCGGGACTCGTCGCCAGCAGTACCGGCTGCCGGGCGTCGTCGGTGCCGCCGGCGACGGAGTGCGGGATGAAACTCGCAGGCGCCAGGTCCCACAACATCCGGTCGAGCCTCGCGAGAAAGACTTCGTCCTCGGCGACAACGATCAGCCGCCCGCCTTCATCGAGCAACTTCTCGGCGATTCCGGCAATCACCTGCCCTGCGGGCGTGCCGGCGAGCTGATAGAAATCGACGCGCATTCAGGGCTGTGCTCCTGCGAAGGCAGGAGTCCAGACAGTTCTCTTCTCGGGCTGGACCCCGGCCTTCGCCGGGGTACTAACCTTCCAGCACGTCCGCGACATATTGGTCGAGGAGGCGCACGCCGAAGCCGGTCGCGCCTTTCTCGTAGGTCGAGCTCGGCTTGTCCGACCAGGCCTTGCCGGCCATGTCGATGTGCGCCCAGCGCACGCCCTTTTCGATGAAGCGCTGGATGAACGACGCGGCGGTAATCGAGCCGCCCTCGCGCGGGCCGACGTTCTTCATGTCCGCGATGGGCGAATCAAGCAGGCGGTCGAAATGCTCGGCGAGCGGCATGCGCCACAGCTTGTCCCCGGATTCATCGGCAGCCTTGAGAAGCGCCGAGGCGAGCTCCTCGTTGTTCGAAAAAAGCCCGGCCCACTCATGGCCGAGGCTGACGAGGATCGCGCCGGTCAGCGTCGCGAGATCGATGATCGTCGAGGGCTTGTAGCTGCGCTGCACGTAGGCGACCGCGTCGGCGAGCACGAGCCGCCCTTCCGCGTCGGTGTTGATTACCTCGACCGTCTGCCCGGAAAGCGTCGTCACCACGTCTCCGGGGCGCTGGGCATTGCCTCCGGGCATGTTCTCTACGAGCCCGCAGATCCCGACCAGGTTCGCTTTGGCCTTGCGCAGAGCGAGCGCCTTGAGCGCACCCGAAACTGCGCCGGCGCCGCCCATGTCCCACTTCATCGCTTCCATGCCGGCAGCCTGCTTGATCGAGATGCCGCCGGTGTCGAACGTAACTCCCTTGCCGACGAAGGCGGTCGGCTGGCCGCCGTTGCCGCCGCCGTTCCACTTGAGGATCAGCAGCCGTGCCTCGCGCGCCGAGCCCTGCGCGACGCCGAGCAGCGCGCCCATGCCAAGCCTTTCCATCTGGGCGCGATCGAGCACCTCGATCTCGATGCCGCTGCCCTCGAGCGATGCGCGTACGCGCTCGACGAAGCTCTCCGGGTAAATGATGTTGGCTGGCTCAGTGACGAGCTCGCGAGTCAGCGACACCCCCTCGACGACCGGCGCCCAGCGCGTCTTGTAGCGCTGCTCGGCACCCTTGCCGCCGACGATGACGATCTCTTCGAGTGTCGGCTTCTGATTCTCCTTGAGCTTCGTCCGATAGCGGTCGTGCCGCCACGAGCGAAGCGCCGCCGCAAGCGCCACGCGCGCGGCTGCCTCGGCGTCGTAACCGACGCCGCTGAGGTCAATCACGGCCTTTTTCTCGCCCGACGCGAGCAGCCTCGCCGCGGCCGTCCCCCCGAGCTTCTCCGCCGCGTCGCTGCCGGCGCCGGCACCGAGGCCAACGAGCAGGACCCGCCGGACAGTGCCACTGTCGTTGACGAACTGCTCCGAGACGCTCGAGCCGTCGCCTTCGAAACGCTGCCGGTCGAGCGCCGCATTCACGGTCTGCTGCGCAGCCCCCAGCGAGCCGAGCGCCGAGCGGTACTTGCCGGCGACCGGCAGAACCAGCGCATAATCTCCCGAAGGCCGAGTATCGGCGAACCCAATTTGCATGTGCGGCAATCCTGTAAAGGCGAACGATCGCCCCCGCCTTTAAGATGCAAGTCGAACCTTGGCAAAGGAACGGCAGCCGCCGCCTGGCCGATTGTCGCGCAGCGGGAGAGATGCGATAGGCGCTCGCCACAGCGGCATCATTCGGGTTGGCGGACGGGACAGCGTTGACGGCGAGATTTGTCTGGTGGTCAGCGCTCCCGATGCTGATGGCGGCGCCCGCGGCCGCAGCGGCGCAGGTCGCTCCAGCCCAGCCGCCTGTCTCCGCGACTCAAGAGCAGATCGTCGAATTCAGCGCGGACGCCGTCACCTACGACAGCGATGCCGACGTGGTGACCGCGAGCGGCGAAGTGCGGATGAACCGCGAAGGCAATTATCTCGCAGCCGAAAAAGTGGTGTGGGACCGCAAGACTGGCCAGGTCACCGGCGAGGGCAACGTCGTGCTGCTGACGCCGCAGGGCGACAAGCTGGTCGGCGACCAGGTGCAGCTTACCGATACGCTGCGTGACGGCACGGTCAGCAACCTGCTCGTCGTCCTCGAAAACGGCGCGCGCCTGGCCGCCACCCGGGGGACGCGGACGGGCGACGTCATCGCACTCGAGAATGCGATCTATTCGCCCTGCCCCGTGACCACAGCGACGGGCTGCCCCAAGCGCCCGAGTTGGGCGATCACTGCGGCGAAGGTGATCGACGATCCATCCGCCCGCCGCGTACGTTTCGTCGGCGGCCGCCTCCAGATCTTCGGCGTCACGCTGCCGCTCCTCCCGATCTTCGCAATCTCGCGGGGCACGGAAGGCGCCACCGGCTGGCTCGCACCGGACTTCAGCATCTCGAGCAGGAAGGGCTTCGAGATCGCGCAGCCCTATCACTGGCAGATGGGCCCGAACCGCGACCTCACCCTCACCCCGCACGTCTACACCGGGGTTCTTCCGGCGATCGAGGCGAAGTACCGTCAGCTTGACCGCTGGGGCGCCTTCCAGGTCGGTGGCTTCCTCACCTACGGCACGGTCGAGAGCATCAACCCCGACGTGAGCTCGACGCGCAAGGGCGTGCGCGGCTATATCGAGGCCAACGGCAAGGCGCAGATCGACCCGCTGTGGAGCGTCACCACCTCGCTTCGGGCGGCGACCGACAAGACCGTGACGCGGCGCTACGACATCACCAACGACGACCGGCTGCGCAACGTCGTCAACGTCGAGCGGATCAGCCCCGATTCCTACATCACCATCGCCGCCTGGGCGTTCGAAGGGCTTCGAGCCGAAGACGATCAGAAGGAGATCCCCATTGCGCTGCCCGCGATAGACGCTCGCCTGCGCAAGGAAGGTTTCTTCGGGGGGACCTTGCAGCTGCAGGGGAACAGCCTCTCGATCCTGCGGATCGAAGGTCAGGACACCCAGCGGGCTTTCGCCAGTGCCGAGTGGGACCTGAAACGCCTGACGCCGTGGGGGCAGGAAGTGACTCTCACCGCCTTCGCGCGCGGCGATGTCTATCATACCGATGAAGCCCAAAGCACGGCGGTGCCGATCTACAGCGGCACCGACGGATGGCACGCCCGCGCGATCGGCGCGCTCGCAGCCGACGTCAAATGGCCCTTCATCGGGCCGCTGTTCGGAGGAGTGCAGCGGCTCGTGCCGCGGGTGCAGCTGGTGCTGACGCCGCCGACTCCGAACATAGACATCCCGAACGAAGACGCGCGCTCGATCGACCTCGAGGACAGCAACCTGTTCGCGCTGAACCGCTTCCCCGGCTACGACCGCTGGGAGGACGCATCGCGCATCACCTACGGCGTCGACTGGTCGCTCGACCGGCCCAACCTCTCGGTCGAGACCACGGTCGGGCAGAGCTACCGCCTCGTCGACCGCCCGGCGATTTTCCCGCAGGGAACCGGCCTGACCGACCGCTGGTCGGACATCGTCGGCAGGACGAACATCCGCTATGGGCGGCTGCTCGACCTCACCCATCGGTTCCGCATCGACAAGGACAATTTCGCGGTCCGCCGCAACGAGATCGACCTGACCATCGGCACGACGCAGACCTACGCCCAGCTCGGCTATCTCAAGCTCAACCGCAATGTCGACCCGACCATCGAGGACCTGCGCGACATCGAGGAACTGCGCGTCGCCGGGCGAATCCTGTTCAACCGTTATTGGTCGATCTTCGGGGCCGCGGTCATCGACCTCACGGACAAGCGCGAGGACCCGCTGGCGATCGGCGACGGCTGGGAACAGGTGCGCGACCGGCTCGGCATCCAGTACGAGGACGACTGCCTGCAGATCGGGCTTACCTGGAAACGCGATTATGAGCGGATCGGCACCTTCCGCGCCGGCAACAGATTCGGCATCCACTTGGCATTGAAGGGCATTGGCCGCTAAGGCTGCGTTCAGCGGGCCTGAATAAACGGCAACCACCAGCAGCAGGCTGCAAATCAAGGGAATTTTGAAAATCGTGGCACGAGCTTTCCGACTGAATTCCACGCGCGCCCTCCTGGCCGGCTCAGCCGTCCTCCTCGGCGCGGCGACCGCGGCGATGGCTCAGCAGGCCGAGGATCAGCAGGCACCGCCGGTCAACAGCAGCCAGTCGCTGAACCTGCCGGAAAACCCGCAGCTGTTCGGCACGACCATGCCGTCGGTCATCAAGGCCACGGCGATCGTCAACGGCGACGTTATCACCCAGACCGACGTCGACCAGCGCCTGCAGTTCCTGTCCATCGCCAACGGGCAGCCGATCCCGGCCGAACAGGTCGAGGCGTTGCGACAGCAGGTACTGAGAAACCTGATCGACGAAACGCTAGAGATCCAGGCCGCCAAGGCGGAGAAGATCGAGATCAAGAAGTCGGACATCGACCGGACGGTCGAGCGCGTGGCCGCGGATTCGAAACAGACTCCGCAGCAGCTCGCCGCTTATCTCGACGCGCACGGCTCGTCGATCTCGTCGCTGCGGCGCCAGATCGAAGGCGAGATCGCGTGGCGCAGACTCCAGCAGGCGAAGATCGAAGCAGGCGTGAGCGTCGGCGATGACGAAGTGAAGGCCGTGCTCGACCGCCTCAACGCGGCCAAGGGCACCGAGGAGTATCGCGTTGGCGAAATCTTCCTGTCAGCGACGCCGTACACCGAAGAGCAGACGCTGCAGAATGCGCAGAAAATCCTCGAACAACTCAAGAACGGCGCCTCGTTCGCGGCTTATGCGCGGCAATATTCCGAAGCGTCGACCGCCGCGGTCGGCGGCGACCTCGGCTGGGTTCGCCCGGAGCAGCTCCCCACTGCTCTCTCCGCGGTCCTCAAGCAGATGGGGCCGGGCACGATCAGCAATCCGATCGAGGTCAACGGCGGCGTTTCGATCATCGCGGTCCAGGACACGCGCAAGGTTCTGACGCCCGATCCGCGCGATGCCATCCTCAGCCTCAAGCAGGTGTCGATCAACTTCCCGCAAGGGACATCGCGGCAGCAGGCCGAGCCGATCGTCGCCAGCTTCGCCGAAGCGGCGAAGAACATCGGCGGATGCGGCGGGGCGGAGAAGATCGCAGGCGAATTCCATGGCGAGGTCGTCACCAGCGACCAGATCAAGCTGCGCGATTTGCCTGCAACCCTCCAGCAGATGATGCTGCCGATGCAGGTCGGGCAGGCGACGCAGCCGTTTGGTTCGCTCGACGAGGGCGTTCGCGTGCTCGTCATCTGCGGTCGCGACGAGGCGCAGTCGAATGCGCCGACCTACGACGACGTGTACAGCCAACTCAACGAGGAGCGGGTGAACTCGCGCGCGAGGCGCTATCTCGCGGACCTCCGGCGCGACGCGATCATCGAATTCCGCTGATCCCCGATTTCCGATAAAGGCGGGTCCATGTCGGCAGCCCCGCCCCGCCCGCTTGCGGTTTCGCTCGGAGATCCTGCGGGCATCGGGCCTGAAGTCATCGCCAAATGCTGGGATTCGCGCGGCGAGTTCGGCCTGCCGCCGTTTGTCGCGATCGGCGACGTGCGCTCCGTGTCGGCGGTGTGGGACGGTCTGATCGAAGTCATCGAGGATCCGCGCCAGGCGGACTCTGCCTTCGACGTCGGGCTCCCGCTGATCCAGCTCAACGCTGCCCATGCCGATATGCCGGGGCATCCCAGCGTCGCCGGTGCACATTGCTCGCTGGACTCGCTCGAGATTGCCGTCGGCCTCGCGCGCTCCGGCTCGGCGTCGGCGGTCGTCACCGGCCCGGTCGCCAAGGAACAGCTCTACTCGATCGGCTTTCAGCACCCCGGCCAGACCGAATTTGTCGCCGAGCGCTGCGGTGTGTCGGCTTCGAACGTCGTGATGATGCTGGCGGGGCCCACCTTGAGGACGGTGCCGGTAACGACGCACCTGCGCCTGTCCGACGTGACCCAGCATCTCACCAGTGCTCTCATCGAATCGCGCGGGCGCGCGGCACTCCGCGGCCTTCAGCGCAATTTCGGAATTCCGGAGCCGCGGCTCGCGGTATCCGGTCTCAACCCGCATGCAGGAGAAGGCGGGCAGCTGGGAAGCGAAGAGCTCGAGATCATCGAGCCGGCGATCGCCGCGCTCGCCGCCGAGGGTTGGCGGGTCACGGGTCCGCACCCCGCCGACACCATGTTCCACGAAAGCGCGCGGGCCAGATATGATGCGGCCCTGTGCATGTACCACGACCAGGCGCTGATCCCGATCAAGGCGCTCCACTTCCAGGATGCGGTGAACGTAACGCTGGGGCTTCCGATCGTTCGCACCGCGCCGGACCATGGGACCGCGTTCGACATCGCCGGCCAGGACCGTGGCGATCCAAGGCCGATGGCAGCGGCGATCCGCATGGCCGCACACCAGGCGCTGCTGCGAGCCGACACCACTTGAGCGGATCAGCAGAGCCGCTCCGCGAGGTCATCGCCCGTCACGGGCTCAGCGCGAGCAAGGCGCTCGGGCAGAATTTCATCCTCGACCGTCAGCTGCTGTCGCGAATCGCCGCGGTTCCGGGCACGCTTGAAGGAGAGCGCGTCTACGAGGTCGGCCCCGGCCCCGGCGGCCTCACGCGCGCGCTGCTCGAGGCCGGCGCTTCGGTCGTCGCCGTCGAGCGGGACCGGCGCTGCATCCCGGCGCTCGACGAGCTGCGGGCGGAGTTCGGAGGGCGGCTCACGCTCATCGAAGCCGACGCGCTGAGCGTGGACGAGCGCGCGGTCGCCGGCGAAGGCGCGCACGTCGTTGCGAACCTGCCCTATAACGTCGGCACGGCGCTCCTGCTGAAATGGCTGTCGGGGGATTGGCCGCCCTGGTGGCGATCGCTGACGCTGATGTTCCAGAAGGAAGTCGCCGAGCGGATCGTCGCGCAGCCGGGAAGCGACGCCTACGGTCGGCTGTCGGTCGCGAGCCAGTGGCGCTCGCGCCCGCGGATCGCGATGACGGTCAACCGCTCGGCCTTCGTCCCGCCGCCCAAGGTCACGTCGGCGGTGATCCACATCGTGCCTTCCGAGCAGCCGGAAGGGGTAAGTCCGGACGTGCTGGAGCGGCTGACCCAAGCCGCGTTCGGCCAACGGCGCAAAATGCTGCGCTCGAGCATGAAGCAAATGCCCGGCGCCCTCGACGCGGCCGCCGCGCTCGGGATCGACCCGCAGCGGCGCGCGGAGACGCTCAGCGTGGAGGAATGGGTGACACTCGCGCGAACTCTTTCGTCATCCCCGCCTTGAGCCGGGACCTGCCTTCTTGTTGCAATTCGAAGACAAGGCGGGTCCCCGCGTTCGCGGGGATGACCGTTTCAGCGGACGGTCAGTTCGACTTAGGGCTCTCCGGCGCCTTGGCCGACGCGACCGTGGGCCCGCGCGAGATCGCGGCGGAAAGCTGCGCCACCTGCGGGCAGCTTTGGGTGCCGCAGATCGTCTGGAGCTTCTGAAGATTCTCCTGCGCGCGAGCGAGAGCCCCCATCTCGACCATGGCCTCGCCCTGTACAGCGATGGCGTCGCGGTCGTTGGGCTCCATCAGCAGCGCCTTGCTGGTCATGCGGATCGCCTTGCCGAACAGCCGCTGCTTCTCAGCGACGCGGGCGAGGTCGACATAGGCCCAGCGATTGCGCGGATCGGCGACGAGCGCCGTTTCGAGCAGATTCTCGGCTTCTTCCAGCTTGCCGGCGGCGAGAGCCGACTGCCCCTGGTGCATCAGCGCGACAGACTTCGGCTGGATCTGGTCGTCGGAGCGCTGCCCGGCGACGGGCGCAGCAAGGGCGAACGCGGCGAGGCCGGCGAGCAGAAGACGAGGAAAGGACTGCATTAAATTCTCCCTACTCCGGCGCTTCACCTAACACGGCCGGCGCAGCCGCGCGACGAAAAAGCCGTCGGTGCGGTCGTGGGCCGGGGTCAACAACAGTCCGGCACCGTCCGAGCGCCCAGCGGCAATGGCCGTTTCCTCACTAATCCACGATGAATGACGTGTCTGGAAGCGCTCAATCTGCCCTGCCCCTTCGCGGGAAAGGAGCGAGCAGACGGCGTAGACCAGCCGCCCGCCGGGGCGGACCAGCTCCGCTGCGATGTCGAGCAGCCGCTCCTGCACGGCGATCACGCGGTCGAGCCGCTCGGGAGTGAGCCGCCAGCGACCCTCGGGGTTGCGCCGCCACGTGCCGCTTCCCGAGCAGGGTGCATCGACGAGGACGAGGTCGGCCGCGCCGCGCCAGTCGGCGAGTTGGTCGAGCTCGCGCGGCGGGTTCAACAGGAGAGTCTCGATCCGAGCGCCCGCACGTTGCGCACGCAGGGGAAGTTTCGAAAGACGCGTTCGATTGCTGTCGGTCGCGAGGATCGCCGCGCCGGGCGCTGCCGCCGCGAGCGCGAGCGCCTTCCCGCCCGCGCCCGCGCACAGGTCGATGATTGGCTCGGCGTCCCGCGGGTCGCAGGCCAGTGCGATGAGCTGGCTGCCCTCGTCCTGCACCTCGATGAGCCCGCTTTCGAACGCGGGGTGGTCGTCGACGCGGCTGTCCTGCGGCAGGCGGATTCCCCAAGGGCTGATCGGGGTCGGCTCCGCACCGTCGAATTCCTTGAGCAGGTCATCGCGCGATGCCTTTGCAACATTGACGCGAAGGTCGAGCGGCGCGCGTTCGAGCAGCGCGGGCCATTCGCCGGGCGTGACCAGCGGCGAGAGCTCGGGGACCAGCCAGCCGGGAACAGTTCCTGGTTCGGGGACTGTCCCCTTCACCTGATTATTTGGCGGCTCCGGTCCGCGAGGCTCGCCGAACAGATCCAACAGCGCCGGATCATCCACAGCCAGCCCCAGCACCGCGGCGCGGCCGCTCTCCGGCCGCTCGGCCGTGCGCCGGATCGCGCGGAACACGAGCTCGCGCACCGCGCGGCGATCCTTCGACCCGGCGTACCGGCGGTGCTTGAAGTAGCGCGTGACGATCGAGTCCGCCGGCGAACCGTCGTCGCGCGCCGAGGCGATCACGTGATCGAGCACCTCGATCGCCGCCTGGAGCCGAGCGGCGGGGGTCATTCTGACAGCCTCTCCCCTCGTGGGGGAATTTGGCGGGGGGCCGACCGCGTCTGCGGCCGAAGAGAATCTCTTGATTGCGTCACCTGCTTCGCCGCTAACGCGCCCCCACCCAACCATTCCCACAAGGGGGAGGGCTCTCGAATGCTACCGGCTCGGATAATTGGGTGCCTCGCGCGTGATCGCGACGTCGTGGACATGGCTTTCGGAAAGGCCGGCATTGGTGATGCGCACGAACCGCGCCCGCTGGCGGAGCTCGGCGATCGTCTGCGCGCCCGTGTAGCCCATTGCCGCTTTAACGCCGCCGACCAGCTGGTGGATGATCTCGCGGACTGGCCCCTTGTACGGCACCTGCCCCTCGATGCCCTCGGGGACCAGCTTCAGATGGTCCTTGATGTCCTGCTGGAAATAGCTGTCGGCGGAGCCGCGCGCCATTGCTCCAACCGATCCCATCCCGCGGTAAGACTTGTAGCTACGCCCTTGGTAGAGAAAGATTTCCCCGGGCGCTTCCTCGGTTCCGGCAAGCAGCGACCCGACCATCACGCTCGATGCACCGGCGGCGAGCGCCTTGGCGATGTCGCCGCTGGTCCGGATGCCGCCGTCGGCGATCACCGGAACGCCGTTGGCGGCGCGCGCGGCGTCCATCACCGCCGTCAGCTGCGGCACGCCGACGCCCGCGACGATCCGCGTGGTGCAGATCGAGCCCGGGCCGATCCCGACCTTGATCGCATCCGCCCCGGCATCGGCGAGCGCCTTCGCCGCGTCGGCGGTGGCAACATTGCCGGCAACCACCTGGACCGAGTTGGACACGCCCTTCACGCGGCCAACTGCCTTGGCGACATCGGTGTTGTGGCCGTGCGCCGTGTCGATGACGATGCAGTCGCATCCGGCCTCGATCAGCGCCTGCGAGCGCTCGAAGCCCTTGTCGCCCACGGTGGTTGCGGCGGCAACGCGCAGGCGCCCTTCCCCGTCCTTGGTCGCGAGCGGCGCGGCGACCGACTTCTCGATGTCCTTGACGGTGATCAGGCCAACGCAATGATTGTCCGCGTCGACCACGAGCAGCTTCTCGATCCGGCGCTGGTGAAGGATGCGCCTCGCCTCGGCTTCGGTCGTGCCGATGGGCACGGTGGCGAGATTGTCCCTGGTCATCAGCTCGCTGACTGGCTGGCGCGGGTTCTCGGCAAAGCGCACGTCGCGGTTGGTGAGGATGCCGCACAGCTTGCCCGATTTCTCGACGATCGGAATGCCGCTGATCCGATGGGCGCTCATCAGCTCGAGTGCCTCGGCGAGCGTCTGCTCGGGCGTCATGGTGATCGGGTTCACCACCATGCCGCTCTCGAAGCGCTTGACCTGGCGGACGGCCCAGGCCTGCTCCTCGATGCTGAGGTTGCGGTGCAGGACGCCGATCCCGCCGAGTTGGGCGAGCGCGATCGCCATGTCGGCCTCGGTCACGGTGTCCATCGCCGACGAGAGGATCGGGATGTTGAGCGGGATTTCGCGGGTGAGGAAGGTCCTGGTGTCCGCCTGGCTCGGCAGGACGGAGGATTCGAGCGGCTGCAGCAGCACGTCGTCGAACGTCAGTCCGAGCGGAATAGCGGCGGTGTCGTTGAGTTGGGCCATATCGGCCCATGGCAGGCGAAGCGCGATTCGCCAAGAGGAGGAGTCATCCCGGGCTTGACCCGGGGCCCGTCTTTTCTTCGAATGCTGCAAAGGAAGGCAGGCCCCGGCTCAAGGCCGGGGTGACGATGAGGCTCCGGCGCGCCTCAACAGCCTCGCAGCCGCCTCGACGTGCATACGCTCGATCATCTCCTTGCCGAACCGATCCGCGCCCCCGCGGAATGCATCGACCAGCGCCCTCGCCCGCTCCAGTTCGACGTCGGTCGGCGCGAAAGCCCGGTGGCACGCGTCGATCTGGTTGGGGTGGATCAGGCTTTTGCCATCGAAGCCCAGTCGCCGCCCCTGCTCCGCTTCGGTCAGGAAGGCGTCGCTGTCCTCGAGATTATTGAACACGCCGTCGAACACCGCGACCCCTGCGGCACGCGCCGCGAGCACGATCATCTGCAGCGAGGCGGAGATCGGCTCGCGAGTCGAATCGAGCGGCAGACGAAGGTCGGCGCGAAGGTCATTGGTGCCGGCGATCAGCCCGGCCGTTTCCGGCGCGATCTCCGCCGCACCCAGCACGCCGGCCGCCGTCTCGATCATCGCCAGCACCGGTTTGCCCACTGCCTCTGCGATGCCGTGCACCAGATGAGCCGAAATGGCTCGCGGCACCACAAGCAGGTCCGCCTTCGAACGTGCGACGGCGTCCAGATCGAGCGAATGCCATTCGGTCCCGACACCGTTCACGCGGATCGCCACCGGCATGGACCATGCGCTCGCGACCGCTTCGACCGCAGCCTCGCGCGCCGAATCCTTGTCGTCGGGTTTCACCGCGTCTTCGAGGTCGAGCACGACCATGTCCGAGCCAGCCCGCCGGGCCTTGGCGATCGCGCGCGGGTTGGACGCGGGCAGGAACAGGATCGACCTTACGGCGAACAGGTCGAGCCCGCTGTCGCTTTTTGCTTCCGCTTGCACCATGACCGTCGCATCATGCGCCCAACGGGGCAGACCGGGGAAGAAAAATGCTGACGACGTTCATGGCCGCGGTGGCGGTTCTGGTGCTTCTCTACATTGCCATGGGCGTGAAGATCGTCCGCCAGGGCTATCGTTACACGATCGAGCATTTCGGGCGGTTCGTGCGGGTCGCAGACCCGGGGTTCAATTATGTGACGCCGTTCTTCTACCGCGTCGGCCGCCGCATCAACATGATGGAGCAGGTGCTCGACATCCCGGGGCAGGAAATCATCACCAAGGACAATGCGATGGTCGCGGTGGACGGCGTCGTCTTCTTCCAGGTGCTCGACCCGGCCAAGGCGGCCTATGAGGTGAGCGACCTCTATACGGCGATCATGGCGCTCTCGACGACGAACCTGCGCACGGTGATGGGATCGATGGACCTCGACGAGACCCTGTCGAAGCGCGACGAGATCAACACGCGGCTGCTCTCGGTCGTCGACAACGCCACCGAGAACTGGGGCGTGAAGATCACCCGCGTCGAGCTGCGCGACATCCGGCCTCCGCAGGACATCGTCAATGCGATGACCCGGCAGATGAAGGCCGAGCGCGAGAAGCGCGCCGTGATCCTGGAGGCGGAGGGCCTGCGCCAATCGGCGATCCTCAAGGCGGAGGGCGAGAAGCAGTCGGCGATCCTCGAGGCGGAGGGCGGGCGCGAAGCCGCGTTCCGCGAGGCGGAAGCGCGCGAGCGTGCCGCGCAGGCCGAGGCGAGTGCGACCAAGGCGGTGAGCGACGCCATCGAGTCCGGCAGCGCGCAGGCAATCAACTATTTCGTCGCGCAGAAATATGTCGAAGCGGTCGCCGCCTTCGCTCGTTCGCCCAACGCCAAGACGATCCTGTTCCCGGTCGAAGCGACGCAGCTGATCGGAACGCTTGGCGGCATCGGCGAGCTCGCGAAGGAAGCGATCGGAGGCTCGGAACGGCCGAAGGGCAAGGCGGTCGCCGGCGTCCCCAAGGTGACTGAATGAACGGCATGGATTTCGATTTCGAATGGCTTTGGCTGATCGGCGGCGTGGTGCTGCTGATCGCCGAGCTGATCGCGCCAGGGTTCTTCCTCGTCTTTATCGGCGCCGCGGCGATCGCGACCGGGCTGATCGCGATGGTGCTGCCGATCAGCGTTGCGCTCCAGCTCGCGATTTTTGCCGTGCTCGCCTACCTCGCGACGCGGGTCGGCGGCCGTCATGCTTATTCGATGCGGTACGATTATTCGGCCGACCCGCTGCTCAACGATCGGGTCAAGCGCATGCTGGGTCGGGTCGTCGTCGTCACTCAGCCGGTCGATTCAAACGGCGGGCGCGTGCGCGTCGGCGACAGCGAATGGTCAGCCCGCGGTGGGCCTGCGGAGGTCGGCGACCGCGTCCGGATCGTCGACATCGAGGGCAATTGCCTCAAGGTCGAGGCGGAGCACGTCCTCCCGCCGCCTGCTTCGAGCCCGCCGCCTCCTTCCGAATAAAGCTCCGCATCTGATCTTCGAACACGTTTAGCGGCACGGAGCCGAGCGCGAGGACCGCGTCGTGGAAGCGGCGCTCGTCAAACTTCGGGCCAAGCGTCGCCTCGGCTTCCTTCCGGAGGCGCAGGATCGTCAGCTCGCCGATTTTGTAGGCGAGCGCCTGCCCCGGCCAGCTGATGTACCGGTCGACCTCGGTCTCGACCTCGTGCTGGGTGAGAGCCGTGTGGCTCGCGAGATAGTCGATCGCTTGGCTGCGCGTCCAACCCTGCTGGTGGCTTCCCGTGTCGATCACGAGGCGCGCCGCGCGCCACATCTCATAGCTGAGCTGGCCGAACTTCTCGTATGGCGTGCGGTAGATGCCCATCTCGTTGCCGAGCCATTCGCTGTACAGGCCCCAGCCCTCGCCCATGCCCGAGAAATAGAGGTTTCGGCGGAAGCTAGGCAGCGCCTTCTGCTCCGCCGAGATGCCTGCCTGAAAGCTGTGGCCGGGGATACATTCGTGAAGGGTGAGCGCCGGGATGTTGTAAAGCGGCCTGACCGGCAGGTCGTAGGTGTTCATCATGCAGTTCTCGAAGCCGCCGCGGCCGGACGTGTAGAAGGGCGCGAGCGCGTCAGGCACGGGGATGATCCCGAACCGGTGCCGCGGGAGCAGCCCGAAATGCTGGCCGATGACCCCGTCGACGCGCTTTGCGACATAAGCGGAGACTCCGAGCAGCTCGTCCGGAGTCTTCGCGTAGAATTGCGGGTCGGTTTTCAGGAGCTCGAGGAATTCGGGCATGGTGCCCTTGAAGCCGCTGTCGCGCATGACCTTGTGCATCTCGGCATCGATCCGCGCGACCTCGCTGAGCCCGAGCTGGTGGATCTGCCCGGGGGTCATGTCGGTGGTCGTATATTCACGCACCTGCGCCCGGTAGAACGCATCGCCGTCCGGCAAATCGTGCGCAGCAATCGTCGTCCTGCTGTGCGGGACATAATCGTCGCGGATGACGCCGAGCAGCTTGCGGTAGGCGGGCATCACCGACTGCGCGATCGCGGCTTTGGCTTCCGCTCGAAGGGCCTGCTGCTCGGCCGCTGAAATGTTCGAAGGAAAGCGTTCGAAGGGTTTGTAAAAGCTGCTCTTCTGCGGATCGTCGACGATGAAGGTGGCGATCGACTGATCGCGTCCGGTCAGCGTCGCCCGCGGAACGCTGAAACCACGCGCGAGGCCGGCGCGCATGTTGACGATCTGCTCATCGAAATAGCGCGGGATGTCGCGCAGCCGCGCGATGTAGCGCCGGTACCCGGCCGCATCGTCGAAAGGCTGAGACGCGTCGAGATAGGTCCAGAAGGAGCTGTCGCTGTTGAACGGCATTTCCCAGGTCCGGAATTGATATTCGGAAATCTGGTTCTCGAGCAGAGTCCGGAACACCGCGGCATTCACCTGTTCCTCTGGCGAAAGCTGCGCGACTGGGATGGCGTTCAGCTGCGCCAGCAATGCCTTGAGGTGTGCCGCACGGCGGAGCTGGGATGCCTCGTCGACGTGCGCGAGGTATCCGGCGCTCTCGATCTCGCCGCGAGCATTCTCGAAATAGCCGGATTCCTTCGCGTCCCATGCGGCATAGCCGTCGTACAGCGCCTTCAGCCGGGCATCCGCGGAGCTCGGGATGGCGTGCTTCGCGGGCGGGGCGGCGAGCGCCTGCGGACAAAGGACGCTCGTCCCCAGCGCGACAGCACCCAGGCGCAACAGCATCTTCATTCTCACTCCTCCCCTCCGAGGCCAGTCGCCGCTCATAGGGCGAACAACAGCAGCGAGTACATGCCCGGGCCGCATGCGCGGGATGCTACGGCAGGGCTGCAATATCGGGCCGTACAAACGTCCGCCGGGCCTCGACCGAAAAGAGCCGTTCGCGCGAATAGAAGCGCAGCGGCCAGTCGCGAGCGCCCATCGGAGACAGCAGCAAATCGTTGACGAGCTCGTGGAGCGGGTCTGACGTATCCGCTTCCGACAGGAACAGGCGAACGCCGTGCAGGAACACGCGCGTGATCGTCTCGTGATAGCCTTCGGTGTCGCTGTTTACGCCGCCGACGCTCTCGTTGTAGCGGCGAATGAGCCCCGGCAGCTCCTTGTCGCTGTCGATGTCAGGGCGCTTCAGCAGCAGGTAAGCCGTCGCGGCCAGGTGCGCCTCGTGGGTCCAGCCGGCGCGCGGCAGCGTGCGCGCGACGAGACCCTCGCCGATATGCTCGATCTCAGCGTCGGAATTGAACAGTCGTGGGTGAAACTCGGTCATCGATCGGGTCCTTGGGAGGGGCCCGACCGGCGCCGAGCCTAAGCTGTGGTGGCTTGGGGAGCTTGCGCCTGCACCTGTTGCCGTTCTTGCCCGCCCGTCAGCTTCGGGGCAGCCGCGCGTACCCCCTCGTCCACGGTGTCAGCGAACTGCGCGAAATTCTCCGCGAACAGGCCGACGAGCTTCGCTGCGGTCGCGTCATACTGGGCCGGGTCGGCCCAGGTGCTCCTGGGGTCTAGCAACTCCGTGCAACCCGGCAGTTCCACCGGCACGTCGAAGCCGAAATTCGGGTCCTTGCGGAACTCTGCATTCTTGAGGCTGCCGTCGAGCGCGGCGTTGAGCAGCGCGCGCGTGGCCTTGATCGGCATGCGTTTGCCAACCCCGTACTTGCCACCTGTCCAACCGGTGTTGACCAGCCAGCAGTCGACCTGCCCCTCGGCGATGCGCTTCTTGAGCAAATTGCCGTAAACCGACGGGTGGCGCGGCATGAAGGGCGCGCCGAAGCAGGTCGAGAAGGTCGCCTGCGGCTCGGTGACGCCAATTTCGGTGCCGGCGACCTTGGCCGTATAGCCTGACAGGAAGTGGTACATTGCCTGGTCGGGCGTCAGCTTGGCGATCGGTGGTAGCACGCCGAACGCGTCAGCAGTCAGCATGACTACATTCTTCGGGACAGGCCCCATGTTCTCGGCCGAGGAGTTCGGAATGAAGTCGATGGGATAGGCGCCGCGGCTATTTTCCGCATGGCTGTTGTCGTCGAGATCGAGCTCACGCGTGACGGGGTCGACGACGACATTCTCGAGGACGGTCCCGAAGCGCTTGGTGGTCGCGAAGATTTCCGGTTCGGACTCGGCCGAGAGGCGGATCATCTTGGCGTAGCAGCCGCCCTCGAAGTTGAAGACCGCGGTGTCCGACCAGCCATGCTCGTCGTCACCGATCAGCGTCCGGTTCGGGTCGGCCGAAAGCGTCGTCTTGCCTGTGCCCGACAGGCCGAAGAAGATCGCGCTGTCACCCTTCGGCCCGATGTTTGCCGAGCAGTGCATCGGCATGATGCCCTGCGGCGGGAGCAGGAAGTTGAGCAGCCCGAACACGGACTTTTTCATCTCGCCGGCATAGGCCGTGCCGCCGATCAGGATCAGCTTCCTCGCAAAATTGACCGCGACCACCGTCTCGCTGCGGCAGCCGTGGCGCTCGGGATCGGCGCGGAAGCTCGGCAGGTCGACCATCGTGAACTCGGGATCGAAATCCGCGAGGTCCTGCGCTTCGGGCCGCACGAGCATCGTGCGGATGAAAAGATTGTGCCAGGCGAGCTCGTTGACGACGCGCACCCTCACCCGGTGTTCCGGCTGCGAGCCGCCGTAGAGGTCGGCGGCGTAGAGCTGCTCCTTGTCGGCGAGCGCGAGGAGGAAATCGTCGTAAAGCCGCTCGAACGCGTCGGGATCCATCGGCTTGTTGCCGTCGTTCCACCAGATGACGTCTTCGGTGAGCGAGTCCTTGACCGTGAACTTGTCTTTCGCGCTCCTGCCGGTGTGCTTGCCGGTGTGGACGACGAGCGGCCCCTCCTTGGCGAGCAGGCCCTCGCCGCGGCGCACCGCATGCTCCACCAGCGGCGCCGTCGTCAGGTTCCAGAAAATCTCGGCGCCGGTGGCGATTCCCTGGCTATCGAGCCCACGACGCGGAACGCGGTCGTTCACTTTAGCAGCTTCCCTTTCCAACATGTCAAAAGCGGCGGCGACCGGTGTCTGGCCTGCCGCCGCATACGTATGCGTTAGAAGCGCCTATAGGCACGAAAAGGTTGCGTGGTCAAAACGGCTTAGCGGCCGCCGGGCACCTGATATCCGAAGGTAACGCTAACATTCGAAGGCGCAGTTTCCGGCCGTGCTTGTGCGCCTGACACCCCACCGCTAATCCCTTGCCTTCATCGGGAGGGCATCGACAGAGCAGCGGATGAGCCATGTGATCGCGCTGGTCGATGATGACCGGAACATCCTGACCTCGGTGTCCATTGCCCTCCAGCAGGAGGGATTCGTGACGCGTGTCTACTCCGACGCGGTGGCTGCGCTGAAGGCGATCGGCGACAATCCGCCCGACCTTGGCGTGTTCGACATCAAGATGCCGAACCTGGACGGAATGGAGCTGCTGCGGCGCGTGCGCGAGGTTAGCGCCATGCCGGTGATCTTTCTGACCTCGAAGGACGATGAGCTCGACGAGGCGCTGGGCCTCGCGATGGGCGCGGACGATTATATCGCCAAGCCCTTCTCGCAGCGGCTGCTGATCGCCCGAATCCGGGCGATCCTGCGGCGGCAGGAGCTAGAGCGCGGCGGAGCGGCGGCGGCAAATGCCGAGGAAGAGCCGGCGCCGCTCGAGCGCGGCCGCCTCGTGATGGACCCGGCACGCCACAAGGTCCGGTGGGACGGCAAGGATGTGAGCCTCACCGTCACGGAGTTCCTCATCCTCGAAGCGCTCGCGCAGCGGCCGGGCGTGGTGAAAAGCCGTAACCAATTGCTCGATGTCGCCTATAGCGACGACGTCTATGTCGACGACCGCACCATCGACAGCCACATCAAGCGCATCCGGCGCAAGTTCCGCGGCGTCGACCCGCAGTTCGATGCAATCGAGACTCTCTATGGCGTCGGCTATCGATTCGACGAATAGCACCGGCGCAGCCGACCCTCCGGACCTGGCCTTGCGCTGGTCGGGCCGGTGGACGCTCACGCACCGGATTCTCGCCGTCAATGTCCTGACTCTGCTGCTGGTGGCGCTGAGCACGCTGTACCTCGACGTGTTCCGCAACCGGCTGAGCAAGGAACGTACCCACCAGGCACGGATGGAAACGGCGACGGCGGTCGCTGCGATGAGACATGTGCCCGAGGAAAACTGGCCGGCGCTGCTCGCCACTGCCTCCACGGTCACCGGTGACCGCTTCCGCCTCTATGGCCGCGACGGGTCGCTTCGCATCGACAGCTGGCAATTGACCGGGCCGACCTACGAATTGCGCGATCCAAAGACGCAGAAGTGGACAAAGGACGTCGCCCGCGCGCTCGATCACGGCTTTAACCTGATTGTCGGCGCAATATCGCGCGACGACTATGTCGAGCCGCCCGTTGATCGGCTCGGTGCATGGCCGGAGGCAGTGAGGGCGATCAAGCTGGGGCGGGCCACGACCGAAGTCCGCAATGCGCCGGACCTGACGCCGGTCATCTCGTCGGCGGTTCCGATCGACGGCGGCATCCTGCTCGCCACTGACAACGACCGTACCTTCACCAAGACGGTGCGCAAGCAGCGGACGCTGATCGTCGGCGCGATGACCCTCGTCATTCTGCTTTCCGTCCTGGTTTCGATGTTCCTTGCGCGAACGATCGTGCGTCCGTTGCGGAGATTGGCGCTGGCCGCGCACCGGGTCCGTCTCGGGCGCGCCCGGGAGGTCAAGGTGCCCCGGCTGCCGAACCGGAGCGACGAGATCGGCCTCCTCGCCCGCTCCGTCTCCGACATGAGCCAGTCGCTGCGGCAGCGGATCGACAATATCGAAGCGTTCGCCGCCGATGTGACGCACGAACTGAAGAATCCCCTCGCCTCGCTGCGTTCGGCCATCGACGGGCTCGACCGGGTCGACGATCCCGAACTGCGCCGCAAGCTGATGGCAATCGTGCGCGAAGACGTGCGCAGGCTTGACCGGCTGATCAACGATATCAGCGAGGCCGCCCGCACCGATGCCGAGCTTCTCCGCGCGGAATTCGAGCGCGTCGATCTGGGATCGCTTATCGAGCAGATCGTCTCGAGCTGGGAAACGCGGCGCGAGAAAGGCGATGCGCGCATCGCCTTCGCACGCCCGCGAAAGGACACGGCGGCGGTCATGGGCAAGCCCGACCGGCTCGCCCGCGCCATCAACGCGATCATCGACAATGCGGTCAGCTTCTCGCCTCCGGGCGGGCTGGTCGAGATTGCCGCCGCCCACGTCGGCGACGAGGTTCGCATCCGCGTCGACGACGAAGGCCCCGGTGTTCCTCCCGAAGCGCGTGAAGCCATCTTCAACCGCTTCCACTCGGTCCGCCCGGAAGGCGAGAACTTCGGCCGCCATTCCGGCCTCGGCCTTGCCATCGCCCAGGCAATCGTCAAAGGCCACGACGGGGAGATTGACGTGCACGACCGCGATGACGCCCCGTCCGGCGCCCGCTTCACCATCCGGCTTCCCGCGGCGGACCGCGAGTGAACCCGCCGCAATCGGGAACCGGTCCGCGCCTGTCGGCCGAGACCATTCACGCGAGTACGGTCGCGATGGATGGCCGCGCGGTGCTGATCACCGGGCCTTCGGGGTCGGGCAAGTCGGACCTCACGCTGCGCCTGCTCGACCGCGGCTTCACGCTCGTCAGCGACGATCGGACAATCGTCAGGCGCGACGGCGATCGCCTGGTCGCGACGGCGCCCCCGACCATCGCCGGCAAGCTCGAGATCCGCGGCATCGGCATCGTCGAAATGGAGCGGCTCAGCGATGTGCCGGTTGCCCTGCTCATCGAGCTGACGAGCGACATCGAGCGCCTTCCCGACGATAGCCGGGACCGGCCGATCCTGGGCGTGAAGCTGCCGCTCGTTTCGATTGACGCGAAGACCGCCTCGGCCGCGTCGAAAGTGTCGCTCGCACTCGATCGCATGGGGCTCAGGTTCTGATGTCCTCCGCGCGGCACCTGCCGCGCCTGCTGCTCGTCACCGGAATGTCCGGGGCGGGCAAATCGACCGTGCTCGACACGCTCGAGGACATGGGCTGGGACACGGTGGACAACCTCCCCGCCGACCTCCTCGACCAGTTCGTCCACGGCGGCGGCGAATGCCGCACGCTGCCAGTGGCGGTGGCGATGGACGCGCGCAGCCGCGGCTTCGACGCCGAGCGCCTGCCCGCGCTGTTCCGCTCGATCGAGGGAGTCGAGCCCGAGGTTCTCTATCTCGACTGCTCCGGCACCGAGCTGATGCGCCGCTACGACGAGACCCGGCGGCGGCACCCGCTTGCACTCGACCGGCCTGCCGAGGATGGGATCGCCCGCGAGCGCCAGCTGACAATGCCTCTGCGCAACGGTGCCGACAGCGTGCTCGACACGACCGACCTCAGCCCCGCCGAGCTTCGCGACGAGCTCCAGCGCCGATACGGCGGCGATTCCGACCAGCCGGTGCTGACCATCGCCTCCTTTGCCTTCGCCCGCGGCATCTCGCGCACTGCCGACCTGGTCTTCGACCTTCGCTTCCTTCCCAATCCCCACTGGATCGACGAGCTTCGGCCGCTGACCGGCGAGGACCAGGCGGTCCGCGACTATCTCGGGCGGGAGCCCGTCTGGGGCGAGACGGTGGACCAGATCGAGAAGCTTCTCATCGACTGGATTCCCCGCTACTGGGCCGCTGGCAAAAGCTATGTGACCGTCGCATTCGGCTGTACGGGAGGGCGGCATCGTTCGGTCGCCGCAGCGGTCGAAATGGCAGAGCGGTTGCGCAGGGCCGGATTTGCTCCGAACGTCCGCCATCGTGATCTCGCCTCACCGCCGCGGGACACGATCGAACGGCATCCCGGGCGCATACCGGCAAGCGAGGGCGAGGACGAGTTGAGTCGATGATTGGACTGGTGCTGGTGACCCACGGCCGGCTTGCGGCCGAGTTCATCACCGCGATGGAACATGTGGTCGGACCACAGGAAGCGATCGAAGCGATCTGCATCGGTCCCGATGACGACATGGAAAAGCGGCGCAAGGACATCGCCAAGGCGATCGCCAAGGTCGACCAGGGCAAGGGCGTGATCATCCTCACCGATTTGTTCGGGGGCACGCCGTCGAATCTCGCGATCAGCCTGATGAAGGGCGAGAACGTCGAGGTGATCGCGGGCGTGAACCTGCCGATGCTGATCCGCCTCGAAGGCGCGAGAAAGGTGATGCCGGTCCATGCCGCCGTCGCCGCGGCTCGCGAGGCGGGCCGAAAATATATCTCGGTCGCGTCCGAAATCCTCGGGGAAGCGGCCGCTTGAGTCACGTCAGCCGCGAGGTTCGGATCACGAACCAGCGCGGCCTCCACGCCCGGGCGAGCGCCAAATTCGTCAATCTCGCGAGCGAGATCCGCGCCGATATCGAGGTCGAGAAAGACGGCAACCGCGTGTGCGGCACCTCGATCATGGGACTGATGATGCTGGGCGCCGCGAACGGCGACGCAATCACCATCCATGTCGAGGGCGAAGATGCCGAGGAGGCGCTGGCGAAGCTCGTCGCGCTGGTGGAGGAGAGATTTGGGGAGGAATAGCTTTCCTCACAACCGTTCAGGCTGAGCTTGTCGAAGCCCTGCCCTTCCTTCTACGCCTAAGATTAAGGCAGCCCTTCGAGAGGCTCAGGGCGAACGGAGTTCCTGGTCCAGAACAATGCCGCGCCAAATCACCGCCTTTTCCAATTCGACGGTCAAGCTGCTGCGGTCGCTGCGGGACAAGAAGGCGCGGCGGGCCGAGGGGCTGTTCCTCGCCGAGGGGCTGCGCATCCTGACCGAGGCGCGCGACAGCGGCCGGCTTCCCGAGATCGTGACTTTCTCGTCCGAGGGGGCGAAGCACCCGTTGGCCTGCGAGATCATCGCCGCGACGGAAGCAGCCGGCGGCGATGCCGTCGAGACCACGCCCGACATCCTTTCGAAGATGAGCGGCAAGGACAATCCGCAAATGTTGCTCGGCGCCTATCGCCAGCCGGATACCTCGCTGGGGCAGATCGACCGGTCTGCCGCTCCACTGTGGATCGTCGCCCAGGCGCTGCGCGACCCCGGCAATATCGGCACCATCCTGAGAACCGGGGACGCCGTCGGCGCGGGCGGACTGATTCTGATCGACGACTGCGCGGACCCCTTCTCGGTCGAGGCGGTGCGGGCTTCGATGGGCGCCATCTTCACCCAGGAAGTCGCCGCCGCGCGCTGGCCCGAATTCCTCGCGTGGCTCCGCGCCGGCCAAGGCCAACTCGTCGGGACCAGCCTCAAGGCCACGCACGATTATCTCGAAGCCGAGTACCAGCAACCCTGCTTCCTGCTGATTGGAAACGAGCAGCAGGGGCTGCCTGCCGACTACGAAAGGGAATGCGACCTGCTGGTGAAAATCCCGATGACCGGGCGGGCCGACAGCTTGAACGCGGCGATCGCCGCGGCTGTGATGGCGTTCGCCGTCAAGGCGAGCTGGCGATGACGGAACCGGCCGCCGTGCATACGGTTGTTCGGTCTATGAAACGCCTGCTGACGATTGCCCTCGCCGCCGCGCTGAGCGCCTGCATGACTGTCCCCGGCCCGCCCCCGGCGCCCTACCATGCGCTCGGTACCGAGCCCTTCTGGAACCTCCTGATCGACGAGCACGACATCACCTTCGTCGAGCCCGAGGCGCAGCCAATCAAACAGCCAACGCCCAAGGTGATCGTCGGCGTCGCGGGCGAAATCTATCAGACGCCGCGGATCAACGTGAACATCGTCCACGCCCAGTGCAGCGACGGCATGAGCGACCGCGTCTACCCGGACAAGGTCCAGGTTACGGTCGACGGCAGGCAGTTCAATGGCTGCGGCGGCGAAGCCATCGCGCCGGCGAGCCTCGCCGGCACCAATTGGCGAGTCGAGTCCGTGAACGGACGGTCGACCCCCGCCGGCACCAACTACTTCATGAACTTCGATGCGACACGCGTCGGCGCGAAGTTCGGCTGCAACTCGATGGGCGCCGACTACACGCAGACCGCCAACATCCTGGACCTCGACATGGTCATCGCGACCCAGATGGCCTGCGCCGACATGAGTTTCGAGTCGCAGGGTGGCGCCATCCTCAACGAGCCGATGACCATGAGCTGGAGCGGAGGAGACCGGCTGACGCTAAGCAACACCCGCGGCAGAATCACGCTCGTCCGCAGCTATTAGGGCCTATTCGGCAGCGATCGGGGGCTCGTCCTTGTCCTCAACCGCTGCGGTGAGCTTGGTCAGCGGCCGCGGCGACCCATCGACGACAGGCATCGTCTCGATCGTCTTTCCGCTGGTTTCCACCTTCAGTGCTTCGAACCGCCTGGCCTGAGTGAGCACCTGGCTTTCGAGGCTGCCGACGAAATCATTATAGGCGCCGGTCGCCTGGCCGAGATTGCGCCCGAGCCTGGCGACATGGCCGCCCATGACGGAGAGGCGCTTGTAGAGCTCCTTCCCGACCTCGGCGACTTCCTGCGCCTGCGCGGCGAGTGCTTCCTGGCGCCACATGCCGGCCATGATCTTGGCCAGCGCCAGCATGTTGATGGTCGATGCGACGATGACGCCGTTGCGGAACGCGGTCTCGATGAGGTCCGGGGCGCGCTCGGCCGCGGCGGAGAGAAAATGCTCTCCGGGCACGAACATGATGACGAAATCGGGCGAAAGGTCGAACTGCCGCCAATAGCCTTTCTTGCCGAGATCGCCGGCATAGGACTTGAGTGCCGCGGCATGCTGGAGCAGCAGCGCCGCCCTCTTCTCCTCGTCCTCTTCATCAAAGGCCTGCTCGAAGGCGACCAGCGGGCATTTGACGTCGACGACGATGCAGCGATTGCCGGGCAAGCTGATGACGCAGTCCGGCCTCAGCGTGCGCTCGCCGTCGGAGACACTGCTTTGAAGCGTAAAATCGACATTTTCCGCCAAACCGGCGGATTCGAGGATCGTCCGCAACTGCTCTTCCCCCCAGCGCCCGCGGGCCTTGGGGCTGGAGACCATCACGTTGGCCAGCCGCTGGGTCTCGCGCCTGACCTGGTCGTTGCCGTGGGCGAGCTGCGCGACAACCTGCTTGAGCTCGCCATAGCTGGCATTCCGCGCTTTTTCGATTTCGCCGAGGCTGCTCTCGTAGCGCTTGAGCGTCGCCTCGACCGGCTGAAGCAGGTTCTTGAGCTTTTCCTCGTTCCTTTCGCCCGCTTGCTGGAAACGCGCATCGGCGCGCTCGAGGAAGTTTTTCTGCGCCTCCTTCAACAGCTTGCCGCCAATTTCGGAGAATTGTGCTGAAAGCGCCTCCTTGGCTTCCTTGAGCTCGGCGAGGCGGGCCTCGAACGCCTTCCCGCGCTCCTCCTCAGCGCTCTTGAAGGCGGCGACCTCCGCCTTCAGACTCGTCGCAGTTTCGCGCTCCGCGGCGAGCTGCATTTCGACCTCACCCAGCCTTTTGTTCTTCTCGGCCTCGGCGGCGAGGTTGACGACCGCCTCATTGAATTTGACCCGCCACTCCTCGGCATCGGTCCGCGCCCGATCGCGCTCGCTCTTCACGGCCGCCGCCGATCGGCTCGCCAGCAACCAGCCGACCACTACTCCGGCGACTATCGCCGCAAGCGCCAGAGAGATCGCAACCGCCGCGTCCATGACCATGACTCCCCCGGAACAGAATGGGAACTCTAAGAGCCTTGGACCCTCATCTCAAGCGGAACGTTGGCACAGCGGAGCGAGGAGAACGCCAATGTCGATCCGCAAGATGATCGCGCTGCACCCGGACGTCGCGGGGCACGTCAACCAGCCGCTCGGGGATGCGGCCCACCACCTCATGTATTGCTCGCGCATGTGCCTCAGCTGCGCCGATGCCTGCGCGGCGGAAGACATGGACAGGCGCCAGTGCATCCGCTCCTGCCTCGACTGCGCAGACGTGTGCGAAGCGACCGGAAAGCTGGCGGTGCGCCGGACCGGCTCGAACGAACAGGTGCTTCGAGAGACGCTGGAGCATTGCGCGCGCGTCTGCGACGCATGCGCCGTCGAGTGCGAGCGTCACCACCACGAGCATTGCAAGCTGTGCGCGCAGATGTGCCGGGAATGCGCCGAGGATTGCCGCAACGCGGCCGCGTCGGTGGGCGAACCGGTCTAACGATGCGCGGACATGCGATCCTCGCCCCGCTGCTGCTCGCCGGTTGCGGTCAGAATTCGGTCCAGCCGCAGGCGAACGAGACCAATGCCAACGGGAACGCCTCCGCCGCGACGGAAAACCTTCCATCGATGGAGGAGGAGGTCGAGAATGAGGCGAATGCTGTAAATGCTTCCGCTTCCGGCGAAAATGCCGCCGGAGAGGCATCGGCCGGTACAGGCGAGCCCGGCAGCCTTCCTCCGGCCAATGCGGCGCTGCGCTTCGTCGGCAGCTGGGCGAAGGACCGGGCCGCCTGCACCACCAACCCGTGGCGCTTTACGGCGAAGTCGCTGAGCGTCCGCGATGGCCCGAACTGCACCTTCTACAAGGTGGACAAGGCCCCCGGCGGCTACGACATCGCGGCGCAGTGCCCCGGCAAGGAGCCAATCCACACCGACCTCATCAAGCTGCGCTTCGCCCAGTCCGCCCGCGCGATGCTGGTCGAATCGAACGCGATCAAGCCGATGGGGCTGATCTATTGCGGGAAGTGACCACTCGTGCACGTCATCGCGGCCTCGGGCCGGGATCCGCTTGATCTAGCGACGTGATAAGAAAGGCGGGTGCCGGCTCCAAGCCGGAACGACGAACTAAGCAGCCTTCTTCTGCTGCTCTTTCCGCCACTTGGCGAGCTTCTTTAGCACCATGTCGCGTTTCAGGCGAGAGAGGTGATCGATGAACAGCACCCCATTCAAATGGTCCATCTCGTGCTGGAGGCACACCGCGAGCAGGCCCTCGATCTCCTCCTCGTAGCTCTTGCCTTCGACGTCCCGCCAGCGGGCGCGGATGCGGTCGGGGCGCATCACCTCGGCATATTGTTCGGGAACCGAAAGGCAGCCCTCAGTATAAGGCACCTCGCTGTCCGAGTGCCACAGGATCTCCGGGTTGATGAACACCCTCGGGTCCCTGACGTTCGGGCTCTCCGGATCGTCGGGATTCTCCGGCTCCTGGAGGTCGATGACGAGCAGCCGGATCGGAACGCCGACCTGGACCGCGGCAAGCCCGATCCCCGGCGCGGCGTACATCGTCTCGAACATGTCGGCGACGAGCGTCTTGAGCTCATCGTCGAACGTCTCCACCGGCTTGGATATCTGCCGGAGTACCGGGTCGGGCGTCTCGAAGATCGGGCGAATGGCCATGGTCTGGATTTAGTCGTTCGAGCGACGGGGTTCAAGAAATCGGCCGGCGCGCCCTCAATGCCTGGGCGAGCGTCCCCTCGTCCAGATAGTCGAGCTCGCCGCCGACCGGAAGTCCGTGCGCCAACTGGCTGACACGGATGGGAAATCCTTCGAGCCGCTCGGCGAGGTAATGGGCGGTGGTCTGGCCCTCCAGAGTGGCGTTCATCGCCAGCACGACCTCATCGATGCCGCCTGCCGCCACGCGCCGCACGAGCTGGTCGATGCCGAGTTCCTCCGGCCCGATGCCTTCCAGCGCCGACAGGCGCCCGCCAAGCACATGATAGCGGCCGGGGAACAGCCGCGAGCGGTCGAGTGCCCACAGGTCGGCGACCTCCTCCACCACGCACAGCATCTTCTCGTCGCGCCGCGGATCGCGGCAGATCGAGCATGGATCGGACGTGTCGACGTTGCCGCAGGTCGAGCAGGTCGAGAGCTTGTCGGCGACTTGTCTGAGCGCCGCGAGCAGCGGCTGGAGCGCGGCCTCGCGCTTCTTCATCAGGTGAAGCACTGCGCGACGAGCCGACCGGGGCCCGAGCCCCGGGAGCCTGGCGAGCGCTTGCGACAGCGCTTCAATTTCCTGCGAGGCCATGCTTTTCCTCTGTCATTGCGAGCGTAGCGAAGCAATCCAGATGGACGAACTGGATTGCGTCGTCGCTTCGCTCCTCGCAATGACGTGGCGATGCGCATCGTCTTCATGGGATCGCCGGTCTTCGCGGTGCCGAGCCTCGATGCACTGGTCGAGGCGGGGCACGAGATCGTCTGCGTCTATTCGCAGCCGCCCCGCCCCGCCGGGCGCGGGAAAGGCGAGCGCAAGACCGCGGTTCACGAGCGGGCGGGAGAGCTCGGTATCGAGGTGCGGACGCCGCGCACCCTCCGCGACGAAGAGCAGCAGGCGCTATTCCGTTCGCTGGGCTCCGACCTTGCCGTCGTCGCTGCCTATGGCCTGATCCTGCCGAAGC
Source organism: Sphingomicrobium sp. (assembly GCA_035700945.1). Classification (GTDB taxonomy): domain Bacteria; phylum Pseudomonadota; class Alphaproteobacteria; order Sphingomonadales; family Sphingomonadaceae; genus Sphingomicrobium. The sequence continues at coordinate 97 of DASSOE010000152.1, read as the reverse complement.
CGATCCTCGACGCGCCGAAGCAGGGCTGCGTCAACGTCCACGCATCGCTCCTCCCCCGCTGGCGCGGCGCCGCGCCGATCCAGCGCGCGATTCTCGC
>DASSOE010000151.1:0-23164 GCA_035700945.1 Sphingomicrobium sp. | reverse complement strand
CTCGAGGCTCGACTGATGGGTCGAGAGGTCCTTGTAGGCGATTCCGAGATCGGCGAGGCGGCGCATCAGCGAGGCTATCCCGGTGCGCTCGGCATGGCTGTCGAACTGGTAGCGGAGCAGGTGACCCTCGTCGGCGAGCTCCACATTCCATTCAGCCAGATCGGACGGAACGGCTGCAATGCGTTCGGCGAGCACGATGTCGAGCGTCTTCTTGCCCATCTTGGCCATGAGCTCGCGCTTCTCGTCGACGGCAACCAGCGCGCCTTTGCTGATCACGCCGACCCGGTCGGCCATCTCCTCGGCTTCCTCGATATAGTGGGTGGTGAGGATGATCGTCGTGCCGTCTGCCCTAAGCTTGCGCACCACTTCCCACATGTCGCGCCTGAGCTCGACGTCGACCCCCGCCGTCGGCTCGTCGAGGAACAGGATCGCCGGCTCGTGGCTCAGCGCCTTGGCGATCATCACGCGGCGCTTCATGCCGCCCGACAGGAAGCGCATTTCCGACTTGCGCTTGTCGAGCAGCGACAGCCGCTTCAGCAGATCTTCGATGAAGGCATCGTTGCGCGGCTTGCCGTAGAGCCCACGCGAGAAGCGGGTGGTGTTCCAGACGGTTTCGAAGGCTTCGGTTGTAAGCTCTTGGGGAACCAGCCCAATCCGCTCGCGCGCGTAGCGGAAGTCGGTCTGCCAGTTCCTGCCATCGACCAGGACTTCGCCCTCACTCGGGGTGACGATTCCGCAGACGATGTTGATCAGCGTCGTCTTGCCGGCGCCGTTCGGTCCCAGCAGCGCGAAAATCTCGCCGCGCCGGATGTCGAGATCGACCGACTTGAGCGCATCGACGCCGGTCCCGTAGGTCTTCCTGAGGCCGCGGATCGAGAGGATCGCATCGCTCATTCGACGGGTCCCGGCTCGACCGGCACGGCCTCGTCCTTCATCAGGCCGTGGCGGAGCAGCATCGGGATGTTGGCCGCGGCGAAGAGGAACGTGAGGGGGAGGGCGCCCCACAGCTTGAACCCGATCCAGAAATCCCACGACGTCGTGCGCCACACCGCCTCGTTGAGGACGGCCATGAAGGCGAAGAAGAGCGCCCAATTGCGGGTGAGCTTGGTCCAGCCCGTGCCGTCCAACCCGGGATAGGTGCTGCCGAGCACGCGCTGCAGCAGCGGGCGGTCGGTCGCCAGGCCGAACCACAGGAGCGCGGAGACGAGGACATAATAGATCGTCGGCTTCATCTGGATGAAGGTTCGGTCGTGGAGCCAGATCGTGAGGCCGCCGAGGATTACGACCATGATCCCCGAAAACCACAGCAAGGGGGAAATGCGGTGGTACCGGATGGCCGAGAACAGCATCGCGGCGATCATCGCGACCATGAAGGCGCCGGTGGCGACGAAGATCTTCAGCACCGCGGGCACCGGCGCGAAAAAGTTGGCGAGGAAGAAGACGAGCAGCGGCCCGAGGTCGATCAGCAGCCTGGCGCCGCCCTGCGGCTCTTGCTTGGCGGTCATTGGGGCGGGAGCCCCGCGATCGCCCGCGCGACCGCGCGCGGATCGAACGGCCGCAGGTCGTCGGCCGTCTCGCCGACCCCAATCGCGTAGATCGGAAGGCCGAACTTCTCCGCTGCTGCGACGAGGATTCCCCCACGCGCGGTCCCGTCGAGCTTGGTCATAATGAGCCCCGTCACGCCCGCGCTCTCGCGGAACACCTCGACCTGGGCAAGCGCGTTCTGGCCTGTCGTCGCATCCAGAACGAGCAGAACGTCGTGCGGTGCCTCGGGGTTGAGGCGGCCGAGCACGCGGCGGATCTTCGACAGTTCCTCCATCAGGTGCGTCTTGTTCTGGAGGCGCCCAGCGGTGTCGACGATCAGCACGTCGATTCCCTCGGCGGTGGCTTGCTTGACCCCATCGAAGACGATGCCGGCGGCGTCGCCGCCCTCCTTGCCGGAGATCACCGGGGCGCCGATCCGCTCGCCCCAGATGTTGAGCTGCTCGATCGCTGCGGCGCGGAAGGTGTCGCCGGCAGCCAGCAGGACGCCGTAGTCCTCATCCTTGAGCCAGCGGCCGAGCTTGCCGATGGTGGTCGTCTTGCCCGAGCCGTTGACACCGATCACGAGGATGACGTGCGGGCGCGGAAAGCCCCACACTTCCAGCGGCTTGGCAACCGGAGCCAGGATCTTCTCTATCTCCTCGGCAAGGATGGAGCGGAGGCCGCGCTCGTCCAGACGCTCGAATTTCTGCTGGGCGATCGCCTCGCGGATGCGGCGCGATGCTTCCGGCCCGAGGTCGGACGCGATCAACGCTTCCTCGATGTCGTCGAGGGTCGCCGTGTCGAGGGCCACGCGGCTGGTCAGGCCGGTGAGATTGTCCGCAACCCGATCGGCAGTCTTCTGAAAGCCGCCACGCAGGCGGTCGAGCCAGCTCATGCCCACACCGCCGTCAGCCGATCGCCGTTGCAACCGGTGACCTCGGCGAAGCCGGTTTCGCCGCGCGAAGCACCCGGGACGATTACCGGCGCGAAATTGTCGGCATGTCCTTTGCCGCCGTTTTCGATCAGGACCGACAATCGAGCGCCGACCAGGCTCTCGAACCAGTGGCGGCGGCGTTCGGCAGCCGCTTCGCGCAGGCGCCCGGCCCGGGCTTTCACCGTTTCGCGGGAGAGCTGCGGCATGCGCGCCGCCGGCGTGTCCGGCCTTGCCGAAAAGGCGAAGATGTGAGCGGCGACGACGTCGCAATCGTCGAGCAGTTTCAGACTGTTCAGGGCCATGTCTTCCGTTTCGGTGGGAAATCCGGCGATGAGGTCGGCGCCAATGCTGGCGTCCGGACACACGGCCTTGATCCGCTCGACGGTGCGCACGGCGTCCGCGCGGCTGTGGCGGCGCTTCATGCGCTTCAGGATCAGGTCGTCGCCCGCCTGGAGTGACAAATGGAAGTGCGGCAGCAGGCGCGGCTCGCCGGCAATTAGCTCGAACAAGGCGTCGTCCATCTCGACGCCGTCCAGCGATGATAGCCGCAGGCGCTGGAGCCGCGGTTCGGCGGCGAGCAGGCGCTGGCAGAGCATGCCGATCCCGCCCTCGTAATCGGTGATGTCGATGCCCGTCAGCACGATCTCCTTCGCGCCGAGATCGATCTCGCGAGCGACGGCATCCCGGATCAGCTCGAACCCGAGCGAACGACTTGGCCCGCGCGCCTGCCAGATCGAGCAGAAGGTGCAGCGGTGATCGCACCCGGTTTGGACCGCGACGAAGCTGCGGACGTGGCCGTGAAAGCCTGATGGCGCGACCGTCGGCGTCATGACGTCACCGGATTCGTCACCCCGGCTTTGAGCCGCGGCCTGCCTTCGTCTTGAAATTGAAAAAGAAGAGGCAGGTCCCGGGTCAAGCCCGGGATGACGGGGCGGCAAGAACGCGTGGAGCTTGCCCGCATTTCCGATGACCCGGCTGACCTCCGGCATCGCTTCGAACGAGGGTCGGTCCAGCTCCGCCGCGCAGCCGGTGACGAGGATCCGCGCAGAGGGACGTTGGCGGTGGGCGCGACGGATCGCTTGCCGCGTTTGACGCACTGCCTCGTTGGTGACCGCGCAGCTGTTGACCACGATCCAGTCCTCGCCCGGCGGCGCGGTGCGGGCGATGGTCTCGCTCTCGGCGAAGTTGAGGCGGCAGCCCAGCGTGATTGTCTCGACGCTCATGACAGCGCCTCGAGGTCGAGTTCGCCCTCGAACACGTGGGTTGCCGCGCCGCGCATGCGGATCGTCTCGCCCGGTGCCCATTCGATCGTCAGGCTGCCGCCGGTCATATCGACCCGCACAGGCGATTGGGCGCGCTTCGTTGCGATTGCCGCGACCGCGCTCGCGCAGGCGCCCGTGCCGCACGCCAGCGTCTCGCCGGCACCGCGCTCGAACGTCCGCAGCTTCAATCGGTCGTGGACATAGGTCGCAACATTGACGTTGATCCGCTCGGGGAAGGCAGGGTCGTTTTCGATCCTCGGTCCAAGCTCCTCCAGCGGCACTTCGCGCGCATCGGGCACGAAGAAGACGACGTGCGGGTTGCCGACATTCACCGCGAACGGCCGCTCGAGGCCGTCCCACGCCATCGGCAAAGCCGCGGTGTCCATCGGGTAAGCGAGCGGGATCTCGTCCCACGCAAAGCGCGGCTGGCCAATGGCGACTTCGACCTCCGCGCCGAGATTCTCTCCCTCGAGCATGCCTCCGGCGCTGTCGATCGTCCTCGCGCCAGTCAGCTGAACCACGCAGCGCGTCGCATTGCCGCAGCTCTCCACCTCGCCGCCGTCGCTGTTCCAGATGCGCATGTTCAGGTCCGCGCTGTCGCTCGGCTCCAGCACGATCAGCTGGTCGCAGCCGATGCCGGTGCGGCGGTCGGCAATGGCTCGCGCCAGCGACGGCGTGACCGCGAACGGCTGCTCGCGCGCGTCGACAATCACGAAATCATTGCCCAAACCATGCATCTTGTGGAAGTGCCGGCGCATCGGCCGCGTGACTTAGGGAGCGTGCCGAGCTTAGTCCACCTGCGAGGGTCCGATGCCGAGAGCCGCAACCGACGTCATGCAATCGATCCTCTTCTCCGCTGTGCTCGATGGCATAGCCGCGCTGAAGCGCGCGTCGGGCGGGCTGCCGAACCAGCTTCTGCGCGATGTGCAGGCGATCCATGCCAACGTGACCTTCGCCGACCTGCCGAAGGAGCTGCAGGACGCGATCGCCGAGAGCACGCGCGCGGCGTTCACGCAGCTGTTGAAGGAAGGCTATGCGGTCGGTCCGCGCCAGCAGATGCAGCAATCGCGGCCGATCGACCGCGTGCCCGAGCGCGACCGGCGAGGACCGCCGCGCGGACCGGCACAAGGTCACCGCCGCGGCGGACGGCCGCCCAAGGGCGACGGACCCGACAAGCCCGGCGGCGGCCCTTCGCGACCACGCAAGCCGCCGAAAGGCAAGCCGCGGCTGGGTTGAACTTCGACGCATGAGCGGGTAAGCGCCGCCGCGTCTTCGGACAGACATCGATGTGAGCGTCCACGGGTGCGCGCCGGCCGACGAGGTTTCGTCCGCCGGCGTATTTTGCGTTTCGCACCCCATATGGGCCCTTTCACATCGCTGAGGAGATTTGAATGTTCGACACGTTGAGCGATCGGCTCGGCAGCGTATTCGACCGGCTTCGGGGCCGTGGCGCCCTGACGGAGGCCGACGTGCGCGCGGCCATGCGCGAGGTGCGCGTCGCGTTGCTCGAGGCCGACGTCGCGCTCCCGGTCGCGCGCGATTTCGTCGAGCAGGTCACCGAAAAGGCGGTCGGCCAGGAAGTGCTGCGCTCGGTCACGCCGGGGCAGATGGTCGTCAAATACGTCCACGACGCGCTGGTCGAGACGCTCGGCTCCGAGACGGCCGAGCTCAACCTCAACGTCTCGCCGCCCGCCGTCGTCATGATGGTCGGCCTCCAGGGCTCGGGCAAGACCACCACCACCGCCAAGCTCGCCAAGCGCCTTACCGAGCGCGACCGCAAGAAGGTGCTGATGGCGTCGCTCGACGTTGCCCGCCCGGCGGCGCAGGAGCAGCTGGCGGTGCTCGGGCGGCAGGCGAACGTCGACACGCTGCCGATCGTCGCGGGCCAGCAGCCCGTCGACATCGCGAAGCGTGCGATCCAATCGGCGAAATTGCAGGGCTACGACCTGGTCCTGCTCGACACCGCCGGGCGCCTCCATGTCGACGACCAGCTGATGGGCGAGATGAAGGCGGTCGCCGCGGCGTCGCAGCCGACCGAGACCCTGCTCGTCGTCGATGCGCTGACCGGCCAGGACGCCGTGAACGTCGCCAAAGGCTTCGCCGGCGAGGTCGACCTCAGCGGCGTTATCCTGACGCGGCTGGACGGCGACGCCCGCGGCGGCGCGGCGCTGTCGATGCGCGCGGTCACCGGCAAGCCGATCAAGTTCGCCGGCGTCGGCGAGGCGCTCGACAAGCTCGAGGCGTTCCACCCGAACCGCGTGGCCGGGCGGATCCTCGGCATGGGCGACGTGGTCAGCCTGGTCGAGCGCGCCGCCGAGACGATCAAGGTCGAAGATGCTGAGAAGCTCGCGGCCAAGATGGCCAAGGGCAAGTTCGACCTCGACGACCTGTGGGCCCAGCTTCAGCAGATGCAGCGCATGGGCGGTCTCGGCGCGCTCGCCGGCATGATGCCCGGCCTCAAGGGCATGAAGGGCGCGATGGACAAGGCCGAGGGCAGCAAGGCCCTGGTCCACATGGAAGCGATGCTCTCGTCGATGACGGCGAAGGAGCGGGCGAGGCCCGACATCATCAATGCGAAACGCAAGATCCGCGTCGCCAAGGGCAGTGGCACGACGGTCCAGGAGATCAACAAGCTCCTCAAGATGCACCAGGAAATGTCGACCGCGATGAAGCGGCTCAAGAAGATGGGCGGCCTCGGAAAGCTCGCGGCGATGTTCAGCAAGGGCGGACTGGAAGGCGCGCTTGGCGGACTTGCCCCCCCGGGCGCGCTCCCTCCCGGCGGCATGCCGGGGCTGGGCGGGGGAGGCGCAGGCCTCCCCGGCCTTGGCGGGGGGCAGCCGTTTAACCTGCCACCAGGTTTCGACAAGTTTTCTAAGAAGTGACGGGCCCCTCAGCCCGTCATCCCCGCGCAGGCTGGGATCCAGTTTGAGGAAATGGACTCCCGCTTTAGCGGGAGTGACGAAAGGAAGAAGGAAGTCCCATGTCAGTTTCAATTCGTCTTTCGCGCGGCGGCGCCAAGAAGCGCCCATATTACCGCATCGTGGTGGCCGACAGCCGCAACGCCCGTGACGGCCGCTTCATCGAGAAGGTCGGCACCTACAATCCGCTGCTCGCGAAGGATTCGCCCGAGCGGGTGAAGCTCGACAAGGACCGCATCTCGCACTGGCTGAGCGTCGGCGCCCAGCCGTCGGACCGCGTGCTCCGCTTCCTCAATGCGGCGGGCCTTCGCGAGCGTCCGGCCCGGACCAACCCGAAGAAGGGTGAGCCTGGCGAAAAGGCCAAGGAGAGGGCCGAAGCGAGGGCGACACGCGAAGCGGAAGCTGCCGAGGCCGCTGCGGCCCCGCAGGAGGAAGCGGAAGCCGTCGTCGCTGACGAGGTCGAGGCAGCGACCGCCGAGCCAACCGCCGAGGCCGAAGCTGTCGCTGACGAGGTTGCCGAGCAGACTCCGCCGGTGGCGGAAGAGGCCCCGGCAGAGGAGCCTGCAGTGGAGGCTCCCGCCGAGGAAGTTGCCGCCGAACAGTCAGACGCGACGAACGAGGGCGAATCGACGGCGGAGCCCGCGGAAGGGGCCGCGGACGTGCCGCCGCCTAGCACCGAGTCGCCGCAGTCCGCCGAGGCGAACGCCGAGAGCGGCGAGTCCGCTCCTGAGCCCGCCGAAGGCGCGGCCGAGGAAACCAAGGCATAATGATGAGCGCGCGCGGCGAGCGTAGAATCGCGCTCGCCGCAATCGCCGGCGCGCATGGCGTCAAGGGCGAGCTCCGCCTGAAGCTGTTCACCGACAGCGCCGAGAGCCTCGCCCGCCACGGAAACCTATACGTCGGAGGCGTCGAGCGGCGCCTCGTCGGTGTTCGCGATGGCGGCAAGACCGCCGTGGCGCGGTTCGAAGGGATTGCCGACCGCTCGGCGGCAGAGGCGCTGCACGGCGCGCTGGTAGAAATCGACCGCTCCGCACTGCCGCCGCTTGAAGAGGGCGAATATTATCACGCCGACCTGATCGGCCTCCCCGCGACCGACCGCGAAGGCAATGCCGTCGGGACGGTCACCACGGTGGAAAATTACGGCGCCGGCGACTTGCTCGAGATCGAGTTCGCGGACGGCAAGACGTCGCTGATCCCGTTCAAGGACGGCATCGCCGATCTCCAGGAGGGCCGCATCGTGGTCGATCCGGAGTTCCTCGCCTAGTCTTCAGCAGTTCGTTCGACCACATCGATCGCTTCACGCCACAAAGGCCGCAGCTTCGCCAGGTCGTTGCGGATCGTCGTCGCTGCGACGCCGCCTTCGCCCATGGCGTGGCTGATCTGATCGAGGCCGATCACGACGTCGCCGGCTGCATAGAGGCCTGGAACGCTGGTGCGCTGGTGGGTGTCGACCTTCACGCAATCGTCGCTCGAAAGATCGGCCGCGACCATCTCCGCAAGCTGCGTGTGGGTGTCCGAGCCGAGCGCCGGATAAATGCTGTCGAACGTGTAATGGCCCTCCGCCGTGTCGACGGTGATGCAATTGCTCGAGATGGCGACGGCGTGCGCAGGGCCGTCGACGCAGTCGATCTCTGCGTCTTTGAGCTTCTGATTGTCCTCGGGCTTGAGCCGAAGCGCCTTGTCGGGCGCGATCAGCGTCACATCGGCGGTGAAGCTGCGGATGAACAAAGCCTCGGCGACCCCGTGAGCATCGCTTCCGATGACGCCGACGCGCTTGTCGGTGACCTCGTAGCCGTCGCAGATCGGGCAGTAGCGGACCAGGCCGCGGGCGAGCGCATCATCGTGAAGCTCCTCGTCCATCGGCGGCCGGCGGTTGGTCACGCCGGTGGCGATCAGCACTGTCCGCGCGGACGCTCTCCCGGAACCCCAGGTCGCGGTGAACAGCCCCGTTTCGGCGTTGCGCTCGAGCTTGGTGACGAACTCTGTCTCGCAATCCGCGCCATATTTGCAGGCCTGGTCGCGCATGCGCTGGAGCAGCTCGGTCCCGGCGATGCCGTCCGGGAAGCCCGAGACGTTGCGCGTGCAGGGAATCCACGAAGCGCGGCTCTTGCCTCCATCGACGACCATGATGTCGAGGTGAAAGCGGGCGAGGTAGATGGCCGCGGTCAGCCCCGCCGGCCCTCCGCCGATAATCAGGCAATCGAGAATGTCTTCGTCCATGCGGCGCAAAGCGAGCGGAGGATTGCGCGGTTCCAGTACTTGCACGGGAGAGCGTTCGTATATACATCTCGTATATACATGGAGCAGGTGATGACGAAGGAAGTCCGCGCCAAAACGTTCAAGTCGGGTAACTCGGTCGCGTTGCGGCTTCCGAAGGCGCTGGGGATCAAGGAAGGCGTAGAAATGAAGGTCCGCGAGGAGCAGGGGCGGTACGTGGTCGAGCCGGTCGAGACTGGTCCGAAGAAGATCGATCTCAGCGGAATCGCGGGCGCGTGCCCGGGCCTCAAGCCGCTCACGTCGGAGGAGCGCGAGATAGACCCTAGCCCCGGGCTTGAGGACCTGATGAGACGCGTCGGCTGGGACAAGGCCGGTTAGTGCGCTTCCTGCTCGATGCCAACGCGCTCATTCTGCTGCTCGGCGGCCATGAGCGCCTCGTCGATCGTGCAAGTGAGTGCGCTGAAGGCGACTTGTGTCTGTCGTCGATTTGTTTCGCAGAGGTCCTTCACGGCTCTGCCGCTGGCAAGCCGCCGCCGGTTGAAGTCATGGAACGCGTGCGCAAACGAATGGCCGTGCTTCCGTTCGACGAGCAGGCGGCGATTCGCTATTCGCAGCTGCCCTTCAAGCGGCACCGCTTTGACCAACTCATTGCCGCTCACGCGCTGGCACTGGACCTCACCCTCGTCACGGCCAATCCGCGGGACTTCCGCGATATTCCTGATCTGCGGGTCGAGGATTGGACGCTGTGAGCTTCCGCGCGTCCGTCCTCACGCTCCACCCGGACATGTTCCCGGGGCCGCTGGGCGCGAGCCTTGCGGGGCGCGCGCTCGAGGAGGGCATCTGGTCGCTCGAGACAACCAACATCCGCGAGTTCGCCACCGACAAGCACAGAAGCGTGGACGACACGCCTGCCGGCGGCGGGGCGGGGATGGTGCTTCGGCCGGACGTGCTCGCGGCCGCGCTCGACAGCGTCGCGGACGGGCGGCCCATGCTGGCGCTGACTCCGCGCGGTGCGCCCTTGACCCAGGCGCGCGTGCGCGACCTCGTGGCCGGTGAGGGCGTGATCCTGCTGTGCGGCCGTTTCGAAGGATTCGACGAGCGAATCTTCGAGGCGCGGCCGCTGGAGGCGGTGTCCATCGGCGACTATGTGCTCTCCGGCGGAGAGATCGGCGCGATGGCGATCCTCGATGCTTGCGTGCGGCTGCTTCCCGGGGTAATGGGCGCGGCCTCCAGCGGAGAGGAGGAGAGCTTCGAAACGGGGCTTCTCGAATATCCGCACTATACCCGACCCGTTGAATGGGAAGGACGCACGATCCCCGAAGTGCTGCGGTCGGGGGATCATGCGAAGATCGCGGCGTGGCGACACATGACCGCGGTCGAAGACACACGGCTAAGGCGGCCGGACCTGATCGAGCGCCACGGGGGCGCATCGCAGGCACCGCCCTCTGGCGCGCGGCGACGAGACACGAAGGCGTAACTGAAATGAACCTGATCGAGACGCTCGAGCGCGAAGCCATTGAGGCGCTGACCGCCGACAAGAACATCCCCGAATTCCGCCCCGGCGACACGTTGCGCGTCGGCGTCAAGGTCATCGAAGGCGACCGCACCCGCGTGCAGGCGTTCGAAGGCGTGTGCATCGCTCGGTCGAACAAGGGCGTCGGCTCCAGCTTCACGGTCCGCAAGATCAGCTTCGGTGAGGGGGTGGAGCGCGTCTTCCCGCTCTATTCGCCTATCATCGACAGGATCGAGGTCGTGCGCCGCGGTGCCGTGCGCCGCGCCAAGCTCTATTACCTCCGCGGCCGGACCGGCAAGGCCGCCCGCATCGCCGAGCGCCGTGATGTTCGCCGCGATGTCACTGGCGGGCAGGGCGCCGAGACCGAGGCCTCGCGAGCAGAGAACGCGCCGAAGGCTTGATCTCACCTGCTCCCGGCGAAGGGACCTCATCAAAGTACTACTTTGATGGGACCCAAGGCCGGGACCCAGACGGCGCTTCGCGCCGTTCTCTTGTTCCGGGCTGGACCCCGGCCTTCGCCGGGGTACAAGACCGCATGCGTTTCCTTTTCGTCGCGGCTGTATCGCCGCTCCTCCTCGCTCTCGCTCCACCGCCCGGCGTTCCCCAGAAGAAGCTCACCATCGAGCGGATATTCGCGAGCCCGCCGATCTCCGGCCAGGCTCCGCGCCTGCTCAAGCTGTCGCCCGACGGGCGCTACGCGGCGCTGCTGCAGCCGCGCAAGGAGGACCGCGAGCGCTTCGACCTGTGGGCGATGGACACGTCGACCGGGAAGCTGCGGATGCTGGTCGACTCGACCAGGATCGGCGGAGGCGAGATTTCCGAAGCGGAGAAGATGCGGCGCGAGCGCGCCCGCGTCGGCGGCAGCAAGGGGATCGTCGAATATGAATGGGCGCCCGACGGCAAGTCGATCCTCGCGCCGGTCGATGGCGAACTCTATCTCGCCGACGTGGCGACGGGCGCGGTGCGGCGGCTGACCAGCACCGCAGCGACGGAGATCGATGCCCACGTTTCCGAAGGCGGCCGCTTCGTCAGCTTCGTGCGCGACCAGAACCTCTACGCAATCGACCTTGCGAGCGGCGCGGAGCGAGCGCTGACTACCGAAGGGAAGGGCACCGTCACTTGCGGCACCGCCGAGTTCGTGGCGCAGGAGGAGATGGACCGCCGCACCGGCACCTGGTGGGCACCGGACGACAGCCGAGTTGCGGTCGAATGCTTCGACGAGGCGAAAGTGCAGGTCGTCACGCGTGCGGCAATCGGCGCGAACGGCACGAAGACGTTTGAGCAACGCTATCCGGCCGCGGGAACTCCCAATGTTGCCGTCACGCTGTGGCTCATGAACCCCGACGGAAGCGGTCGCGCAAGGGTCGATCTCGGAACCAATCCGGACATCTATCTTGCCCGCGTCCACTGGTCGAAGAACGGACGCACGCTCTTTGTCCAGCGCGAGAGCCGCGACCAAAAGCGGCTCGACCTGCTCGCCGTCGATCCCGCGACAGGGGCGAGCAGGCCAGTGCTCACCGAGACCGCGAACACCTGGATCAATCTCAACGACGATTTCCGTCCGCTCAAGGACGGCAGCTTCATCTGGGGCTCGGAACGGAGTGGATTCCACCACCTCTATCGCTGGGCTGACGGGCAGCTGACGCCGATCACGCAAGGCACCTGGTCGATGACCGGGCTGATCGGCGTCGACGAGCGCAATCACCGCCTGTTCTTCACCGGCAACAAGGACGGCGTGCTCGAAAGCCACGTCTATTCCGTCGACTATCTCAAGCCCGCGGAGCCCAGGCGGCTGACGGAGGCCGGCTATTGGAATGCCGCCGACATGGACAAGGCGGGCACGCGCCTGCTCGTCACGCGCTCGTCGACCGACCAGCCGCCGCAGACCTATCTCGCCGACGCTAGCGGCAAGCGCATCGCGTGGGTTGAGGAGAACAGGCTCGACGCCTCGCACCCCTACGCGCCGTACATGGCCGCCCACCGCGCGGTGAAGTTCGGTACGCTGGAGGCCGCGGACGGAAGCACGCTCCACTGGGAGATGATCACCCCGCCGCTCGAGGCCGGCAAGAAGTACCCGGTCTTCTTCGAACATTACGGCGGTCCCGGATCGCAGCAAGTCAAGCGCGCATGGATGAACCCGATGGCGCAATACTGGGTCGGCAAGGGCTGGATCTATTTCCAGGTCGACAATCGCGGTTCGCCCAACCGCGGACGCGCGTTCGAGGACCAGATCTACCACGCGATGGGCGGCGTCGAGGTCGAGGACCAGGCGACCGCCGCGCGCTGGCTGCAGAAGCAGCCGTTCGTGGACGCAAACCGCATCGCCACCGCGGGCTGGTCCTACGGCGGCTACATGAGCCTCAAGATGCTCGAGAAGTCGCCCAAGGGTCTCTATGCCGCCGCCATCGTCGGTGCGCCGGTGACCAGGTGGGAGCTGTATGACACCCACTATACCGAACGCTTCCTCGGTAATCCTGCTGTCGATCCGAAGCCGTACCAGTCATCGGACGCGCTGATGGGTGCGCTGAAGATCGACGAGCCGTTCCTTCTGATCCACGGCATGTCGGACGACAATGTCGTGTTCCAGAACTCGACCATGCTGGCGGACGAACTGCAGGCGGCGAACCGGCCGTTCGAGATGATGTTCTACGTCGGCCAGACCCATCGCCCCGCGGGTGAGGGCCGGCAGGCACACGTCCAGAACACGATCGAGCGATTCCTTCAGGAGAAGGTTTTGGGCGCGAACGGCGACTAGTCGCAGCGTCCCCCCGGAATCGCGTTCCGGTCGATCAGGCGCGTGTAGAGGTGCCAGGTCGAATAGCCGAGCCACGGCAGCACCAGGGCGAGGCCGACGAACAACGGGATCGATCCGAGCACGAGCAGGGTGGTGACCACGATCCCCCAGCGCACCATCTCGCTTTTGTTGCGGTGCGACGCGCGCCACGAGGCGGACACCGCCTGGGCGGCGGTGACGTCGCAATCGACCAGCATCGGCAGCGAGACGACGCTCAGCGCCAGCACGAACCAGCCGAAAATCGCGCCGACGACCAGCCCGCCGGCGATCAGCGCCCATCCGCTCGGGGTGGTGAACACCATCGACAGGAATCCGCCGATCGAGGTCGGCGTCGTCCAGCCGAAGATCAACGCATAGAGCGCCCCGGCCGCGAGCAGCCAACCGAGGAATATGACCAGCAGGAGCCCGGCGACGATGCCCATGTCGTCGAGCGAGGGCCGCTTGCGGACGTCGAGGAAGTTGAACCAGTGCACTTCCTCGCCATCCTCGCGGCGGCGGGCCAGTTCGTAGAAGCCCACGGCAGCGACTGGGCCGAGCAATGCAACGCCCGCGACGACCGGCAGGAAGAAGGGCATCAGCGGCCGGCTGGTCGTCATCACCACCGCGGCCAGTCCGATCAGCGTGTAGATCAACCCGGCGAAAATCAGGTCCCCGCGCAGATCGCGGAAGTCCTCCCAGCCTCGCCTGAGCGAGAAGCGCAGGTCGTCGTCGGTGATCGTGCGGACGGGAATGGCGCCGGTCGGCGCGGAAGGGGACGCGGGTATCGTATTGGCCGCCATGACAACTCCTTTGACCAGGTTGCCGTCCGGCGCTCAAAGGCGCGCCGGGCGCCTGCAACGGCCATAGCACAGTGCGGCCGAGTCGGTCAGAGCTTGATCCGCGCGAAGGCGATCGTTGCGTTCGGAGCATATTGCGGCCGGGCGAACCGCGGCCTGGCCCGGAGCAACGGCTCGGCTGATGGAGGCAGGCCCGATCGCGAACCGATCACGAGGAAACCGATCGGCTTGGGCTGCCGGGTCGTCAGCTCAAGCGTTGCGCCGTCGCAGCTTCGTCCCGAGCAGCCGATGTAATATTTGCCGCCTTCGATCCGGTCGATCGGGCGGACGAATGCCTGCACACCGGCATGGGATATATTCGCATCCTCGGGTGCGACGAGGTCGATGTCCTCATTGCCGTTCGCCAACAGGCGCAGCGTCAGCCGCCGCTCGTTGCCATTGCGCAGCTCGGAGATCAGCTGGACAACCGGCGCTTTTGAATTTGGGTCTGCCGGCGCGGTCTCAATCCATCGTGCGGAGTCGCCGATCGGGAGCTTGCCACGCTTCCAGCCGCTTCCGAACGCCCGCGGGAGCGGTGCGCGGTCGTTAACGATCGACCACCACGACTTGCCGCTGCCCGCATCGGTGACGTGCTGGATCACGAAGCGCTGCTGGCGGTCCGCCGAATATGCAGGCGCCGCAGCAGCGACGGCCCAGCCGGCGAGCACAAGGAGTCCGGCGAGCGCGCCTGCAACGCTGAGCTTCACGTTGTCGATCAGCGGCTTGGCCTCGATCAGCACGGGCAAGAGCAGGAGGGTGGCGAGCGGCGCGAACAGCCACACCGGACCGCCGTTGAGCAGCTCCTGGAGCAGTCCGAGCATCGCGCCCCAGGTGAGATAGAGGAAGAGAATCGCGGCAGCAGCGCCCACCGCTTCGGCTGGCCTCCACCAGCGGGAGAGGCTGACGCCGATCAGCACGAGCAGCGGTGGCAGCAGGAAGAACACGATCCCGCCGGCCGCGAATAGCCCGATCAGTGCCCCGACGCACAGGAACAGCAGCCAGAACATGACCCGCAGCTGCCGGATGGTGACCTCCCGCCCGATGCTGGCGAGCAGCAGTGCGCCCACGAGCAGCACGCCCGCGTAGGTCGCGAGGTGAGTCCAGCCAGGGTGCGCGCGCCAGAACATGCCTTCCCGAATGAATCCGATCAGCGTCAGCGCGAGCCACGATAACGCGCCCGATCCGGCGAGGGAGCCGAGCACGACCAGGCTGCCGCGAAGCGCCCCTCCCCGGGCGAAAACCAGCGCGGCGAACCAGAGCAGGAGCCCGGCCAGCAAGAGCACGCCGAGAGTCAGCGGCAGCGTCACGAGGGCGCGGCCGGAGACATCCATGAAGATGCGGTTGCCGGCCGGCTGCCTGGGCGTGCCGTCGGCAAGCGCCCGGGCAAGCGCGAGCGTCTGGTCGCCCATGTGCTGCAGCGTCGCCGGGTTGAGCGCGGCGACATCGTCGCCCGGCGAATGGTAGCGGGTCTCGTTGCCGATCGGCGCGAGGTTGAGCGTCAGCCAGCCGCGCTCGGAAAAACTGTTCACATCCGTGTAGTTGGGCATCAGCCGGTAGACGTCGGTCGAGAGCGAATTGGCGGAAGGATGCTTGGCCGCATCTGCGAAGAGCGCGACTGCCGCGGCGTTGGGCCGGCTGGTCTCGAACATGTTGACCGGCCCCCGCACGCCTCGCGCTTCGAGGTTGACGAGGCTGTCCACGGTTCGGCTCAGCGGATCGGCGAGGAACGCGCGGGCGCCGATGAGGCCGAGCTCCTCGCCCTCGTTGAACAGCAGGATGACGGGGCGCCTGGGCGGCCGATTTGCCAGGATCGCGCCTACCTCGAGGAGCGTGGCGACGCCGATCCCGTCGTCGCCCGCGCCGGGACCGACCGGGACGCTGTCGTAATGGGCGTTGAGCAGCAGCGCCTTGCCGGTGCGCGGTCCCGAGATGGCGATGACGTTGCGGACGCGAGCACAGGAGACGCCGCGCTCCTTGTACAGCTCGTTGCAGGCAAATTGATCGCGAACGACGGGATCGAGACCGATCCGGCGCATCGTCGCGAGCAGCCTCGAGCGGACTGCGTCGTCCGCGGCGGTGTCGGCGGGGTGCGGCCGCTGGTCGCCGAGGATGAGCGCCAGTCGTGCCTTGGCGCGCCGCGCATCGAACTGGCCGTCGGCGTTCTCGGTCCGAAGCGGCGGCGGCTGCGTCAACAGCGGCGCAGCGGCCATCGCGCCGAGGAGCGCGAGCATGACGATCGCAAGCAGTACCGTCGCTCTGCGCATGCTCCCCCCTTGTGCCCGCTGGCCCGCGAGCCATATCGCCTTGCGCCGCCGCTTGCGATAGGTGCGGCACGCAGGCTGGAGAAGTTCTGATGGGTTATCGGGTCGCTGTCGTCGGTGCGACGGGCAATGTCGGGCGCGAGATGCTCAACGTCCTCGCCGAACGGCAATTTCCGCTCGACGAAGTGGCGGCGCTGGCGTCGTCCCGGTCGACGGGCGACGTGATCGACTTCGGCGACAACGGCGAGGAGCTGAAGGTCAAGAACCTCGAGCATTTCGATTTCGCCGGCTGGGACATCGCCTTGTTCGCCGCCGGGTCCGAGGTGTCGAAGCTCTATGCGCCCAAGGCGGCCGAGGCGGGCTGCACGGTGATCGACAACAGCTCGCTCTACCGGATGGACCCCGACGTGCCGCTGATCGTGCCGGAGGTAAATTCGGAGGCGTTGGCCGGCTATCGGAAAAAGAACATCATAGCCAATCCCAACTGCTCGACGGCGCAGTTGGTCGTCGCGCTCAAGCCGCTCCATGATGCCGCGAAGATCCGGCGCGTTGTGGTCGCCACCTACCAATCGGTGTCCGGCGCCGGCAAGCAGGGCATGGACGAACTGTTCAACCAGTCGCGCAACATCTTCGTCGGCGACGCCAACGAGCCCGAATTTTTCACCAAGCAGATCGCCTTCAACGTCATCCCGCACATCGACACGTGTCTCGACGACGGCTCGACCAAGGAAGAATGGAAGATGGTGGTCGAGACCAAGAAGATCCTCGACCCGTCGATCAAGCTGACCGCGACCTGCGTGCGCGTACCGGTGTTCGTCGGCCACTCCGAAGCGGTGAACATCGAGTTCGAGAACGAGATTTCGGCCGACGAGGCGCGGAAGATCCTGCGTGAAGCGCCGGGCGTGATGGTCGTCGATAAGCGCGAGGACGGCGGCTATGTGACGCCTGTCGAAGCGGTCGGTGAATATGCGACCTACGTCTCGCGCATCCGTGAGGACTCGACGGTCGAGAACGGCCTCAGCCTGTGGGTGGTCAGCGACAATCTCCGCAAGGGCGCCGCGCTCAATGCGGTGCAGATCGCCGAGCTGCTCGGCCGCAAGCATTTGCAGAAGGCGGCTTGAGCATGGGCCGCGCCGCCGCCGCGCTGATCCTGCTGGCCGGAGTGGCCGCCTGCAAGGAGCGGGAGGCGGAACATGCGCCCGTCACGCAGTCGGAAGCGACGGCGATCGCGGAACGCGCCGAGGCAAGCTTCACCACGGGCGATGCCGATGCCGTCATGCGCCAATATGCGAACGGCGCCGTCATGATCGACGCCTCGAATGCGGCGCCGAGCACCGACCGCAAGGTCCAGACCGGCTGGGCACGGTCGTTCGTCAGCATGAAGCCGGCCGGGTATCACGTGCCGGACCGGCACATTCAGATCGTCGGGCCAGATGCCTTCGTCAGCTCCGGCACGGAGGTCTTCACCGTGCGCGCCGGCGCTGCGACCCCGACGGTCAGCGCGCGCTTCACCGACGTGTTCCAGCGCCAGCAGGACGGCAGCTGGAAGATCGTCCACGAGCATGTGTCGATGCCGCCGACGCCCGGCGGACAGCCCTAGCCCCACCCCTCAGGGCATGTCGCCCCAGTAGCGCAGCAGCTTCTGCTGGACGAGCTGCATCCGGGCGTAATTCTCCGGATCCATCTTCAGCCCCTCGAG
This sequence comes from Sphingomicrobium sp., assembly GCA_035700945.1. Classification (GTDB taxonomy): domain Bacteria; phylum Pseudomonadota; class Alphaproteobacteria; order Sphingomonadales; family Sphingomonadaceae; genus Sphingomicrobium. Next base: position 5,227 of record DASSOE010000151.1, on the reverse strand, counting down.
GGCGGCCACTTCGTTCAGCTCGAACAGCAGGGTGCGGCGGAACGGGTCGGAAATCCGGCTCTGGATGAAGGTGATCGCGACGAGGCGCTCGCCGCGGGTGACTGGCATCACCTGGTGGAAGGTGTCGGACGGGTAGATGATCGCCTCGCCCGGCTTGAGCTTGAAGCTGAGTTCGCCGTCGCCGAGGCTGACGTGCAGCTCGCCCCCGTCATAGTCGGCGGGATCGTTGAGGAAGATGGTGCAGCTAAGGTCGCTTCGAATCGTCGCGCCGGGAAGCTGGATGAAGGCGGCGTCGGCATGCGCGCCATATTTCATGCCCGGCTTGTACCGGGTCATCATCGGCGGTGCCATGGCGATGGGGAAGGCGAATTCCATGAATTCGGGCGAGCGCAGCATCGCCTTGCGCAGGAGCTCGGAACTCTTCTGGTAGGCGGCGGGCTCGTGCAGCTGCTCGTTCTGCTTGGCCTTGTTGTGGGGGTTCGAGATGCGGCCGTCGACGAACGGAGCAGCCGCGGCGATCCGCCGGCATTCGGCGACTTCCGCGTCGGTCAAAATCTGCAGAATCCGGTACATCAGCCCTCCCGCGCCCGCGCCAGAGCCCGCGCCAGCAGCGGCGACTTTTCGGCCGCGCGCTCGAGCATGGCAAGCGCCTCCTTGATGCCGGGCGCAAACCGCTCCGAGGCCTCACCGATCAGCTCTCGCCTGAGGTTCGGGCTGTACTCATATTCCATGGCCTTGGAGTAGCGGCTCATGAGCGGGCCTGCCGTGATCTGCGGAACACGCACCGTTTCGAACCCGAAGAATCCGGCGACCCGCCCGAGGGCTCGCTCGATGTCCCCGAGCATCGCATCGAAGTCTGCCCAGAGGATGTCGCGGTCCACTGACCGCTCCGCCACCTGCTCCAGCGCGGTCATCTCGCAAGCCCACGCAGCCGCCGCGAGCGACACATCATCCTGCGCCGGAAGATATATCCCGCGGGCGTTCATCCGCTGCGATCGGCTTCCGGCAAGCAGGCGCGCTTCTTCGGTGCTGTTCTCGCCCGCGAGGATGCTCGCGATGTAGTTTCGCGGCGCCGCGTACATGAACAGCGCGCGGCCGCCGGGGGGCACGAGCGTGTCGGCGATTTCGCCGGCGAAGCTCGTCGCCTTTACACACGCGACCTCCGACTCTGCGAACGTCCGCGACATGAGCTTCGCCACGGGGGCCGAGTATCGGTCGCGAGCGTCCGCCGGCGTGAGTGCGAGGTCGCGCAGCAGCCGCGGCTCGCGGACAGCGAGCACGCCTTCGATCTCGCCGAGCAGGCGCGATACCAAGGTCGATCCGACATGGCCGATGTGGAAGATCCAGCGCGCGTCCGAGCGCAGCGCGCCGGCCATCGCTTCCTCGACTAGCGTCCAGGGCACGATCTGCGCATCGACCGACGCCTGGAGCATTCGGTCGTCGAGGAAACTGGCGGCGCGGTAGCTGTCGGCGTCCATCGCGACCAGGCGCACCGCGCCCTCGGCGGGATCGAGCGCCTGCGCGAGCCAGGTCGCGTCGCGCGCGATCTCGTCGGCACTGGGGGCGCTGGACATGCCGCCCCTTAGCCGCGCAAGAGGCCGCCGACCAAGGGAGGATGCGAATGGCCGAGCAAATGACCGGCGGCTGCGCGTGCGGGCGCGTCCGCTACACCGCGACGATCCACGACGAAGAGGCCTAGGATCGAAGACCTTACCGACCGCCTGAGACTGCTGCGCACACCGGGCATCGGTCCGGTGACGTATCGCCAGCTGATCCAGCGATTCGGAACACCGGCAGCGGCACTCGCGGCCGTGCCCGATCTTGCCCGCCGCGGCGGCGGTCAGGCGCCGGAGCTGCGGACTCGCGACGCGGCCGAGCGTGAGATCGCCCAGGTCGAACAGCTCGGCGGCAAATTTCTGGTGCTGGGGCAGGGGCTCTATCCGCGGCTGCTGTCAGAACTGGAGGACGCGCCGCCGCTGCTGATCGCCAAGGGCGACCTCAACCTGCTCGACCGCGAGTCGGTGGCGATCGTCGGAGCGCGCAATGCGTCGGCCGCGGCGTGCCGGTTCGCACGCGGGCTGGCGCACGATCTTGGACAGCACGAGCTTGCCGTGGTCTCTGGCCTGGCGCGCGGGATCGACAGCGCCGCGCACGACGGGGCCCTGGAAACGGGCACTATCGCGGTCATCGCGGGCGGCATCGACATCTTCTACCCGCCGGAGAACAAGGAACGGCAGCAGGCGCTGTACGAGCTCGGCCTCGTGCTCGCCGAGATGCCGCCGGGCACCGAGCCGCGGGCGCGGCACTTCCCGTATCGCAACCGGATCATCGCCGGCATGAGCAGCGGCACGGTGGTGGTCGAAGCCGCGCCGCGCTCGGGCTCGCTGATCACCGCGCGGCTGGCGGCGGAGGCGGGCCGCGAGGTCATGGCAGTCCCCGGCTCGCCGCTCGACCCCCGGGCGCAGGGCTGCAACCAGCTGATCCGCGACGGCGCGACGCTGGTGCAGAACGCCGCCGACGTGGTCGAAGCGATCCGGCCCTACCAGTCGCAGGTGCGCTCGGCGCCATCGGCTTATCAGCATCCGCCGGAGGAAGCGCTCGACGGCGAAGACGTGCTTGCTGCGGTCGAGGCGTTGCTCGGTCCGTCGCCAGCGCCGGTCGACGAGATCATCCGCCTTTCCGGAGCATCGTCGGGCGCGGTGCAGATGGCGCTGCTCGAGCTGGACCTCGGCGGCCGCCTCGACCGGCATGCCGGCAACCGGGTGTCATTGCGAGCGTAGCGAAGCAATCCAGCACGCCAGCGATGGATTGCCGCGCGGCTGCGCCGCTCGCAATGACGTGGGAGTTGACGCCGCAAATTTCTCAACCCCACCTTCACGCGTATGCGTGAGGAAAAAGAGTGAAGCTGGTCGTCGTCGAATCGCCCGCGAAGGCGAAAACCATCGAGAAATACCTGGGAAGCGGGCACCGCGTGCTCGCTTCGTTCGGGCACGTCCGCGACCTTCCGCCCAAGGACGGGTCGGTCGATACGGAGCATGATTTCGAGATGCAGTGGCAGGTTTCGCCGGACCGCTCGAAGCAGCTGCGCGCGATCACGGATGAAGCGAAGAAGGCGGACACGCTGATCCTCGCGACCGACCCCGACCGCGAAGGCGAAGCGATCAGCTGGCATGTGCAGGAGGTGCTCCGCCAGAAAAAGGCGCTTCCGGCAAAAGTGGAACGGGTCACCTTCAACGCCATCACCAATTCGGCCGTCACCGAGGCGATGAAGAAGCCGCGCGGGCTCGATGAGGACCTTATCGACGCCTACAAGGCGCGCCGCGCGCTCGATTATCTGGTCGGCTTCACCCTGTCGCCGATCCTGTGGCGCAAGCTTCCCGGGGCGAAGTCGGCGGGGCGTGTCCAGTCCGTTGCGTTGCGGCTGATCGTCGACCGGGAGCGCGAGATCGAGGTATTCCGCCCTCAGGAATATTGGGCCGTCAGCGCCGCTTTCGAGAAGGACGGGCAAAGCTTTACGGCGCGGCTGGTCCAGTTCGACGGAAAGAAGATCGAGCGGCTGACGATCGGCAGCCGGAGCGAGGCCGACGCGGCGAAGCAGGCGGTGGAAGCGGGACGCTTCACCGTCTCGTCGGTGGAGACCAAGCCGTTCTCCAGGAACCCGCCGCCGCCGTTCACGACCTCGACGCTCCAGCAGGAAGCGGCGCGCAAGCTCGGTTTTTCGGCGAGCCACACGATGCGGGTGGCGCAGTCGCTCTACGAGGACGGGCTCATCACCTACATGCGGACCGACGGCATCGACATGGCGCCCGAGGCGGTGAGCGCCGCGCGCCGCGCAATCGCCAATCGCTACGACGCCGGCTTCGTGCCCGACAAGCCGCGCCACTACACCAGCAAGGTCAAGAACGCGCAGGAAGCGCACGAGGCGATCCGGCCCACGGATTTCGATCGACCGCGCGCGGCGTCCGGCGACCATGCGCGGCTGTACGAGCTGGTCTACAACCGCGCGCTCGCCAGCCAGATGGCGTCGGCGCGGCTGGAGCGGACGACGGTCGAGCTCGCCGACGGAGCGGGCAGAGTGGTGCTTCGCGCCTCGGGCCAGGTTGTGCTCTTCCCCGGCTATCTCGCGCTCTACGAGGAGGGCCGCGACGAGAAAGCCGACGACGACGAGAGCGCCCGCATGCCGGCGCTGCGCGAGGGGGATGCGCCGCTCAAGACCGGCGTCGAGGCGACGCAGCATTTCACCCAGCCGCCGCCGCGCTATTCCGAGGCGAGCCTGGTCAAGCGGCTCGAGGAGCTCGGCATCGGTCGTCCGTCCACTTACGCGTCGATCCTGCAGACGCTGAAGGACCGCGAATATGTGCGCGTCGACAAGGCCCGGTTCTTTCCGGAGGAGAGCGGCCGGTTGGTGACGGCTTTCCTCGAACGCTTCTTCGAGCGCTACGTCAGCTACGACTACACCGCCGAGCTCGAGGAGGAGCTGGACGACGTCTCCGGCGGCCGTCTCGACTGGCAGAAACTGCTCGACGATTTCTGGCGCGACTTCCGGCCCAAGGCCGGCGAGGTCATGGACCAGAAGCCGAGCGAGATCACGCAGGCGATCGACGAATTCCTCGAGCCGTGGCTCTACCCGCCGCGTGCCGACGGCAGCGACCCGCGGCTGTGCCCGCAGTGCGGCAAGGGCCGCCTGTCGCTGCGCGGCGGCAAGTTCGGCGCGTTCGTCGCCTGCTCCAACTATCCCGAGTGCCGTTACACCCAGAAATTCGGGCAGGGGGGCGACCAGGCGCAAAACGACGGACCGCAGGAGCTCGGCGACGGCATCTTGCTCAAGACCGGCCGCTTCGGGCCTTATGTCGAGCGCGGCGACAAGCGGGCGTCGATCCCCAAGGACGTGCCGCTCGACAATGTGACGAGTGAGGTTGCCGAGAGGCTGCTGTCGCTGCCGCGCGAGATTGGCGTGCATCCCGAGACGGGCAAGGCAATTACCGCGTCGATCGGGCGCTACGGCCCGTATCTCGCGCACGACGGCAAATATGCGAAGCTCGCCTCGACCGCCGAAGTGTTCGAGACGGGCATGAACGCGGCGGTGGCGAAGCTCGCGGATGCGGCAGCCGGCGGCGGACGCCAACGCGGCGGCGCGCGCGAGCCGATCGCGGTGCTCGGCAAGCACCCGGCGAGCGGCGGCGAGATCAAGGTGATGGCCGGCCGCTACGGGCCCTATGTGACCGAC
>DASSOE010000150.1:0-2729 GCA_035700945.1 Sphingomicrobium sp. | reverse complement strand
CTGGCGGAACGTTGCCCGACGAAGAGGCGGAGCCCGATTTCCTCACCCTCGGAGCGGTTGACGTCCTCAAGTTCGCCGAGCCGAACCTGCACGCTCGACGAGCGACTGCCCGCGTAGAGCGCGTCCGCGGCCGTGGCGCCGGCGGCGATGCCGCGCTCGACGAGCCGCTCGGCGATTTCGCGGGCTTGCTCCGGTGATTGCATGTGTCAGCTGAGCAGCCGCAGCGGGTTTTCGATCAGGCCCTTGAGCGTCTGCATGAAGCTCGCCGCGTCCCAGCCGTCGACGACGCGATGGTCGCACGACAGCGACAGGTTCATGCGCTTGGCTGTCGCGATCTCTCCGTCGATCGGCACGAGCTTGTCCTCGATCTTGTTGACGGCGACGATCGCGACCTGCGGCGGGTTGACCACGGGGGTCGAGGTGATGCCGCCCATCGGGCCGAGGCTCGAGACGGTGAAGGTTGCCCCGCTCAGCTCTTCGCGGCTGGCCTTGCCCGTCCGCGCGGCCTCAGAGAGGCGCAGGATTTCCGACGCCAGCTCCCAGACCGAACGCGACTGAGCATCGCGAATGGTCGCGACCATCAGGCCGTTCGCGGTCTGGGTCGCGACTCCCATGTGCACTGAGCCGTGGCGGGTGATCACCATCGCTTCGTCGTCGAAGGTGGCATTGAGCATCGGCCATTCGGCGAGCGCCTTGCTCATCGCCGTGATGAGGAAGGGCAAGAGCGTGAGCTTCGGGTTGTGCCCACGGTCCCGGTTCATCATTGCGCGCGTGTCCTCGAGCGCGGTGACGTCATATTCTTCGACCAGGGTGAAGTGCTGAACCCGGCGGTTCGCCTCCGCCATGTTCTCGGCGATCTTGCGGCGGAGGCCTACCACCTTGGTCGTCTCGTCCTTGCGCGGCGCCGCCGGGCGGCTCGAGACGGTGCCGCCGTTGTAGAGGAGATAAGCGTCGAGATCGGCGTGGCGGACGCGGTCGCCCGCGGTCTTCACCTGCGCGAGGTCGATGCCGAGATCGCGGGCGCGGGCTCGAACGGCGGGGGAGGCGAGGGCGTGTGCCTTCGCTTCCCCTCCCTGCAAGGGAGGGGATTGAGGGGTGGGTGGCGCCGTGGCGGGCTCGATGCCCGACGCGGAGCTACGCTCCGCACCCACCCCCAGCCCCTCCCTTCCAGGGAGGGGAGTGGAAGAGGTTACCGGAATCTCCTCGGCCATCTCGGGCGTCGCTTCCACGGCGCCGTCGCCGAGCGGGCGCTCGTCCTCGCTGTCGTCGGCGGGCTCCGCGGCGCGGTCGGCACCTTCGGTTTCGATCACCGCCAGCACCGATCCGATCGGAACTTGGTCGCCGACCTCGCCCGCGAGCTCGATCACCTTGCCCGCGACGGGGCTTTCCATCTCCACCGTCGCCTTGTCGGTCATCATGTCGGCGATCTGCTGGTCCTCGGCGATCATGTCGCCGACCTTGACGTGCCAGGCGACGATCTCGGCTTCGGCAATGCCTTCGCCGATGTCCGGCAGCTTGAATTCGTATCTGGCCATCTATTCCGCCATCACTTTTTCGAGGGCGCGCTTCATGCGCTTGGGGCCCGGGAAATAGGCCCATTCGTAGGCGTGCGGGTAAGGCGTGTCCCATCCGGTCACGCGCTCGACCGGTGTCTCGAGATGGTAGAAGCAGCGTTCCTGGACGAGGCTGACGAGCTCGGCTCCGAAGCCGCTCGTGCGCGGCGCTTCGTGCACGACAAGGCAGCGGCCGGTTTTCTTCACCGACTGTTCGATCGTGTCGAGGTCGAGCGGAACGAGCGTCCTGAGGTCGATAACCTCGGCGTCCAAACCCTGCTCCTCGACGGCTGCGAGCGCGACATGGACCATCGTGCCGTACGCGAGGATTGTGAGGTCGGCGCCTTCGCGGACCACCGCCGCCTTGCCGATCGGCACAGTGTAATGGCCCTCCGGCACCTCGCTCGCCGGGTGCTTCGACCAGGGTTTCACCGGCTTGTCGTGGTGGCCGTCGAATGGGCCGTTGTAGATGCGTTTGGGCTCGAAGAAGATGACCGGGTCGGGGTCTTCGATCGCGGCGATCAGCAGGCCCTTCGCGTCATAGGGGGTCGACGGGATCACGACCTTGAGGCCCGCGATGTGGGTGAAGAGCGATTCCGGCGACTGGCTGTGCGTCTGGCCGCCGAAAATCCCGCCGCCGTAGGGTGTGCGGATGACCATCGGCATCGTCCACTCGGCCGCGGTGCGGTAGCGGATCTTCGCCACTTCGCTGACGATCTGGTCGTAACCGGGATAGATGTAGTCGGCGAACTGGATCTCGACGACCGGCTTCAAACCATAGGTGGCCATTCCGACCGCCGTCGCGACGATCCCGCCTTCGCTAATCGGCGCGTCGAACACCCGGATCTTGCCGAACTCGCGCTGGAGCCCCTCGGTGACACGGAAGACGCCGCCGAAATAGCCGACGTCCTCGCCGAACACGACGACGTCCTCGTCGCGCGTCATCATCACCTTGTGCGCGTCGTTCAGCGCCTGGATCATGTTGAAGGTCGGCATCAGTCGCCTCCTTCGGCAAGCGCCTGCTCGCGCTGCTCAGCGAGGTGCCATGGGACCTCGGCATAGACGTCGTCGAACATCGATCCGATGTCGTCCTTGCCCTGCTCGGGCAGGATCCCGAGTTTCTCAGCCTGCTTCTGGGCGTCGCGCACCGCGGCGTCGCATTCGGCGGTCATCGCG
>DASSOE010000149.1:0-27674 GCA_035700945.1 Sphingomicrobium sp. | reverse complement strand
CAGGCCAGGTTCGCGCTGCGCACCGACTTGTTCCGCGCGCCCGAGGGCGACCAGATGCGGCTGCTCTGATCGACCAACGCCGAAATTTTATCGACCGGCGATGGTGACTTTCGACGCCGCCCTGACCTAGGCGGGACGGATGATCAGAACTTTAGTCGCCGCACTCCTGCTGTCCGCTTCCGTCGCCGCCGCTTCGCAGAGCTCGCCAACATCCTACCCGCGGGTCGATCCCACGGTCGCAGCGCTGCGCGATGCGGCGCTCGACGACCAATATGCGTGGGACATTACCGAGGGCCTGACGACCGAAGTCGGGCAACGGCTCGCCGGCACCGAAGCCGAAGCGCGCGCGCGCAATTGGGCCGTCGCTCGCCTGAAGGCGCTGGGTTTCTCAAACGTCCGGGTCGAGCCGTTCGACATGCCGACGTGGACGCGCGGGCCGGAAAGCGTCGAGATCCTCGCGCCCTTCCCGCAGAAGCTGATCGTCGCCGCGCTCGGCAATAGCGCCTCGACGCCGCCCGGCGGCATCACCGGGCAGGTGGTCGGATTCGACACGCTGTCCGACCTCGAAGCCGCACCGGACTCCGCTGTGCGCGGCAAGATCGTGTTCGTCAGCCATGCGATGCCGCGCACGCAGGACGGTTCCGGCTACGGCTATTTCGGCGGGCCGCGACGGCAGGGGCCGAGCATCGCCAGCCGCAAAGGCGCGATCGCCATCGTCATCCGCTCGATCGGCACCGACCATCACCGTAACCCGCACACGGGCGTGATGAGCTTCGCCGAGGGCGTTAAGCCGATCCCCGCCGGCGCTCTGCCGCTGCCGGATGCCGAGCAGCTTCAGCGCATCCTCAAGCGTGGCAAACCGGTTACCATGCGGCTGACGCTTGTCTCCCAGACCGGCCGCGGCCAGTCTGGCAACGTCATCGCCGAAGTGCCGGGGCGCGACCCAAGCCTCCCGCCGGTGCTCGTCAGCGGCCATCTCGACAGCTGGGACCAGGGCACCGGCGCGATCGACGATGCCGCGGGCGTCGCCATCGCCACCGCAGCGGCCAAGCGGATCATGGATGCCGGCCGGCCGCTGCGCACCATCCGCGTCGTCTGGTTCGGCGCCGAGGAGCCGGGCCTGTTCGGCGGCCTCGACTACATGCGCAAGCACGCGAAAGAGCCGCACTGGGCGCTTGCCGAAAGCGATTTCGGCGCCGGCCGCATCTGGCGCGTCACGACCAAGCTCGGGCCCGAGCGCGAGGCCGAGGCGAAAGCGGTGCAGGCCACCCTGGCGCCGCTCGGCATCGTTCCAGGCTCGCGCGAGGAGGCGGACGGCTCGGACATCGGCCCGATGATCGCCGCGGGCGCGCCGGCCATCGGCCTCAGCCAGGACGGCACTTACTATTTCGACGTCCACCACACCCCCGACGACACGCTCGACAAGGTCGACCCCGAGGCGCTGCGGCAGAATGTCGCCGCGTGGACGGCGATGCTCGCCGTGCTCGCCGGCCCGATTGAGCCGGAGCCGAAACGGCGCTAGCCGCGTTACGACCGCAAAGAGGAGGAAAACATGCGCATCCTGATCGCGATCCCCGCCCTGCTCGCCCTCGGCGCGTGCAACGTCAGCAAGGAGGGCAATGCCGTCACCGTCCAGTACGACCAGAACACGGCCGAGAACACCGTCGCCGACATCTCGAACGCGGCAGAGAACGTCGCCGCCGACATCAGCAACGACGTCGGCAACACCGCCGACAAGGTCGAGAACCGCGTCGGCGACGACAATGGCGCGGACAACGCCCAGGCGAACGCGACCGAGAACCAGTAAAGCGCCCGGACGATTGCCGGTGCTGATTTGTCCTACCTCGGACAACGATGATTTGCTAAACTCGCCAGCCCCCCGGCATCTGGCGTCCCGGTCCGCTCGTGGAGGATCCGATGGCATATGATCCCTATGTCGACCTCCCGCAGGAATATCGCCCGACCTTCAAGGACACGATCGCGCTCACCGAAGTCGTCAGACTGATCAAGGAGTGCATCAAGCTCCGGCACGACTTCCACACCGCGATCCACGTCAACGACGTCCAACAGGGGATTCGGCAGGCCTTCGTGCCCGCGATGCTGAATCCGCAGCCGACTCCGACGCAAAGACACCTCAATGCCCCGCCGGCCTGGGAGTCCTCCTTTGCGGCAATCACGCCGGACGACCGCAAGACGATTTCAGCCTTCGCTGACGAGCACAGGAGCAACGCGCTCGAGATCAAAACGCGGATCATGCAGGTCAATGACAACGCAAAGCTTCGTCAGTTGCTGAAAGACCGTATCGAGGCGTTCATCCCCGACATCGGCTATTCCGCCGGCTCCGGGTCATTTTTGCGGCGCCTGCGCAAGGACGATCGCAGCATTCTCTCTGCATTCGATCCACTCGGCGTCGGCGACGTTGCAACGCTGGTCAAGCTGCTCATCAAGCGAACACCGACGCTCTATTATTACTGGTAGAGCGCGCCGCGCCGCTCAGGATGCGACGCGGCCACAAATCGAAGGCTGGTCGGGGAGACAGGATTCGAACCTGCGACCCTCTGCTCCCAAAGCAGATGCGCTACCAGACTGCGCTACTCCCCGCCTTCGCCGCTCCGCGGCTTCGGCGGGCAAGCCCGCCAACGGCGCGATCCCGGGCCGGCTTGCCAGCCATAGCTCCGCAGGAGCGACGGCTGGTGGGCCCGGCAGGATTCGAACCTGCAACCTAGCCGTTATGAGCGGCCGGCTCTACCGTTGAGCTACAGGCCCTCCCCGGCATTCGCGAAATAGACGGCGCCGCGCGCCGCGCCAAGGCGTGATCGGTTGAGATGCAATCAGGCGCGCGGGAACAGCAGCGCGAGCGTGCCCGGCGGCGCAACGAGCTCGGCCCCCGCGATACGCGCCAGGCCGCTGACGAGCCGCAGCGAAAAGCCTTCGTCGAGTTCCGGCCCGCCGCCGAGCAGCTGCTCCTCGGCCATGCCGGCGAGCCGCGCCGGTCGCGTCATTGACACGCGCCAGCGCTCCCCCGACCGCTCGACCCCGAGCCGCAGCCGATCGCCCGATTCGGCCTGCTCGATGAGCGCGCTGCACATGCGAAAGATTAGCCGGTCGGCGAGTTCCGGCTCGGTCGCGGCGGTCGCGTCGCGCGTCGCCCGCGGCCCGTCGAGCACGACCCGGCGGCTCGCGCCGAGATCGCGAAGCGCCGGCATCATGCGCTCGACGAGTTCGGCGAGGTTCACCCGCCGATGCGCCCCGCCCCCGGGCGAATGGACCTTTGCGGCGAAATCGAGGTCATCGATCGCGGTCACCAGCAGCCGCGCCTGGCGCACGATCTCCTGCGCCCGTTCGCGATAGCGGCGGTCGGCCGGCCCGAGATATTGGCCTTCGATGATCTCCGCGAAGCCGATGATCGCGTTGAGCGGGGTCTTGATCTCATGGACCAGCTCGCGCAGCGAATCCGGGTCGGCAAGCGCCTGCACCGCTTCCCCGACCGCCTGCGCATCCTCCTGTTCGCGCAGTGCCACCCCGCGATAGCCGCGGAAGCGCCCGTCGGCCGGGTCGAACGCCGGAACGCCGCTGATCTTCCATTCGCCCGCCACGAGCCCGTCGCCGGCGACCGTCAGTGCGGCGTCGCGGAACGGGGCGCGGACAGTGAACGCACGGACGACCTGCGGGTCGACCCGGTCGCCTTCGCCATTCTGGGCGCGCGCGATCGAGCGGCCGATCAGTGCGCCGCGCGGCGCCCCGTCGACCCAGGCGATATCGCCGCCCGGCCCGCATTCCCAACGGAACAATGCCGAAGCGGGCTGTGCAGCCGGAGCCAAGCCGCCGCGCCGCATCACCGCGCGGCTGCGGCGCCGCCGTTCAATCCGCTGAACGACCTCGTGGAGCGAAGGAGTTGCCGGTGCCGGCTCCGGTTCCGCCGCCGGGCTCTCGACCAGCTCGTCGGTCAGGTCGACTGCGGGCTCGGCCTCGGCCGCGGCGCGGATGTCGGGATGCAGCGCCTCGATGAAGCCGCGCGTCTCCTCGTCGGCGGTGCCGAGGATCGACTGCCATTCGGCTGGCTGGAGCGTCGCGGCGGCAAGGACTGGCGCGGCGACCGCGAGCCCGTCGGACGCGAAATATTCGAGAAGGCCGAGCGGCAGGGGCAAGGCGGCGACAGCGCGCGCCGCGGCGGCACGCAGGTTTTCGTCGACCTTGGGCGCGTCGGCGCGGATCGATTCGAGCGCCTGCGCCACCGCGGGACTGTCGGCGTTGGAGCCAGCGCGCGCGACGAGGTCCACCAGCTGGCGCCACCGCACGGCAATGTCGTGACGGTCGCCAGCCGGCTGGTTGAGGACGGTCAGCAGGCGATCGTCGAAACGCACCGGTATCAATGTCCTTAGAGACGCATCGTCTGGAGCGTGTATGCGACCCTTTACCCGGCGCTAAGAAGGCAGCTCTTAACCATCCCGAAACGGGACAGTGCGGCACGTGGTCTCGCAACCGGCAAAAGAAAAGGCGCCGGCAAGCGCCGACGCCCCTCCTTCAAGCCGCGCTGGCGCGCAGATCAGGCATGCTGCTGCAGATAGGCGAGCCAGAACTTGGCGATGTCCGCGCGCGCGGCGCCGACTGCCTTGAACGCCGCCGCGGCGCCGGCCTTGTCGCCGGCCCGGGCGAGCGCCATGCCGAGGTGCAGGTTGGCAACGTCCTTGTCGGCACCCGCCGTGCCGAGGACCTGCCGGTAGATGTCGGCGGCCTTGGCGTAATCGCCCATGCCGTAATAGCGGTCGCCGATGCGCAACAGGTTGAGCGGGCTCGGCGACATCTTGGCAGCAGCCTCGAGGTCCGCCGCCGTCGCCTTGGGCTTGCCCTTGAGGCCATTCACGATGTCGCGGAATCGGGCGCTCGAGGGATCGACGACCTTCGCCGCAATCCCGGCGTCGATCACCGCCTGCGCCTCGTTGAAGTTCGATTGGTCTGCCGCGGCCTCCGCGAACAGCGCATATTCGCTCGCCGTCAGCCCGCCGGTGAGCTGCATCAGGCGAAGCAGGTCGAGCGTCCCTTCGACGTCGGGGTGCGCCATGTTGCGGTAGATGGCGATCGAATTGCGCCAGCTGTCCGCGCTCGGATAGGCGGCAGCCCACTCGCGCGCGAGCTCCATCGCGACCGGCGAGCGCGCTTCATAGGCTACGCTGACGGCACGCTTGAGCAGCTTCTCTTCGGGCTTCATGCCCGCGGCACGCTGCAGCTGGATGGCGCGCTGGAACGCCGTCGCCGCATCCGCCTTCTGGCCCTGGGCGAACTTCGCCTCGCCGAGCAGGGTGTAGAGCTCGGAATTGTTTGGGTCGATCGTCGCCGCCTTCTGGAAAGCCGCGCCGGCCTGGGCATATTGCTTCTCATTGTAGAACGTCGTGCCGAGGCTCGCGTAGAGCTTCGAGCTGGTCGCTGCGTCGACGAAGCCGGAGCTGGCGATCGCGTCGATCGCGGCGGCCATTGCAACATTGTCCTTGGCGGCTAGCGCGGCCTTGAGCTGGAGCTGCCCGATCGCATATTTGTCGTCCGCGGTACGCGCCACTGCCTGCGCTGCCGCGACCTTGGCCGGGATGCTCGCGGTGTCATTCGCGTTGACCGCTTTCTGAAGGTCGATGACCGCCTTCTGCGCGTCCTTCGACAGCTTGATCTTCTTGCCTTCGGTCGTCTTCGCCGTGGCGTTGCCCGGCGCAGGCTCGACCGCCGTTTGGGGCTGGCCGGGCTGCGGTCCATATTGCGCAGCAGCCGGTGCCGAAACGGCGAGCAGGGCAAGCGCGGCGGTGGTGGTCATGAGCTTCATCGAAACGTCTCCTGTGGCGGGCGGTAGGTCCTCGCCGGCATGAAAATCGGCGGCGGCTTAGACCCGTAATCGAAGGAAGTCCAAGGCGCCTGCCATCCGCGCCCTGAACGCACTTTGAACCTGCTGATTTCGCACGGTTATTCGCCAGCGCACAGCGGCTACCTGCGCTTCCCCTCGCGCGCGCGGGCGCGCGGGGTGGCGGATGAGCCTGCAATGCACTAGATAATGATCGGGGGGCGCGGCGCTGCCGCGACCTTTCTTGTTCACCCTAATCGCAGGAACGTTTCTTGGCCACTCAGCCGCCGCTCGACGACAACAACGACAACAGCAGCCCCCCCCCTCCTCCGGAGGACCGGGACATCGCGCCCATTTCCATCGTCGAGGAGATGAAGACCAGCTACCTCGATTACGCGATGAGCGTGATCGTCAGCCGCGCGCTTCCCGACGTGCGCGACGGTTTGAAGCCGGTCCACCGCCGAATCCTCTACGCCTGCCAGGAGGCCGGCTATGTCGCCGGGCGGCCGTACCGCAAGTCGAGCCGCATCGTCGGCGACGTCATGGGTAAATATCACCCGCACGGCGACCAGGCGATCTACGACGCGCTCGCCCGAATGACGCAGGACTGGTCAATGCGGGTCGAGCTGATCGACGGCCAGGGCAATTTCGGGTCGATGGACCCGGACCCGCCCGCGGCGATGCGCTACACCGAAGCGCGACTGGCAAAGGTCGCCAATTTCCTGCTTGGCGACATCGACAAGGACACCGTCGACTTCCAGCCGAACTATGACGCGTCGGAGCGCGAGCCGCAGGTCCTGCCCGCGCGCTTTCCCAACCTGCTGGTCAATGGCGCCGGCGGGATCGCGGTCGGCATGGCGACAAACATTCCGCCCCACAACCTCGGCGAGGTGATCGCAGCCTGCCGCGCCTATATCGACGACCCCGGCATCAGCTCCGAAGCGCTGATGGAGCATGTGAAAGGTCCGGATTTCCCGACCGGTGGGCTGATCCTCGGCCAGTCCGGCATCCGCAGCGCCTACACGACCGGCCGCGGCTCGATCCTGATGCGCAGCCGCGCCCATGTCGAGGAAGGGCGCGGCGAGCGCCGCTCGATCGTCCTCACCGAAATCCCCTACCAGGTCGGCAAGAACGGCCTGGTCGAAAAGATCGCGGAAGCGGCCAAGGACAAGCGCATCGAGGGCGTTTCCGACATTCGCGACGAATCCAACCGCGAAGGCGTCCGCATCGTCATCGATCTCAAGCGCGACGCGACGCCCGAGGTGGTGCTCAACCAGCTGTGGCGGCACACGCCGGCGCAGACGAGCTTCCCGGCGAACATGCTCGCGATCCGCGGCGGCCGTCCCGAGACCCTGACGCTGCGCGACTTTATCGAGGCATTCATCCGCTTCCGCGAGGAAGTGATCACGCGGCGCTCCAAGTTCGAGCTGCTCAAGGCGCGCGAACGGGCCCACATCCTGCTCGGCCTCGTCGTCGCTGTTACCAACCTCGACGAGGTGGTGAAGCTGATCCGCGGGTCGGCTTCGCCCGCAGAGGCGCGCGAAAAGCTGCTCGCGCGCGAGTGGCCCGGCGACCAGATCCGCCCGTACATCCTGCTCGTCGAAGCGGTCGAGGCGCAAAAGGCCGGCGAAACTTACAAGCTGTCCGAAGCGCAGGTGAAGGCAATCCTCGAGCTTCGCCTCCATCGTCTCACCGCGCTGGGTCGCGATGAAATCGGCAGCGAGCTGGAAGGACTTGCGAAGAACATCGGAGAACTGCTTGAAATCCTCGCGAACCGCGCTCGCCTCTACGAGGTGATGCGCGAGGAGTTCGACGAGGTTGATGCCGAATTCTCGACGCCGCGGCTGAGCGAGCTCGCCGCCGCCGCCGACGGGATCGAAGACGAGGATCTGATCGAGCGTGAGGACATGGTCGTGACGGTGACCATGACCGGCTACATCAAGCGCACCCCGCTTTCGATCTTCCGCGAGCAGAAGCGCGGCGGGAAGGGGCGCGCCGGCATGGCGACCAAGGAAGAGGATGCGGTCACCAACCTGTTCGTCACCTCGACCCATAATCCGGTGCTGTTCTTCTCCAACACCGGGCGCGTGTACCGAATGAAGGTGTGGCGCTTGCCCGAGGGAGGTCCCAACACGCGCGGGCGGCCGATGGTCAATCTACTTCCGCTGGCCGAGGGGGAGACGATCTCGACCGTGCTTGCGCTGCCCGAGGACGAAACCGAATGGGGCGGGCTGCACATCATGTTCGCCACGGCGAACGGGACCGTGCGCCGCAACAGCATGGCGGCGTTCACCAACATCCCGTCGAACGGCAAGATCGCGATGCGCTTCGGGACGGGCGCAGCCGAGGAAGAGGTCGAGAGCGACGACAGCGAGGAGCAGTCGGACCCGACCGACCGCCTCATCGGCGTTTCGCTGCTGACCGAAGCGGACGACGTCCTGCTCGCCACGCGCAACGGCAAGGCGATCCGGTTCATGGCGACCGATGTCCGCGAGTTCCAGTCGCGCACCTCAACGGGTGTCCGGGGAATCCGCCTGCTCCAGGGCGACGAAGTCATCTCGATGTCGATCCTGCGCCGCGGTGCCATGCGCAGTCAGGAAGAGCGCGAGGCTTATCTTCGGTTCGCTCCGTGGAAGGGCGAGAAGGACGGCGACTGCCCACTTACGGCGGAGCGCCTCGCGGAGCTGTCCGACCTGGAGCAGTTCATTCTCACCGTCACCGAGAACGGCTACGGCAAGCGCTCCTCGGCCTATGAGTACCGCCGCACCAACCGCGGCGGCCAGGGGATCACCAACATCGACACGTCGGAGCGCAATGGCTGCGTCATCGCCTCATTCCCGGCCCACCAGGGCGAGCAGCTGATGCTGATCACCAACCAGGGCAAGATGATCCGCACCACTGTCGGCGACATCCGCGTGATGGGCCGCAACACGCAGGGCGTGACGATCTTCCGCGTCGCCGACGACGAGCATGTCGTCAGCGTCGCCAAGATCGAGGAAACCGAAGAGGAGGAGATCGAGCTCGAAGGCGGCGACGAAATCGCTCCCGAAGACGGCGCCACCGTCGGCGAGAGCGAGCTCGACAAGCCCGCTGACCCGGAGGTGGAGGAGTAGCCCGCAGCGAGTCATGCCGGGGGCATGGCTCGACCGGCCTACCGGACGGACGAGGCCTGCGACAAGCGCCGCAACCTGCCGGGACGACGCGGCGTTCTCCCTTCGAACACAAGAGGAGGAATCGTCCATGCCCCTTCCCCACAATGCGCTGGTCCTGGTCGCCGACGGCCGCAAGATGCTGTTCTTCCGCAATCACGGCGACGAGGACCAGATCGACTTGCGGACGGAGGCCCACGACGCGCGGCGCTACCAGCGCAAGGATCGGGAGATCAAAACCGACGCGCCCGGCGTGGTGCAGCAGAGCGCGGGATCGGGCCGATCCACCTACGAAGAGCCCGATTTCCAGCAACAGGAAGAGGACCGCT
The DNA here is from genome assembly GCA_035700945.1 of Sphingomicrobium sp. Taxonomy (GTDB): domain Bacteria; phylum Pseudomonadota; class Alphaproteobacteria; order Sphingomonadales; family Sphingomonadaceae; genus Sphingomicrobium. The sequence continues at coordinate 18,372 of DASSOE010000149.1, read as the reverse complement.
GGATCAAGGACGCGGCCGAGGAGCTGAAGGAGCGGGTGCTCCGCAACGACTTCGACGCGCTCGCGATCGTCGCCCCGCCCAAGGCATTGGGCGTGCTTCGCAAGGCGCTCCACAAGGAAGTCGAGAAAAGGATCCTCTGCACCGTCAACAAGGAGATGAGCGGCAGGCCGATCCCCGACATCGAGGCGTTGCTCGTCGGCGAAACGCAGGTGGAGCTGCCCAACGCCTGACCCTCTTCCGCTGTTCACGATCGGCCACTCGACGCGGAGCATCCCAGAGTTCGTCGAGGTTCTGCGCTCGGGCGCCGTCGAGCTGGTGATCGACGTCCGCACGGTGCCGCGTTCGCGGACGAACCCGCAGTATAATTTCGACGTGCTTTCGGACGAGCTGCGCCCTTGGCAGGTGACGTACGAGCGGATTGCCGAGCTCGGCGGCCTCCGCGGCCGTTCGAAGACGGTGCCGCCCGAAATCAACGGCTTTTGGCAGAACCGGAGCTTCCACAATTATGCCGATTACGCGTTGTCGGACGAATTCGGCCGCGCGATCGAGAGGCTGATGGCGATCGCCTCGGAACGGCGAACGGCGATCATGTGCGCGGAGGCCGTGTGGTGGCGCTGCCATCGGCGGATCATCGCCGATTACCTCCTGCTCCGCGGCCGCAGCGTCTTCCACCTGATGGGCGAAGGCCGCCAGGACCCGGCGAAGATCACGCCGGCCGCACGCGAGCGAAACGGCCACCTTGTCTACCCGGCGGAAGGGACAGTCCCCGCATAGGGACTGTCCCCGAAAGCGTCAGCCGCGCTCACCCGCGCCACCGGGCGACGGAGCCGTCATCGGCGGAGGCGGCGGTGGCGACGGCGGGGCCAGGACCAGCGCCTGCGCCATCTGCAGGTGCCGCTGCATCACCGGGATCGCGCCCGACGCGACCGTCTGCAGCGCCGGCACGTCGCCGCTCGCCGCATAATTCTGCATCAGCTGGATCGCCTGCTGGTGCGCGCTGATCTGCTGCTGCTGATAGAGCATGTCGAAGTTCATGCCCGTGCCCGCGGCGCGCAGCTGGTCGAGCATCGCCTGCTCGGGCGGAAGCAGCGCCGGCGCAGGCGGAGCAAGGCCGGCAGACGTCGCCGCAGCCGCGACCTGCTGACCGAGCGCGGTGTGATCGGCGATGATCATGTTGGCGAGGTTGCGCACCGCCGGATTGGTCGAAGCCTGGAGCGCGAGCTGCGCGGCGTCGATCTCAAACTGGTTCGCGCTTCCGGCATGCGCGAGAAATCCGGGCGCCATCAGCACGTTGTTGAGGTCGGGCGGCGCCACCGGTTCCCTCGGCGTGGTCGAACAGGCGGCGAGCGCAAGTGCGCCGCCGAGCAGGATCCCCAGTTTCCTCATCGAATGCTTCTCCCTCGTTTCGAGTTTGTTGCGTCTGGGAAACTGGCCAGCTTGCGCGCGGTTCCTGAGCTTAATCCGGCGCAAGCTCAGGCGTAGAGACGAACCTCATCCGCTTCGGCTGCGATCGCCTTCAGCAGCAACGCGCGGTGGCACTGCGCCGGCTCATTCGTCAGCGGGGTGCTCGAACTTCGGCATTTCGTACACCCGGACGTAGTCAACTTCGAACTGCTGCGGCAGCGCGTCGTCGTCGATGCCCTTCGCTCCCGCCCAGTCTCCACCCATTGCGAGGTTGAGGATCAGGTAGAAAGGCGCGTCGAACGGCCATGCGCCGCGCCCGCCCGGCTGGTCGTTCCTGACACGCATATAGGCGCGGCCGTCGACTCCGGCCGTGATCGCATCGGGAGTCCAGGCGAGCTGATAGCGATGGAACGCGCTGCACGCCGTCGGCACCGGCGTCTCGGCGCCGCGGCCGGTCTGCTTCACATGGTTGAACAAGGCCGTGTGCAGGTTCGCGTGGGCGACGTTGGGCTGCGACCCGACCTGTTCGAGGATGTCGATCTCGCCGCCCTCGGGCCAGCGGCTCTCCTCCTGCGGAAGCATCCAGATTGCCGGCCAGGTGCCGCGCGCGCAGGGCAGCTTCGCCGACACTTCGACGAAGCCTGTGGTGAACGCTGCCTTGTCTTTGGTGACGATCTTCGCCGAACTGTATTCCTGCCCTCCCCAGTCGGGGAAGCCGCGGATGGTCTCCGGATCCTTGCGCAGCTCGATCGTCAGCTGGCCGTCCCCCACCCGCAGGTTCTCCGGCCGGTCCGCCGCATAATATTGCAGCTCCTTGTTGTACCATCCGACCTTGTTGCGCGAGGTGTCGAAGCTCCATTTCGACGCGTCGAGCGCGGTGCCGTCGAACTCGTCCGACCACAGCAACGCCGCCGAGTGCGCCGGCATCGGCTCATCGATCGAATAATTGTTGGCGGACAGGCTCTGCGCCGCAGCCGCGAGGAGAACAGCATTAAGCATGAATGCTGGATAGCGGCTTGCGCGCGGACTAACAGCCCCGCTGCATGGGGGTGCTCGTTCTCCAAAGCGCTGACCAACGCGAGCGTTTGCTCGACGCCGCCACCCTCATCCTCGTCGTGGCCCTGTCGGCGCTCCCCTATGTCGGCGGGCTCGGCTTCTACAGCGACGACTGGAGCCTTCTCGCGTCGTTCGAGGCGGCCGCGCGGTCGGGCCATTCGGTCATCGCCTCGACGCTGCCCGACTATGGCGTCAGGCCCGTGCAGGGCATCTATCTCGCGCTCCTCTACGAAGCCTTCGGCTTGCATCCGCTGGGCTACCATCTCGTCAACACCGCGGTAATCGCGGCGTGCATCGTCTTGCTCTACCTGCTCCTCCTGCGGCTGCGGTTCGCGCGCGGGGAGGCATTCGCAGCCGCACTGGTGTTGGCGCTCCTGCCGCAGCTTTCCACGGTCCGCGTCTGGTTCGCGGCCTTCCAGATCCCGCTGAGCCTGCTGTTCGCGCTGGTCGCCATGCACGCTCTGCTCGCATCGGACCGACCGCGGGCAATCGGCTCCGCCGTCGCCGCCGTCGTCGCGACTTGTCTCAGCATCGGCGCCTACGAGATTTTCGCGCCGCTGATCGCGGGTCTTGCGGTGGCGGATCTGGTGATTGCGCTGCGGAGCGACCGCCGATCTGCAGAACGGCCGCACCGGCGGACCTTGGCCCCTCTCGCGGTGCTCGCAACGGTGGCCTTTTGCACCGCCCTCAAGCTTCTCACCGACCGATCGAGCGAAATCGCCGGAGCGACCGACCTTTACCAGATGCTGCGGGTGTTCCTGACCCCCTGGTACGACTGGCGCGTGGGCTACGGACTGAATGTCTTCGCCGCCCTCCAGGTCCATTTTTGGTTTCCTCTTCGGGACTGGACGGTCGCGCTCGTGCAGCTGGCGAGCGGCAAGGCTGGACTTCTCGTCTCGGTGCTTTCCCTGTGCGCGGCGGGTGCTTCCTGGTGGAGGATGCGCCTGTCCGACAAGGATGAGCAGACGCCGGCACCTTGGCGCCTGCTTGTCATCGGAGTTGCCGTGTTCGTCCTCGGTCATGCGACGTTCCTGGTGAGCGGCTCCATCATGTTCGCCCCGACGGGGATCGGGAACCGCGTGCTGGTTGCGGGCGGCATCGGGGTGGCGATGATCGCCGCGGCCGTTGCCCGGCTCGCAGTTTCTCCATTCCAGGAGAAGCTGCGCCCGCCGCTGTTTGCGTCGCTCGTTGCGCTGGTCTGCGCGGCGGCTTTCGTTCGACTCTCCTCGATTGAGCGATACTGGGCCGAAGCGCCGCGGATCGATTCGCGAGTGATGGACGCAGCGCGACTCGATCTCGCCCGCGTCCCCGCCGGTTCGACCGTCATCCTCGATGGTGTCTGCGCCTATCACGGGCCAGCGATTATTTTCGAGAACCAGTGGGATGTGGCTGCAGCGTTGAGCATGACGCTTGGCCGAACCTTGTCCGGAGACGCGGTCAGTTCGCGCATGACCATGACTGAGGGCGGTTTCGACACGTCCATCTACGATTATCAATCTCACTATCCGTTCGGCCCGAAGCTGTTCATCTACGATCCGCGCCGGCACCTGGTCGTTGCGATGACGGGTGCACCGGCGGCGCGCCGCTACTTCTCAAACCCGGATCGGAAACGGCTGCGCTGCCCGGTGGGCTATGTCGGCCAGGGAGTGCTGGTCTAGGCCGTTGTCGCGCGCTAACCGCGGCCGGAATGTCCTTCGACATCCACATCATTGGCGGCGGGCTCGCCGGCAGCGAAGCCGCCTGGCAGCTCGCAGAGGCGGGCCTGCGCGTCCGGCTGAGCGAGATGCGCGGCGGCGGCGGCACCACGCCGGCGCACGAGACCGACCGCCTCGCGGAGATGGTCTGCTCGAACAGCTTCCGCTCCGACGATGCCGAGCATAATGCGGTGGGCCTTCTCCACCAGGAGATGCGCGCGCTCGGCTCGCTCGTCATGCGCGCCGCCGACAAGCACCGCGTGCCGGCGGGCTCGGCGCTGGCCGTGGATCGGGAAGCCTTCGCCGCGGGGGTCACGTGCGCGATCGAGCAGCACCCGAACGTCGCGATCGTGCGGGAGCAGGTCGACTCCCTGCCCGATCACCCCACGATCGTCGCGACCGGCCCGCTCACCGGATCGAAACTCGCGGAATCGATCGCGGCGGAAACCGGCGAAGGCGCCCTCGCCTTCTTCGACGCGATCGCCCCGATCGTCCACCGCGACAGCATCGACATGGACGTCGCCTGGATGGCGGCGCGCTGGGATAAGGGTGGGAAAGACTACATCAACTGCCCGCTCGACAAGCCGCAGTACGACGATTTCGTCGCGGCGCTGGTGGGCGGCGAGAAGATGCCGTTCAAGGAGTGGGAGAGGGACACCCCCTATTTCGAGGGCTGCATGCCGATCGAGGTGATGGCGGAGCGCGGCCCGGAGACGCTGCGCTACGGGCCAATGAAGGGCGTCGGCCTCGACAACCCGCGCACCGGCCGCTGGCCCTACGCCGTCGTCCAGCTCAGACAGGACAATGCGCTCGGGACCTTGTGGAACTTGGTCGGCTTCCAGACCAAGCTGAAGCACGGCGAGCAGGTGCGGATCTTCCGCACCATTCCGGGCCTCCAGAATGCCGAGTTCGCGCGGCTCGGCGGCATCCATCGCAACAGCTTCATCAATTCTCCCAAGCTGTTGGACGGTGAACTTCGGCTGAGATCGAAGCCATGCATCCGCTTCGCGGGCCAGATCACCGGCTGCGAAGGCTATGTCGAAAGCGCTGCCGTCGGCCTGCTCGCGGCCCGTTTCGCCGCGGCCGAGCAGCGCGGCGGGACCCTGCCTGCGCCGCCCCCCGAAACCGCGCTGGGCGCGCTCCTCGGCCACATCACCGGCGGCGCCGACGCCGAGACCTTCCAGCCGATGAACGTCAACTTCGGCCTGATGCCGCCTCTCGCCGAACGCGCCCGCAAGGCCGACCGCAAGAAAGCCTATACCGACCGCGCGAGGGCTGCGCTGGACGGTTGGCTCAGCGACATTCCTCCCTGCCGCGAAGCGGTGGCGAGGGGGAGGAATGTCAGTCGTTCTCACCATCCCGCGTCGCTCAGCTCCGCGCACAGCTGCACGTCTTGTGCTTGGGCGGGGGCGGAGCAGTGGTCGCGTACTCCGCCGGGGTGAGAAAGCGGCTGCGGTCCTTGTCCGCGCCGGTGAACTTGTCGATCGTCGTGTGCGCCCATTCCTCGAACGACAGGGTGCCGTTTCCGTTCTTGTCGAGCTTGGCGAACGCCTTGCGCCGCGGGCTCAGCAGCTCCTCGGCCTCGATTTTGCCGTCGTCGTTGCGGTCCGCGCGCGAGAATCGCCGTTCCTCGCGGCTCTTCGGGCTCGCTTCGGGCGCCTGGAGGCGCTCACCTTTGCTCAGCATCGAAGCGCTGAACGCGCGCGCCGGCGGTGCGTCGGGAAGGCGAGGCCCTTCCTCCGCGCGCGACTGCCACATCAGGAAGGCGCCGGTCATCAGCAGGAAGCAGGAGGCGGCGCCGGCGAGGAAACGCAGCATGCAAATCTCCTTCGTAGGAGATTCGGCACACCCCCATGCTCCGCAACGGAGCGACTTGAGTCAACTATGGCCGCGGAAGCGCGCCGCCGAGCCGGTGCCGCAGCATCGCCGCCGTGCGTCCTGGCGTCCCTTCGGCTTCGAACTGCCGCGGCCGCTTGCAGTCGCGGATGGCGAGGGCGGCGAGGCCTGAAAGGGGGCGCAGCTTGCGCTCGAACCGGGCGCCGCCAAGGCCCCTGGCGAACGACCGCGCCTGTTTGATCAGCGTCTCACGCGAGGTCGCATCGCTGCAGTGGCGCGCAACATCGACCAGTGCCCACAAGCCGCCCGCCGCCTGGATGCGCTCATCGCCGTCGCCGAGCAGCCGCGCGGCGAGCCCGAACAGCAGATTGCCGCGCAGCCAGGTCGCCTCGCTCGTCTCGCTGCCCCAAGGGAGGGGATCGAAGAGCCGGAGCCACCCCGGCTCCAGTCCCGCGACGTCATGGCCGCTGATGCCGCGCGGCAGGAGCTCGCGCTCGACCTGCTGAAGGCGCGGCTCGGCCGGCGCGCCGGCGCCCTGATCGAGTTCCTCGAGCCGCTCGCGCCACCAGGCGAGGCGGATCGGCCCGAGCATGGGTTCGCGCGTGGTCCGCACCACGTCGCCCATCGCGGCGTCGGCGAGGAACAGCGCCGCGACCGCGCCGCGCGTCGCAGCCGGAACATGGCTCAGTGCGAGCGCGCGGTCCGGTCCGAGCGCGCTCCTCAGATTGTCAGCGATAGCAGACGGCCTTCGCCGCCTCGACCACCTCGGACGCCTTGATCAGTGCGAGCTTCTCGAGGTTGGCGGCATAGGGCAGCGGGACATCGGCGTCGGTCACGCGCAGCACCGGCGCGTCGAGGTCGTCGAAGCCCTCTGTCATCGCGATCGCGATGATCTCCGAGCTGATCGAGCAGACCGGCCAGCCTTCCTCGACCACGACCATGCGGTTCGTGCGCTTGAGGCTCTCGAGCACGGTGGCCTTGTCGAGCGGGCGCAGCGTGCGAAGGTCGATGACCTCGGCGTTGATCCCCTGCCCCATCAGCTCCTGCGCGGCCTCGAGCGCGACTCCGACGCCGATCGAGTAGCTGACGATGGTCACGTCCTTGCCCGGCCGCACGATCCGCGCCTTGCCGATCGGAAGCACGTAATCGTCCAGCTGCGGCACGTCGAAATGCTGGCCGTAGATCAATTCGTTCTCGAGGAAGACGACCGGGTCGGGGCTTCGAATCGCGGCCTTGAGCAGGCCCTTGGCGTCGGCCGCGCTGTAGGGTGAGATCACGATCAGCCCCGGCACATGCGCGTACCAGCTGCCGTAATTCTGGCTGTGCTGGGCGGCGACGCGGGCGGCGGCGCCGTTCGGCCCTCGGAACACGATCGGGCAGCGCATCTGGCCGCCCGACATGTAATTGGTCTTGGCGGCTGAATTGATGATGTGGTCGATCGCCTGCATCGCGAAGTTGAAGGTCATGAACTCGACGATCGGCCGGAGCCCGCCCATCGCCGCGCCGGTGCCGACGCCGGCGAAGCCATATTCGGTGATCGGGGTGTCGACGACGCGCCTGGCGCCGAACTCCTGGAGCAGTCCCTGCGTCACTTTGTAGGCGCCCTGGTACTCGGCGACTTCCTCGCCCATCACGAACACGCGCTCGTCGGCGCGCATCTCCTCCGCCATCGCATCGCGCAGCGCCTCGCGTACGGTCATGCTGACCAGCGGCGTGCCTTCGGGCATTTCCGGCTCGTCGCGCGTCTCGGCGACATCGCCGACGAGATCCCGCGCCGCGGTCTCGAACACGTGCGGCGTCGGCGTCGCTTCCGTTTTTTGGTCGGGCGGCGCTTTATTCTGCCCCTCTCCCCCCGCCGGAGAGGGCGACTCAGCCGCAGGCTGAGCGGGGTGAGGGGGCGTGGGCGAGGATGCGCCCTCACCCTGAGCAGCTGCGCCCTCACCCTCTCCCGCAGGGGGAGAGGGGCTATCGGCTTCCCCCTCACCCGCCAGCAGTGCGATCGGCTGGCCGACCTTCACCCCGTCCGTACCTTCAGGCACGAGGATCTTCGCGATCTTTCCTTCGTCGACGGCTTCGAATTCCATCGTCGCCTTGTCGGTTTCGATCTCGGCGAGGATGTCGCCCGACTTCACGTCGTCGCCCTCCTTCACCAGCCATTTAACGAGAGTCCCCTCTTCCATGGTCGGGGACAAGGCCGGCATTTTGAGCTCGGTGGCCATCAGTAGCTCTCCACCAGCACGTCGGTGTAAAGCTCGGACGGGGCGGGCTCCGGCGCTTCTTCAGCGAACTTGGCAGCACCGACGACGATATCCTTGATCTCCTTGTCGATCGCCTTCAATTCCGCTTCCTTCACCCCCATGCTCTCGAGCACGCGCTCGGCGTTGGTGATCGGGTCGCGATTCTCGCGCACTTCCTGCACTTCCTCGCGCGTCCGGTACTTGGCCGGGTCCGACATAGAGTGGCCGCGATAGCGGTAGGTCAGGAACTCGATGATGATCGGCCCCTTGCCTTCCCGCACCCACTTGAGGGCGACGTCGGCCGCGCCGCGGACGGCGAGCACGTCCATGCCGTCGACCTGGAATCCTGGGATTCGGAAGCTTTCGCCGTGCCGGTACAGCAGCGGCTCGGCGTGCGAGCGATTGACGCTCGTCCCCATCGCATATTTGTTGTTCTCGATCGCGTAGATGACCGGCAGGTCCCACAGCTTGGCCATGTTGAAGGCCTCGGACACCTGCCCCTGGTTGACCGCTCCGTCGCCCATGTAGGTCAGGCACACGCCGCCATCCTCGCGGTACTTGTGGGCGAAGGCGAGTCCGGTGCCGAGCGGCACCTGTGCGCCGACGATCCCATGGCCGCCGTAAAAGCCGTGGTCGACGCTGAACATGTGCATCGAGCCGCCCTTGCCCTTTGAAATGCCGGCCTCGCGCCCGGTCAGCTCGGCCATGATCACCTTTGGGTCGATGCCATAGGCCAGCATGTGGCCGTGGTCGCGGTAGCCGGTGATGACGCTGTCCTTGCCGACCGTCATCGCCGACTGCAGCCCGACGGCGACCGCTTCCTGGCCGATGTACAGGTGGCAGAAGCCGCCGATCAGGCCGAGCCCGTAGAGCTGCCCCGCGCGCTCCTCGAAGCGGCGGATCAGCAGCATCTCGCGATAGAGCCGCATCATCTCGTCTTTCGACGCCTTGTGGCGCTGCGGCTGCGGCGGCCGCTCGATCTCGGGAACCTCTGTAGCCGTCGAAACGGCGGACTTCTTCGCGGAACGCGCCACGGCTGTCTCTCTCATGAATGAAGCGCGCCCGCCTATAGGAGGCGGTGCGAGAAGCGGCAACTGCGCGTCAGTTGAGGGGGACGATGACCTCGTCGGGGCGGATCAGGCCGAGGTCCTTGCGCACCAGCTCGTCGGCCATATCAGGATCGGCCTTGCGCGGGTCGAGCAGATCGGAGCGGTGCTCGAGCCGCGCCTTTTCCTGCTGCAGCTGGGCAAGCTCCGCCTGCCGCTCCTTGAGCGCGCGGTGATAGCCGCCCCACGCAAGGATTCCGTTGGGCCCGGCGATCGCATGGCCGGCGAAGGTGCCGACGACGATCAACGCCAGCGCCGGGAACGCCGCGCGCCGGATAAGCTCGAAAATGCGCTTCCCACCCCGCATGATCGAAAAGAATCACGAGTGACACGGAAGTGCAAGTGAAAAGAATGGTTTGGTGGAGATCCCGGGGATAAAGTTGTGGAAACCTACCGCGACTCCCCCTCGGGGGGAGCCGATGCGCGAAGCGCATCGGAGGGGGCCCGTGCCTCGGCCACAATATACCGCAAGACTCCCTCCAAATTGCGAAGGACGTCCTGCGCCGAAATCCGCGGCGTTCGGACGCCTTGCGATGCCAGCCAACGATCGCGCCTTTCATCATGTGCCGACGTGAAGTCATGGCTCTGACCATCGATCTCCACACAAAGCCGCGCCTCATGGCAGTAAAAGTCGAGCACATACGGACCGGCGAAACCGCAGCCCGGTTCGCTTCAGCCGGAGCTGCCCCCAAAGCACACGCTCCGGCAGCGACATCGACGCGCGCTGGGCGCGTTTCTTGGTCTTCTCTGGACCGGTGAGCTTCACACCCCCTCCGTCATCCGTTCCGGCTGACGGCTCCCCCAAGGGAGGAGGAGCTATGGTATGCCTTCACCGCGCTCCGTCCCGCATATTTCGCCGCATCCCCCAGCTCCTCCTCGATGCGCAGAAGCTGGTTGTATTTCGCCGTGCGATCCGAGCGCGCGAGGCTGCCCGTCTTGATCTGCCCGCACGACAGCGCGACCGCGAGGTCGGCGATGGTCGAATCCTCCGTCTCGCCCGAACGGTGCGACATCACCGCCGTGTAGCCGCTCGTCTGCGCCAGGCGCACAGCCTCGATCGTTTCGGTCAGTGTCCCGATCTGGTTGACCTTGACCAGGATCGAATTGGCGATTCCGCCCGCGATCCCTTTCTCGAGCCGCTTCACGTTGGTGACGAACAGATCGTCGCCGACCAGCTGCACCCGGCCACCGAGCTCGTCGGTGAGCAGCTTCCAGCCCACCCAGTCGTCCTCCGCCATACCGTCCTCGATCGACGCGATCGGGTAGTCCGATGCGAGGCCGGCGAGGAAATCCGCGTTTTCGGCCGACGAAAGCGTCCTCCCCTCGCCTTCCATCCGGTAAGCGCCGTCCCTGAAATATTCGCTGGCGGCGCAGTCGAGCGCGAGCAACACATCGTCGCCCAGCTTGTGCCCCGCGGCGGCGACCGCCTTGTCGATGTAGTCCAGCGCCTCGCGTGCGCTGCCGATCTTCGGCGCGAACCCGCCTTCGTCGCCTACGGACGTAGAAAGCCCCGCCTGGTGGAGCGCCGACTTCAGCGCGTGGAAAATCTCCGCTCCGCAGCGCAGCGCCTCGGCGAAGTCGGGCGCGCCGACCGGCATCACCATGAATTCCTGGAAGTCGATGCCGTTGTCGGCGTGAACGCCGCCGTTGAGGATGTTCATCATCGGCACCGGCAGCAGGTGCGCGTCGACCCCGCCGACATAGCGGTAGAGCGGCAGCCCGAGCGCATCGGCCGCTGCTTTCGCAGTCGCCAGGCTGACCCCCAGAATCGCGTTGGCGCCGAGCCGGCCCTTGTTTTCGGTGCCGTCGAGCGCGATCAGCTCGGCGTCCAGTGCCGCCTGGTCTTCGGCGTCCAGGCCGACCGCGGCCTCGGCGATCTCGCCGTTCACGGCGCGGACCGCTTTGGAAACGCCCTTGCCGCCCCAACGGCTCTTGTCGCCGTCGCGCAATTCGACCGCTTCGTGAGCGCCGGTCGAGGCACCCGACGGCACCGCCGCGCGGCCCATGCTCCCGTCCTCGAGGGTGACGTCGACCTCGACCGTGGGATTGCCGCGGCTGTCGAGAATCTGGCGGGCATGAACGTCGATTATTGCGGTCATGGCTTCCCTTCTTGCGCAGGCGTAACAATATGGGGCTGTGGGGGCGGCTATAGTCCGGACGATGAGCCGTGCAACTTTCCCCGCGGCGCCCCGGAACGAAGCCGCAAGGCTCCGGGTTGGAGTCGGCAAAGGAGGACCGCGATGGCTGACCAACGAACCGATGAATTGCCCGAAGGAACCGACACCGTGATCGAAGGCGCCAATGTCGGCGCGATCACGACCGATCCGACCGCGCCTGACCAGGGCGGCCAGACGATCACGATCGAGGACACCGTCCTCGTTGAGGAGAAGAAGGTTGCGGCGCCCAAGAGCGATGTCGAACGTGACGTAACCGGCAGCGGCAGCCCCAAAGGCGGGCTCGCAAGCTCTTCCGGCGGCTCTGGCCGCGGCACTGCGCAGGGCATCGCCGACCGAATCCGCAGCGGCCGGGAGCAGCTGTCGAACCAGGCCGGCGACAAGGCGCGGGGCCTCGTGACCCAAGGCCTCGAACGCACCTCGGAAGCGCTCGCCAATGTCGCCCGGATGGTCGGCGATACGGCGCCGGGAATCGATGAGCGGCTCGGCGAGGATTACGGCGGCTATGCCCGCCGTGCCGCCGGCGCGATTGAGAATGTCGCCAACACCATCGCCGAAAAGGATCCGGACGAGCTGATCGAGGACACGCGCAACTTCGTGCGCAATAGCCCCGGAATTGCGCTCGCCGGCGCGGCCGTCGTCGGCTTCGTCGTGGCTCGGCTGGTGAAGAGCGGCCTCGCCCGCGACGAACGGGACGACGACGAGGATTGATGCTGAAGCCGATCGAGCCGACCCCGCCCGAACGCCCGATCGGTGAGCTCGTCCACGAGCTCGTCGAGGAGGGCAAGGGCTATGCCCGAGCCGAGCTTGGCCTCGCCAAGGCGATGGCCGCGGCCAAAGCCCGCGCTCTCGCCGTTCCGGCGGCGCTTTTCGGAGTCGCGTTCATCCTTGCCCTCGCGGCGGTCACCGCGCTCGCGCTCGGCGTCGTGTTGGCGCTCGCGAAGTTCCTCGGGCCGCTGCTCGCCGGTTTCGTAGGCCTGTTGCTCTTCGCCGCGATCGCCGGCCTTCTCGGCTGGATCGCGGCCGACCGGGTGAGGCGCGCGCTGTGACCGACCCGCAGGTCGCGGCGGCGCGCGTCGAAGTCGAGCGCAGGCGTTCGCGGCTGATGGCCACGGCGCACGAGCTGCAGGACCGGCTCAGCCCCAAGTCGCTCGCACGCAACACGTGGCAGGGCGCGAAGGAGAAGGGCGCCGATCTTGCCGAGGATGCTGTCGATGGCGTGCGCGCGCACCCGCTGGCCGCGACCGGGGTCGTCGCCGCTATCACCATGTTCCTGGCGCGCGAGCCGCTGATGGATCTCGCCGGCAAGCTCGTGGACGGAGCCAAAACCAAGACCCGCAAGCGCCGCAAGGCGTCACAGAAAGAGAAGACGGAGGTAGCCGAATGACCGACCAGGACTCCACCACCACGTCGACCGTTGAAGGCGACACCAGCGCCCGCCAGCGCGCGATCGAGGCTTACGAGAGCGCGCGCGACCGCACCACGGACACGCTCGCCGAAGCGCCGCTGCTGGCGCTCGCCGGCGGCATTGCAGCCGGCGCGCTTATCGCCGCGCTCCTCCCCCGCACCGAGGCGGAGACGCGGGCAATCCGCCCGACCGCCCGGCGCGTGAAGAACACCGCAAGGGCGGCGTTCGACGCCGCCAAGGGCACCGGCACGCAGCGCCTCGACGAGCTCGGAATCAGCCGCGAAAAGGGCGAGGAGACGATCCGCAGCCTGCTCGAGGGCGTCGCCGACGCTGCGAAGGCATCGGCGAAGGCCGGCCTCGATGCGGCCCGCGACAGCGACCGAGGCTGACGCCGCGCTGCAAATCGGATAGCGGAGCCCGCATGAGCAAGCTTCACCTGGTCTTCGGCGGACGGGTCAAGGACCCGCGCACCCTCGACTTCGACATGAACACGATCGACGTCGTCGGAATCTACGACAGCTATGCCGCGGCGGAGGACGCCTGGCGCGGCGCCGCCCAGCGCACCGTCGACGATGCCGAGATGAAATATGTCGTGGTCCACCTCCACCGGCTGCTCGAGCCCGAGCCGGAGGGAAGCATCAGCGGCATCGCCAGACCGAGACAGACGGCGGGTTAGCTCCCCTACCGCTTGCGGGAGGGGAAGAGGCGCGAAGCGCCGAAGGGGTGGGCCTGTGCGAGCGTCGAGTGCGTCCGACAGGCCCACCCCCTAACCCCCTCCCGCAAGCGGTAGGGGGAATGAACTCAAGCCCCCCGGTACCGCCACAGGAGTAGCGGCCGCTGCAGAAGCAGCCCCGCCGCGAAGCCGCCGACATGCGCCGGAGTCGCGAGCAAATACCCCTGCCCGCCGGCAAGCCAGCCCATCATCATCTGCAGCACCACCCAGGCGACCAGCAGCCACACGACGTTGATCCAGCGGTTGACCCGCAGGTTGCTGGTAAATGCCCTGGCGCGGCCGAAGCTCAGCGCGAATGCGCCCATGACCGCGCTGATCGCGCCGCTCGCGCCGACCATCGGGATCGTGCCCATCGGATCGAGCGCCCACTGCGCGAGCGCGGCGGCATAGGCGCCGACCAGGTACAGCACGATCACCCCGGCCTTGCCGAGCACGCGCTCGACCGCGGTCCCGCACCACACCAGGATCAGAAGATTGAAGCCGAGATGGATCAGCCCCGCGTGGACCAGCGTCGCGGTGAGCGGCGTCAGCAGTGCCGGCACCGCCGGCCACGACACCGCGGCGCCGCTCAGCCGGGCGGGAATGAAACCGAGCGCCAGCTGAGCCTGCTCCGACAGGCCCGCCGCGACCGCCAGCAGCCACGCCACCGCGGTCAGGACCGCGATCATGTTGGTGACGCTGCTGGTGAGCCGCTGCATCGAGCTCAGACGAACTCGATCTTCTTGATCTCGTAATAACGGTCGCCCGAGGGCGTGGAGACCTCGACCTCCTCGCCGGCCTGCCTCCCGATCAGCGCTCGGCCGAGCGGCGAATTGTAGCTGATTCGACCTTGGTTGGCGTCGGCCTCGACCTGGCCGACCAGCTGGTACTTCACCTTCTTGTCGTCCTCGTCGGTCAGCGTCACCGTCGCCCCGAACACGACCTTGTCGCCGGACAGCGACTTCGGGTCGATCACCATCGCCCTGCTGAGCCGGTCCTCGAGATCGGCGATCGTCGCCTCGATCTGCCCCTGCCGCTCCTTGGCGGCATGATATTCGGCATTCTCGCTGAGGTCGCCGTGCGCGCGCGCGGCCTCGATCGCCTCCACGATTTCGGGCCGCTCGTTCTTGAGCCGCTTCAGCTCCTCGTTGAGCTTGCGATGCCCCTCTTCGAGCATCGGCACCTTGTCGGCACTCGCCATGTTCTCAAACCCTTTTCAATGCTCTGCCCAGGCGCGCTTCGGGAAGCGCGCGGAAACCAGCAGATTGTCGGTGGAAGCTGTCTCTAGGGGGCGGAATAATAGGATTGGAGCGACGCGACTTCAAGCGCGTGACCCCGCACCGCCTCGATCGACCGCGCCGCGGCAAGGCTCGCCGCCGAGGTCGTGAAATAGGGCACCTTGCGGTTAAGCGCGGTTGCCCGGATCGAGTGGCTGTCCTTGAGCGACTGCCAGCCTTCCGTCGTGTTGAAGACCAGGGCAACCTCGCCATCGAGGAGCTTGTCGACGATGTGCGGACGGCCCTGCGCGACCTTGTTCACCTGGCTGACCGGCAAGCCCTTCGCCTGGAGGTAAGCGGCCGTCCCGCCGGTCGCGATAATCGAAAAGCCGAGCTCGACCAGCTCCTCGACCGCCGGCACGATATTGTCCTTGTCGGTGTCCTTGACCGACACGAACGCCGTGCCGCCCTGCGGCAGGATCATGCTCGCGCCGAGCAACGCCTTGGCGAAAGCGATGTCGAAATCCGTATCGATTCCCATGACTTCGCCGGTGCTCTTCATTTCCGGCCCAAGAACCGGGTCGGTGCCGGGGAAGCGCGCGAACGGGAATACGGGCCCTTTCACCGCGACATAATCGATCCCATGGCCGATCTCGCCGAGGCTGCTCAGCGGCTCACCGGCCATTACCCGCGCCGCATATTTGGCGAGCGGCCTGCCGATCGCCTTGGCGACGAACGGCACCGTCCGGCTCGCGCGCGGGTTGACCTCGATCAAGTAGACGTCGCGATCCTTCACCGCGAACTGAACGTTCATCAGGCCCTTGACCTTGAGCGCCAGCGCGAGCGCCCGGGTCTGCCGCTCGATCTCCGCGATCACCGCGTCCGAAAGGCTGTGCGGCGGGATCGAGCAGGCGCTGTCGCCCGAATGGACCCCTGCCTCTTCGATGTGCTGGAGGACTCCACAGACCGCGACGTCCGTGCCGTCGCAGATCGCATCGACGTCGACCTCGATCGCGTCGCGCAAATAGCGGTCGATCAGCACCGGGCTGCGGCCTGACACCTGCACCGCCGTGGCGATATAATGGTCGAGCTGCTGCGGCCCGTCGACGACCTCCATGCCCCTCCCGCCGAGCACGTAGGACGGCCTCAGAAGCACGGGATAACCGATCCGCTCCGCCACCCGCAGCGCCTCGTCGCGGCTGCGCGCGATGCCGTTGGCCGGCTGCTTGAGGCTCAGCCGCTGCACCAGCGCTGCGAACCGCTCGCGGTCCTCGGCGAGATCAATGCTGTCGGGCGAGGTGCCGAGGATCGGCACCCCCGCCGACTGAAGCTCGGCCGCCAGCTTGAGCGGCGTCTGCCCGCCGAGCTGGACGATGACGCCCAGCAGCTCGCCCTTCTCCTGCTCACGCCGCACGATCTCGAGCACGTCCTCGATCGTCAGCGGCTCGAAATAGAGCCGGTCCGACGTGTCGGGGTCGGTCGAGACCGTCTCCGGGTTGCAGTTGACCATGATCACTTCGAAGCCGGCCCCCGCCTGGCCGTTGCGGTCGCCGCCGAGCGCGAACGCAGCATGGCAGCAGCAATAATCGAACTCGATCCCCTGGCCGATCCGGTTCGGGCCGCCGCCGAGGATCATCACCTTCCTGCGGCCGGAAACCTCGGCCTCGTCCACGGGCTCGCCGAACAGCGGCGCTTCGTAGGTCGAGTAGAGGTACGGCGTCGCCGCGTCGAATTCGGCGGCGCAGCTGTCGATGCGCTTGAACACCGGCCTCACGCCGAGCCGGAGCCGGTGCGCGCGCACCTCGCCTTCGGTGATTCCCCCGGTCATCGCCCGCATCGCGCTGTGGACGACGCCCGACCCGCCGACGGCGATCGCTTCGCTCATCTCGCGCTCGACGTGCGCCGAACGAAGCGACAGCTGCGCCAGCCGCGCGTCCGAAAAGCCCATCGCCTTCAATCGCCGCATGCCGCGCGCTTCGCTCGGAAGCCCGTCCAGCCGAACTTGCTCCTCGGCGTGAACGATCTCTTCCAAGCGCCTCAAAAACCATGGGTCGAAATGCGCGATCTCGTTGATCCGCTCGACCGTGAAACCCTGCCGAAGCGCTTCCGCGGCGACCAACAGCCGGTCGGGCGTGGGGCGCGCCAGCACTCGCTCGATCTCCGCCGGATCGGCATTCTCGAGCTCGCGAACGCGGTCGAGGCCGGACAAGCCCGTTTCCAGGCTGCGCAGCGCCTTCTGAAGGCTCTCTGCAAAGCTGCGCCCGATCGCCATCACCTCGCCGACCGACTTCATCGACGTCGTCAGGATCGCGTCGGCGCCCTTGAACTTCTCGAACGCAAACCGCGGGATCTTGGTGACGACATAATCGATCGTCGGCTCGAAGCTCGCTGGCGTCGCCCCGGCCGTGATGTCGTTGGCGATCTCGTCGAGCGTGTAACCCACAGCCAGCTTGGCGGCGACCTTGGCGATCGGGAAGCCGGTCGCCTTCGACGCCAACGCCGACGAGCGCGACACGCGCGGGTTCATCTCGATCACGACCATCCGCCCGGTCTTAGGATCAACCGCGAACTGAACGTTGGAACCACCTGTTTCGACGCCGATTTCCCGCAGGACCGCGATGCTCGCGGAGCGCATCCTTTGATATTCCTTGTCGGTCAAAGTCAGCGCCGGCGCGACGGTGATCGAGTCGCCCGTGTGCACCCCCATCGGGTCGACATTCTCGATCGAACAGATGATGATGGCGTTGTCGGCGCGGTCGCGCACGACCTCCATCTCATATTCCTTCCAGCCGAGCACCGATTGCTCGATCAGCACTTCGGTGGTCGGGCTCGCCTCCAGCCCTCCGGAGACGATCTGCACGAACTCGTCGCGGTTGTAGGCGATTCCCCCGCCCGTCCCGCCAAGCGTGAAGCTCGGCCGGATGATCGCCGGCAGCCCCACCGTCTCGAGGCCGGAGAGCGCCTCCTCGAGGCTGTGCGCGATTGCCGAGCGCGGGCTTTCGAGCCCGATCCTGTCCATCGCCTCGCGGAACTTGAGCCGGTCCTCGGCCTTCTCGATCGCCTCGGCATTGGCCCCGATCAGCTCGATCCCGAGCCGCTCCAGCGTTCCGTCCTTGAACAAGGCCAGCGCGGTGTTGAGCGCCGTCTGCCCGCCCATCGTCGGAAGCACCGCGTCTGGGCGCTCCTTTTCGAGGATCTTGGCGACAATCGCCGGCGTGATCGGCTCGATATAGGTCGCGTCGGCAAGCTCCGGGTCGGTCATGATCGTCGCCGGGTTCGAATTGACGACGATGACCCGATAGCCCTCGGACTTCAGCGCCTTGACCGCCTGCGATCCAGAATAATCGAACTCCGCCGCCTGCCCGATGACGATCGGCCCCGCGCCGATGATGAGGATGGAGGAGATGTCGGTGCGCTTAGGCATTGACGGTCTGAACGCTTTCGATTGGACTGGAGCCGTGCCGAACGCCAACCCTCGCCCCCTTCAGGGGGAGAGGGTCGACTCGTGCGAAGCACGAGCGGGGAGAG
>DASSOE010000148.1:0-12633 GCA_035700945.1 Sphingomicrobium sp. | reverse complement strand
AGCCGGTGGTGGCCGAAGCTTCGAACCTTCTCGTTGTCGTTGCCGGCGAGCACGTCGGCGAGGTGGCCGACGCCGAACCGCATCTCGGTGCGGAAGGCGGCGGAGAGGAGCTTGCGCGCAACTTCGGTCGCGTCGATCGTCGCCGGCGGGTTCAGGCAATTGTCGCAATTGCCGCAGCGCGCCGGCGGGTCTTCGCCGAAGTGACGGAGC
This sequence comes from Sphingomicrobium sp., assembly GCA_035700945.1. Lineage (GTDB taxonomy): Bacteria > Pseudomonadota > Alphaproteobacteria > Sphingomonadales > Sphingomonadaceae > Sphingomicrobium. The sequence goes on along the minus strand of DASSOE010000148.1, from coordinate 12,423 downwards.
AGGATCGCGCGGCGGCACAGCGGCGTTTCGACGAGCATCGCGAGCGCGTTCAGCCGTTCGCGCTCGCCCGGGCGCCGCTCCGGCTCGACCTCCTGCTCGATCCGCTGGCGCGCCCGCGCGAAATCCTGCGCTGCCCAGAACAGCCAGGCCTCGGCGGGCTCGCCGTCGCGGCCGGAGCGGCCGGTCTCCTGGTAATAGGCCTCGATGCTCTTCGGGATCGCGGCATGGGCGACGAGCCGCACGTCGGGCTTGTCGATGCCCATCCCAAAGGCGACCGTCGCGGCGATCACCATCTCCTCGGAACTGACGAACGCCGACTGGTTGCGCGCGCGCACCTGCGGCTCGAGACCCGCGTGGTAGGGCAGCGCCGGCCGCCCGTCGCGGGCGATCTGCTCCGCAATCTTCTCCGCCTTGTCGCGGCTTGGCGCGTAGACGATCGCGGAGCCGGGCTGCGCGGCGAGGAGGTCGCGCAGCTGCTTGCCGGTCTGCTCGCGCGGCCGGACATGATAGCGGATGTTGGGCCGGTCGAAGCCGGCGACGATCAGCCCCTCGTCGGGAATGCCGAGCTGGGCGAGAATATCGGCGCGCGTGCGGCGGTCCGCCGTCGCGGTGAGCGCCAGCCGCGGCACCTCGGCGTGATCATCGACCAGCGGCTTGAGCTTGCGGTAGTCGGGCCTGAAGTCGTGGCCCCACTCACTGACGCAATGCGCCTCGTCGATGGCGATCAACGACAGGTTCACGCGGTCGACCAGCCGCCGGAATCCATCGAGTGTCGCGCGCTCGGGGGCGACATAGAGGAGGTCGAGCTCGCCGTTGCGAAACCGCTCGATCGTCCGTTCGCGGTCGCCGTCCGCCGAGGTCAGCGAGGCAGCACGGATGCCGATCGCATCGGCGCTGCGGATCTGGTCGTGCATCAGCGCGATCAGCGGCGAAATCACCAGCGCCGTTCCCTCTCGCGCGAGCGCCGGAAGCTGGTAGCACAGCGACTTGCCCGCGCCGGTCGGCATCACCGCTAGGGTGTGCTGTCCGCCGAGCACGCGCGAAATCACCTGCTCCTGAACGCCGCGGAAATGGTCGAAGCCGAACGTCTGTTTGAGGATGGTGTGCGGGTCGGTCATTTACTCGCTTTGTCTTGCGGACCGAGCGCGCCGCGGGGAAAGCCCGAGCTTAGTCGCTACTCGGCGGCCTCGGCAACCTCTTCGGCCAGCCGCTCGGCTGCCTGGCGCTGCCACAGCTCGGCATAGAGCCCACCTTTGTCGAGCAACTCCTCGTGTGTGCCGCGTTCGGCGATGAGGCCATTGTCGAGCACGAGAATCTGATCGGCATCGATGATTGTCGACAGGCGATGCGCGATCATGATCGTGGTGCGGCTGCGCGCGACCCTGTCGAGCGTCGCCTGGATTTCCTGCTCCGTGCGGCTGTCGAGCGCGCTCGTCGCTTCGTCCAGGACTAGGATCGGCGGGTTCTTGAGCAGTGTGCGCGCGATCGCCACGCGTTGCTTCTCACCGCCCGAGAGCTTGAGCCCGCGCTCGCCGACCATGGATTCATAGCCGTCCGGCAGGACCGCGATGAAGCGATCGATCGCGGCTCCGCGCGCGGCGGCTTCGATTTCAGCCTGGCTCGCGCCGTCCCTGCCGTAGCCAATGTTGTAGCCGATGCTGTCGTTGAACAGCACGGTGTCTTGGGGGACGATCCCGAGCGACGCGCGAAGGCTCTTCTGCGTCACGTCCGTGATTTCCTGCCCATCGATCAGGATGCGGCCGGAGGTCGGGTCGTAGAAGCGGTAGAGCAGCCGGGCGATGGTCGACTTCCCGGCGCCCGAAGGACCGACGATCGCGCAGCTGGTGCCGGCGGGGATGTCGAGCGAGACCCCTTTCAGGATCTCGCGCCCGGGTTCGTATCCGAAGTGCACGTCCTCGAAGCGGACATTGCCGCTGCTGACGTTAAGCGCGGGCGCGGCCGTCTTGTCGGTGACCTCGGACGGCGTGTCGAGAAGGTCCCACATCGCTTCCATGTCGATCAGCCCCTGGCGGATCGAGCGATAGACCCAGCCGAGCATGTCGAGCGGGCGGAAGAGCTGCATCAGCAGGCCGTTGATCCATACCACGTCGCCCGGCGTGAAGCGGCCCCGGCTCCATCCCCACACGGTGAAGACCATGGCACCCGCCATCATCAGATTGGTGATCAGCGACTGGCCGATGTTGAGCCAGGCGAGTGAGACCTCGTTGCGGACCGAGGCCTTGGCGAAGGCGCCGACGGCCTCTTCGTATCTTTTCGCCTCGCGGTCCTCGGCGCCGAAATATTTGACCGTTTCGTAGTTGAGCAGCGAATCGACCGCGCGGCCGATCGCCTTGTTGTCGACCTCGTTCATGTGGCGCTGGATCTGCGAGCGCCAGTCGGTCACCCAACGGGTGAAGGCGATGTAGATGGCGACGATCGCCAGCGTCGCGATGACAAGGCCGCCGCCGAACTTCACGAAGAAGATCACACAGATCGCGGTTAGTTCGATTACGGTGGGGGCAATGTTGAACAGGATGAAATAGAGCATCATGTCGATGCTCTTGGTTCCCCGTTCGACGATTTTGGTCAGCGATCCGGTGCGGCGCTCGAGGTGGAATCGAAGCGAAAGGTCGTGGATGTGCCGGAACACTTCGCCGGCAAGCCGTCGCGCGGCGTCCTGGCCGACCTTCTCGAACACGGCATTGCGCAAATTGTCCGAGAGGACGCCGCCGAAGCGGGCTCCGGCATAAGCGAGGACCAGCCCGGCGACGACGGCGAAGGCGGCGTGCGCGCTCATCCGGTCGACGACGAGCTTCAGCGCATAGGGACCGAGGAGGATCACGGCCTTGCCGGCAAGGACAAGCAGCACGGCGGCGATGACGCGCGCCTTCAACTCGGTCGCGCCTTTCGGCCATAACATCGGCAGGAAGCGCCACAGCGCGCCAAAGCCGGCACCCGGCTTTGCCTTCTCCTGGTGTGTTCCCGCTGCCGCCATTGCGCTTAGGTAAGAAAGGCATGTGCCCACGGCAAACGAGAACAATTGCAAAGGTGCGGAACCGGCGGGAAAATCGATGGTTAAAACAGCATCTTAGGGGATGCTTCCAAATGGGTCCGGCGTATTTCGTAATTGCAATCCTCGGCTGCGCCGACGGCGGGACTGACTGCACGCCGGTGGCCACGCTGCAGACACGCTATGTGACCGAGGCGCAGTGCACGGCCTCGGCCGGGGCGGCGCTGATGGAGAACAGCAATTTCGATTTCCCCACGCTCGTCGCCCGGTGCCGTGTGGAGGAACCCAGAGCGGCGGAAGCCAGGGACCGCCCGCGTGACAAGCCGCGCAGGGGCTGATCGAGAGCTCGACGAACGCTGGAACCGGCTCCACTGCGGGCGGTTCCTGACGCATGAAGCAACCAGCATCCAAGCGCTCTCGCCCGAAGACGCCGGGCGGCCGTCGCGTCGGCCAGGCCGGCAGCAATGACATGAGCCAGGCAACAACTGACGACTTCGAGCGCGAGGACATGGGCATTGCGCCGAAGGAGTAAGCCATGAACGACCAGTCCGACGTCATGGAGCCGATGGTTCACCAGGATCAGGAGCCTGGGCACGAAAGCCACCTCGAGCCGAAGCCCGATTGGCAGCCGCGCTACCGCGGGTCGGGCCGGCTCAAGGGCAAGGTCGCACTGATCACCGGCGCCGACAGCGGCATCGGCCGCGCGGTCGCCGCACTCTACGCGCGTGAGGGCGCGGATATCGCCATCGTCTATCTGTGCGAGCATGACGACGCGAAGAAGACGAAGGAGATCGTCGAGAAGGAGGGCCGCCGAACGGTGACGATGGCCGGCGACATCGGCGACAAAGGCTTTTGCGAAGACGCTGTCCGCCAGACCGTCGAGCAGCTCGGCGCGCTCGACATCCTCGTCAACAATGCCGGCGAGCAGCATCCCGACAAGGACATCACCGACATCGACGAGCACCAGCTCCGGCGCACATTCCAGACCAACATCTTCGGCATGTTCTTCATGACGCAGGCGGCCCGGCCGCATCTCAAGAAAGGCGCCGCGATCATCAACTGCACGTCGGAAACGGCATACAAGGGCTCGCCCGACCTGCTCGACTATAGCTCGACCAAGGGAGCCATCCTCGGCTTCACCCGCGCACTCGCGAAGAATCTGGTGAAGGATGGAATCCGCGTGAACGCGGTCGCACCAGGGCCGATCTGGACTCCGCTCAACCCGTTCGGAGGGCAGCCGAAGGAAGACCTTCCCAAGTTCGGGAAGGACACGCCGATGGGGCGTCCGGGCCAGCCAAACGAGGTGGCGCCGAGCTTCCTCTTCCTCGCGTGCGAGGATGCGAGCTACATGACGGGACAGGTGCTTCACCCCGACGGCGGCGACACCACCTCGAGTTGAGCCGGACCACCCGCGCGGATGACCACAAGTGGGCGCTACAAGTGTAGCGCACGTCCATTTCCGAACACTCGTCGGCACGCGCGTTGTGGCCGCAGCGCGGTGAAAATTCCCAACTTCCGGCAGCCAGCGCTGGAAAATCACGCGGCCGACCGTTCGCGACCACTGTAAAACAATGGTTTTTCCAAATTGGCACGCTCCCTGCATTGAATATGGCACGGCCCCAATGGTGGGTCCGAAGAGCAATGCAAAGGGGTTACCAATGTTCGCTTCGTTCACTTCCGTCCGCGAGACCGCGACGGTCTTCGCCGGCGCTTTCATCAGCGCGCTTCTGCTGGTTTCGGCCGCGACTTCGCTGCCGATCGCCTGAAGCCATTCCATTCGAGGAAACCCAGATGAACCAGCGTTTCCTGATCAACCGCGGCGACGCCAAGGTCATGGGCGTCGCCGCCGGTCTCGCCGACTACAGCGGCATCGATCCGACCATCATCCGACTCGGCTTCGTCGCAGCGACGCTGTTGACCGGCCCGGTGATGATCCTGTTCTACGTCCTCGCAGGGCTGCTGGCGCCCGCGCAATAGGCGCCAGCGGCTCTTTCCCGCCGCTGCCCCGAAGGGCATGATCGCGGCGTGGACCCTTCCGATCCCTACAAGCTGCAGCGCTTCATCGACGCCCAGGATGGAGTGATAGAGCAGGCGCTCGCCGAGCTCCGCGGGGGATCGAAGCAGAGCCACTGGATGTGGTTCGTCTTTCCCCAGCTTGCCGGGCTCGGCCGAAGCCCCACGGCCGAATTCTTCGGCTTGGCGTCATTCGAAGAGGCGCGCACCTATCTTGCGCACCCGGTGCTCGGGTCGCGCTTGCGGCAGGCCGTCGAGATTTTGCTGCGATGGGCGGACGGGCGCAGCGCCGAGCAGATCCTGGGACCCGTCGATTCGATGAAGCTCCGCTCGAGCCTGACGCTGTTCGACCGGATCGAGCCGAAGGCCAGCTTCGAGCGCGCGCTGCTGGCATTCTTCGAAGGGAAGCCGGATGAACTCACGCTCGCACTTTTGGGCGGCCAGCGGTAAGCGGTCCGGCGAAGGAGACTCGCATGCGCATGCTTCTGTTGGCACTCGCCGGTTCCGCTCTTCTCGCGACGCCTGCGCTCGGCGCGCTGCCAATCGGGTCAAAGGCGCCGGATTTCACCACCACCGGCGCGGTCGCCGGCAAGCCGTTCAAGCTTCACCTCGCCGACCAGCTCAAGCACGGGCCGCTGGTGCTCTATTTCTTCCCCAAGGCATTTACCAGCGGCTGCACCGCCGAAGCCCATGCGTTCAGCGAGGCTTCGGCCGAGTTCAAGAAGCTCGGCGCCCGCGTCGTCGGCATGTCGGCGGACGACCTGCCGACGCTGCAGAAATTCTCGGTCGAGGAGTGCCGCAACCAGTTTCCTGTGGCGACGGCGGACGGCGACGTCCGCAAGGCCTATGACGTGGTGCTCAAGCAAAAGCCCGAATATGCGAACCGCACGTCCTATGTGATCGATCGCAACGGCAAGATTGTTATGGAATATACGAATCTCGACCCCAGCGAGCACGTGCAGCGCACGCTCGCCGCGGTGAAGAAGCTCAAGGGCCGCTGACCGCCGAGCCGGTGGTCAGCCGTTCGCCGATTCCTTGGCCACGAACTTGCTGAAGCGGCTGTCGCCCTCCGGGTCGTAGAGGAACGCGAGGTCGTTCTGGTCGAACGACTTGAAGAACTCGTCCCAGCTGATCCGGTGCAGGCGAGTGTCGTCATTGCCTCCGGGTTCGTCATAGTCGATCCTGAGCAGCCCGCCCGGCTCGCCCTTGCTTTCCGTCGATTTGACGACGGCGGGATGGCCCCCGCGCTTCTCTACCCATTTGCGGATCTCGTCGTGATTGGTCGTGGTCTTCGCGCTCGACATGTCGCTCTCCTTGCGAGTGACGGGATATGGGAATGAATGATCAGCAGGCGAGCACGGTTCCGGCGCCGTCCGCGGCTCATCCGCATTGCCGCGAGAACGATCGCGATTGCCCGACCGCTTCGTTCCGCTCGACGACGATGGGTGAAGCAGCATGCGAATCCGGTGGCGGCGCCGCCACGACCGGCGCAGCGAATACGGCCGGCAACGCGACGGACACCGCCGCCAACAACAATCTATGACCGGGCAGCCTCAGCGGACCTGGACGCGAATCAGCGGGCGCACCCAGCCCCGCGCGAGCGGTGCATATTTGAGGCGGACGCGGGTCACGTCGCGATAATAGCCGCGAAGGTCGAGGTTGCGCGTGCAGGTCCCGGGCCGCATGAGGCGCCGGGTGCCGATGTCCTGGCGCCTGCCGTTGCGGAACCAGACGTCGACGTCGCGCATGTGGATGGGCCCGCCGTAGACGCACACACGAAGTTGCCGGTAGCGCGCTGTGCCCCGCACCCGGATGTTGTCGGTGTCGCGGCCGTTGACGGTCTGGTAGGCGATGGTGCGCCAGTTGTTCCAGCGCTGCGCTTCGGCGGGCGCGGTGCCCAGCACAGCGGCTGTTACCGCCGTCGTTGCGAAAATCATCGTGCGTCTCATGTCCGTACTCCTCCTTTTCGGGACTGCCGGGAGGTCAACCCGCGAGCGGCGCCGATTGTTGGTCTATTCATCGGGGCCGAGGGCTCGGTTCGCCGATTGTGAACGCTGGCGAAACGAGCATCCCGCTCGGCTTCGCGTCCGAACAGACAACGGTTGTTTGGCGCGACTCGCGCACCGGGCGTATGGTGCTGATTCCGCTTGCAGAGGAGGTGGTCATGCAACGGATCGGCGAGATGTTTCATCATCGCTCCCGCGACGATTTCGGCGAGGGCGATCACCAGGAATATGTCGAAAGCGGCATCCGCGACGTCCTGTTGGTCGGCGGCGCTGCGGCCCTCCTGATCGGCGCGTTCGTGGCCTCGCTCATCTGAACTGGAGGCCGCCGCTAGTTCGGGTTGAACGCATCCAGGATCGGGCATGGACCGTCCCGCTCGGCTGCGCATGCGGCGGCCAGGCCGGCAAGCGCGCTGCGCGCCTGCTCGAGCTCGGCGATCTTCGAATCGAGCGCTTCAATGCGTGCGCGGGCGAGCTCGCGGGCGCGGGGACGGTCGTCAGAGGCTGACAGCTCCAGCAGCTCGCCAATTTCGCTCAGCGTGAAGCCGGCCGTCTGGGCCGAGCGGATGAAGCGGAGCCGCTTCACGTCGTCGGCGCCGTAGCGGCGCACCTCGCCCGGCGGTCGTGCGGGCTCGGGCAGCAGCCCGCGCCGCTGATAGTAACGCACTGTTTCCACCCCGACACCGGCAGTTCTGGCAAGCCCGCCGATCGTGTCCGAATTTTTCGCTTGATTCCGTACCATGGTACAGAGGCCATAGGCGTTTCACCGAGTGCGAATCAACGCCTCGCAAAAAGGGAAACGAGCAATGGTAAAGACGATCGACAAGAATGCGCCTGCCTGCACCTGCAGCTGCACCAAAGGCGGCTGCCGCTGCGATCCGTGCAATTGCAAGAACTGCGGCTGCTGAGCGGACGAAGGGCCGCATCCCCAAGGGGGTGCGGCCCTTCGTGGTGAACCGAGTTGTCGATTCGCCGGCTGCCACTCGCTCAGTGCTGCTTGTCGCGGGTTCGCGCGCGCTCGAGCTCCTGCCTCATCACCTGCTCGATGTCGCCGCGCTGGTAGCCCGCGTAATATGCATTGTCGGTCGAATAGAGCGCCCTGAGCAGACCCAGGTCCCAATAGGTGAGGGTAATCGGCAACGGCTTGTCGTCGGGCTGGCCCAGTACGCCGAGGATGGTCGGCGCGCCTGTCTTCACGACGCGGTCGGGATCAGTCGCGGCGAAGGTCCGCATCGCGGCATAATCGGCGAGCTGGGTGACCGTGAGCCCGCCCGCGGCCGTGAGATCGATCACCACGACCGACGCAAGGAACGTGGGGACGCTCGACGATCGCAGCCGCGAGGGGTTGTGCGTGCCCCTGACGACATAAAAGCCGCCGATCGGCTTTTCGAGGAACTCGCCGTCGGCGCTGTAGCGAGTGCGCACCTGCCAGGCGACCGCGGGCGCCGGGTCGGCTTCGAGCCGGCGCACGTCGCGGTCCGACATCCCGCTGAAATAGACCGGATAGCGCCGATCGAGCTGCGCGATCGCGGATTTCTTGTCGGCGGCCACGATCACGAACACGTTGGGCGTGCATCCGGTTGGTGCGACGCCGACCTCCGCTGCCGCCGCGACCCGGCGCATGCGCTCGGCGATCGCAGCGCTCTGTGCCGGCGGCAGACCCATCACGACCGGGCAGGCCTTTGCCTGGAACCGGGCGATCTGCCCGGTGGATGGCACGTCGATGACGGTCTTCACGAAATCGCGGATCTGCTGCCTTCCGACGCGCGTCCCTTGGACGACAATTTCCGACGGCGGTTCCTGAGTCGTGTCGGGGGCCGTGGCGGCGGCCTGAACGCCAAGCGCGAATGCGAGGGGGATCAACATGGACTGGCTCCTTCTTCAGCACCGCCGATGAGAGCGGATGGAGCGGTGAACGGCATGAGTGGGTCGTGAGGATTTGCTGAAATCCGCGCCGCGGCGAGTGGGGAAAGGCTGTCCTGCCCCGATCCGCTGGCGTGGGCAACGGCGCGGATACACTTGGACACACGAAGCCTGAGATGCACACGGGCGGCCTCCGGGCACGATTCTGCGCCCGTGTCGGTGGCATGTCGAGTCCGGCCGCGGCGCGCTAGCGTCGGCATACTTCATCGACGTGCGACGACAGGCGCGAGAAGTTGCCAGGGTCGGTGCTGATGGTCACCGCCGCGTCGCACTGCCTCAGCTGGAACCGGACCTTGCGCGCGCGAAAGTCGAGCGAGACCCGGCGAAAGGTTTCGAGGATGTCGGTGCCGAGCAGCAGCGCCGGCTGGTCGGAAAGTCCGAACATCTTGAACGGGGGCACGTCGGCAAAGGCCATCGGCACGTCGTGCAGGGTCACCGGCCCGAGCCTGAGCTCCCCGATCCGCGCCAGTTGCAGCTTGACCGTTTCGCCCGTGACGCCGGTGACCGGGACCGTGATGAACTTGTCGCGATTGTGTCGCATCAATTTGTCGCGCAGGGCGAGATTGCCGATCGTGATCTCGGTCCCGGTGTCGATGATCGCATCGAGCTCGTAGCCCGCCGCGCGGACGTGGGTCAGGATCAACTGGCCGTGCTCGCGCCGCGCCGTGATGACGATTTCGCCGGGCTCGTGCGGCTCGCGGATGCGGGCGTCCTCGACCTTGATCAGGCGCTTCTCGAAATCGAGCATCAGCCGCTGCCGGGCGAGCGCGTCGATGCCGATCATCCCGTCGCCGCCGACATCGACTTCCCTGAGCGCGGGCAGTTCGAGATCGTCGATCGTGTTCGAGCCGACGGTCAGCGAGTCGACCTTGACCCGGTCGACGATGTTGCGCGCCGTCATGCCGTTGAGGATCACCGGCGTGCCGAGCGGCAGCTGGAGGTCGCGGGCGATTCGCAGGCCGACGACCGAGGTGTCGGCGCCGCTGTCGACGATGAAGCGGTATGGCCCGCGACCGTTGACGTGGACCTCGACGCTGAGCCGGGTTTCGACCTTGCGCGCCTGCAAATCCTTTCCGCCGACCGCAAGCGTCGGGTCGAAATGGGCCGGCGGCAAAGGCGGGACGTTCGGCGGCGTTGGCGGCGCCGGCCGCGGCTTGCCGATCCGCGGCGGGGCAGTGGCCGCGCCGATTGCCGGGCCGACGAGAATCAGGCCGACTGCGAGCAACAGGGCGCGGCGAGGCGTGGACACGATGCGTTCCCCTGGGCGGACGGCACTCATGCTATGCCTCCCGGCGAAGGCTTTCCACGCAAAGTCGACGGATGGCCGCCACCTTCGACCGAAAGTCACGGACTTGCCGGTGCTCGTGGATCAGCCGCACCGCCGGCAGCAGGAACGGAACGGCGGTCCCGAGCGTTTGTGACGGGGACGAAATTTTTCGGGAATTCAACTTGCAGACTCCGCACATCATCGAACGCGCATTTCAACTGGCTCCGGCCTTCTCCAGCGTCGAGGAGATCAGGAAGGCGCTGAGGCACGAGGGCTACACCAACATCGACGCGCATCTTTCGGGCGCCTCGATCCGCGCCGACCTCAAGAAGCGGTTCGCGCAGCCGCCGAAGGCTTGAGCGCAAGTCCGGGCGGATAGGAACGGCGCCGCCGAACGGCTATAAGGCCGCCGAAGCAGCGCATCCGGGCGCCGCCGCAGGAGAGCCGCCATGGCCAAGGGCCAGCAGAGATCCAACAAGGAAGCACGCAAGCCGAAGAAGGCCAAGGTCAAGACGATCGCCGCCAACCCCTCGCAAAAGGGCGCCCAGCGCGGACTGGAGAATCTCAAGAACGACTAGGCGCACGCCGCTCGGTCGCCGCTCAAGGTCGAACGGCAATTTCCACTTGCTCGGGGCGGATGCCGTGTCGCAGCGCAACCGCTCGCCAGGCTTCCTCGATCGATAATCCGGGCGCGGCTGAACCGCGCGTTTCCCTTGGCGCGCGCGGCGTCGTCACCGGCGTGAACGTCACCTGGCGGCGGGCCAACGACATCCGCAAAGGCGCGCGAATTCATCGTCGAGCTTCGACGGCAAAAAGGGGGTGCTGCAGGACAGCGGAATCATGACCGGACCCGATCCTGTGCGCATCCTCGTGGATGCCGATGCCTGCCCGGTGAAGGAGGAGGTGTATCGCGTCGCGTTCCGGCGCGAGGTGCCCGTGAAGGTGGTCAGCAACGCGCACCTTCGTGTGCCCGCGCACCCGCTGATCGAGCGGGTGGTTGTCTCGGACAGGTTCGACGCGGCGGACGACTGGATCGTGGAGCAGGCGGACGCGAAGACGGTGGTGGTCACCGGCGACATCCTGCTCGCAGACCGCTGTCTGAAGAACGGCGCGGCCGTCATCGGCCCCAACGGCAAGCTGTTCACCAGTGCGAGCATCGGCGGCGCGATCGCGACGCGCGCGATCATGGCCGACTTGCGCGCCGGTGCCGGGGTGACCGGCGGCCCGGCGCCGTTCGCCAAGGCGGACCGGTCGCGTTTCCTGCAGGCGCTGGACGAGGCGCTGGTGCGATTGGGGAAATAGGGTGGGGCGGCGAAACGCAGCGAATGCAGCCAGCCTACGCGCGCGCGCGCGATGCGCACGCACGAGGCGGAAGCTTCGCGCCCGGGAAACGTCCCGCGTCACCATGACTGAGTGAAACCGGGGGGCTTCCCCTTCTTCCACTTCGTCACCCGCGATTGGCCGGCCGCGGTCGGGAAGCCGGCAGTCGAGGGTGACAAAGGTGTGCGGTGCGACGGTGACATCGAGGGTGACAACCGGGCCGGCGCGCGGCGTCGCGAGCGAGCGTCGAGGGGGACTGGAAAGGGACGCGGCTTGCTGGCCCATCCGCGAGCTTAAGTCACAGGAGGGGTGCTGTAGGACAGGATCATTTGGCCGCGGCGGGCGCCGCCGGCGCGCCCTTCACCTCGACCAGCAGCGCGATGTAGGGCGTGGTGCCGATGTTGAGCGTGTCGTGGAGCGGTGAGAAATCGGCCCAGTAATTGTCGCCGGTCTTCTCGTCATTATCATGCGTAGAGCCGTCGGCCCCGGTCACCCGGATCTTCGCGCCCGAAAGCACATAACCGACCCGCGGCGGGTGCGTGTGCCAATGGTCGAGCGCGCCGGGCAGGAGCGTGTATTGCAGCACCCGCACGTGATCGTTCTCGAGCAGCAGCTTGAAATTGTCGGGGGAGGAGACGAGGCCGTCCACCGGGCCCTTGGTGGCGGGCGGCGGTTCGGGTGTTGGCGGGGCGGCCTGGGCGGCGGTCGTAAGCAAGAGCAAGGCGGAAGCGGCGGCAAAGCTAAGCGTCAGTTTCATGAGACCCCCCGATCTCTGCGCCGGCGGCGCGGGTGGGCTTTAGCTGACGGAAGCGGGCGAGGCTATTGCGCGCGGATTAGTGCGCTGCCACTATAATCCCAGACCAGCCTCAAGCTAGAGACCAATTACC